>JAKFXK010000090.1 GCA_021731445.1 Nevskiaceae bacterium | reverse complement strand
AAGTGCTCTCGCCCCAGTTGATCACCTGCTTGCCTGCGCGTACCGACAAGCCGTGACCGGCGAGATCGAAGTTGGCGTAGGCGAACAGGTCTAGCAGGCGGAACTCCGCACCCAGACGGTCACGGCCGCGCGGACCCAGTTCGAAATCGCCGCGCTCACGCGCGGTGACGATGCTGCCCGCTGCGTTCTTGCGGTTTTCCAGCTTGTCTGCGTTCGAAGAAGTCTCGTCATAGAAATACGACACGCGCGAGAACACACCGTAGTTCTGGTATTTGAACTCCAGATCGTGCGAGGCCTTGATGTTGGCCGAAGTGATGTCGCCGCTTTCGAAGCCGAGATTGCCGTCGTCGTCGTTCACCGAACGTCCGGTTCCCCCGTTGGTGATGCCGATCAGTGCCGCATCCGGGCCTTCGGTACGAACGGATACACCTGCGGAGATCGTGCTGTCGATCGTTGCCGCGACAGGCCCAAGCTGAAAGGGAATTGCCATCGCTGCCAGCGGCAACGTCAGCAGAGTGACACCGGCGCTTGCGTGCAACAGCGCCCGTCGACTGGTTTTCATCGTGTTTCTCCTCGATGTGTTGGTATGTGTTTCCTCGCACCCTCCGCAGCGTCCGCATTTGCTGTGGATCACTTGCAGAGTGTGGTGAGTATGCAACTCGCTTTGCGAGAACAACCACTGGGCAAACGACGAAAGGGGCTGTGTAAATACACAACGGGCCTCAACGTGTTGAATGGCGCAGTGCAGCAAGCCATCACTACAGAGCTCACGCGATCTCGCCGCGTATCACTCTATTTGCTGAATGAGTGCTGGCTCAGATGCCGTAGGCGCAGCGCAGCGTAGAGCCGCGAGAGCCAGCCAATGTCGTCGAGCCTCGCGCCGAGCAGGGTCTCGATGCGTTCCAGGCGGTAACTCAGGGTGTTGGGGTGGATGTTGAGTGCGCCCGCCACTGCCTTGCGGTGCTGCCGGTACTCGAAAAACGCCTGCAGGGTGCGCGGCAGGTGCGGCTCCGGTGCCAGTCGCTCCATCAGGCTGTCGAAGTAGCGCACGACGTTGTCGGTGTTGCCGAGCGCATCGTCGAGTGCCACCTCGACATAGCGTTGCACGGCGCGCTGCGGCTCGATGCGCAGCCCTAGGTCGAGCGCGCGCAGGGCCTGGTCGGCGCTACGCCGCCAGCCGCGTGCACCGGTGTCGGGCAGGCCGATGCCGACGCTGGCGATCTCCTGCCCGCTGCCCGGTAGCGCGTCGCACAGGGTTGCCAGACGGCGCTCCGATTCACTGGCAGGCTCGCCCGATGTCAGCGGCACCCACAGCAGCAGATGGCCGTTGCGCAGGGTATGTAGCACCTGAGTCCGGTCCAGCCCCAGCATCCGGCTGACCGAGGCCATGAGCTTGTCCAGCCCCGCCTCCGGAGTGATGCGCGCCGAGGGTTGCGGCGACAGTCTGAGTGCCAGCGCCAGATGTGCGGCATTGGCGTCGATGCCGAGTGCCAGCGCGTGTTCGCGGAAACTCTCGGTGTCGTCGGGATGGCTGAAGATCACGCCGCACAACTCGTGCTGCAGGCGATCGCGCCAGCGTGCGCGTTTTTGCTGCTCCTCCGCATGAGCATGGCCGATAGTGCGGCCCATCAGATCGAAGTGGTAGAGGATGTAGGGTGAAATCTTGAACAGCAGCTCGCGGTGGATGTCCTGATCGCTGCCCGCCGATTCGAGCAGCACATCCCACAGCACCCGCGAGCCGGTGCGAAAGGCCTGCAAGAGGCTTTGCAGCGATACTCCCTGATGTACGCGGCGGCGGCCGAAAGCGACCAGCGGTTCCAGCTCCTGGTCGCTGGGCGAGACGCCGTTGAGCAGGGCGTTGAACCACATTCGCACGTTGTGGGTTACCGACTGCTGCACATCGAGCTGGATCGCCGCATCCTCGATGTGCGCGTACTCGGGAATCATCGCGCGCATGGCGATCAGCGCGCGATGCGCTACAGCATCACTCTCGGCGAGCCGGGCTTCGACGATCGCGCGCAGCGCGGGTGACAGCGCGCCCACGCCGGCTTCCATTGGGATGGACGGGATCATCGTCATCGGCCTCCTTGCCTTCTGGTATCCAGCCTAAACACTCGTCTTGTGCAAGGCCACAGTCGTCATTGTGCTGACGAACAATGCTTGTGGCCTGGCAGGTTTCGATAATCGCCTCGCCGAAAGAATTGAACGACTGGTTTAGTCTTGCACAAGACCCTTGTGAAAAGCGCTTGCGGTTCTGGTGAAAGACTGTGCTGATGGAGGAGTGGTGATGCGTTTCGTGAAGAGGGTGTTCTTGCTGGCTTGTCTCAGCCTCGGGGCGGTTGCTTGCGGCGGCGGCGCTGTCAACGCACCAATGGCTGATCCGGGCGCAAGCGGCGGCAGCCCGGCCACTCCGCCACCAATGGCCGCGACGGATTACTTCAAGACTCTGCCCTCACATTTCCCCAAGCCCTTGGTGCCCGCCGACAACCCGCTGACATCCGCCAAGGTCGAGCTGGGGCGCAGATTGTTTTACGACAAGAAGCTTTCCGGCAACGGCACCCAGAGCTGCAGCAGTTGCCATTTGCAAGCCAAGGCTTTTAGCGATGGCCTGAAGAACTCCATCGGCTCCACTGGCGCAGTACATCCGCGCAACTCGCAGTCGCTGACCAACATTGCCTACAACGCAAGTTTCAACTGGGGCAACCCGACGTTGACAGAGATGGAAATGCAGAACCTGCAACCCATCATCAATACCGATCCGGTCGAGCTGGGCGTCAATGACGGCAACCGCGCGACAGTGTTGGCGCATTTCAAAAGCAATGCCGATTACGCGCGGCGGTTTGCCGAAGCCTTCCCGAATCAGGCTGACCCGGTGACGCAGGCCAACATCGTCAAGGCGCTTGCAAGCTTCAACCGCACCCTATTGAGCTACCGCGCCCCCTTCGACCGCTTCGAGGCAGGCGACGGCAGTGCACTGAGTGAGGCTGCGAAGCGCGGCCTAGAACTGTTCGAATCGGACCGGCTGGAATGCACGGCCTGCCACGGCGGATTCAATTTCAGCGACAGCACGCGTGTCAGCGGGGCAGAGCAGCCGGTGTTCCATAACACCGGGCTCTACAACATCACCAACTCCGATGGCTCGATGAACAACTATCCGCCCCGGAACCAGGGTGTGTTCGAGATCACCAGGAGCGTCGGCGACAAGGGCCGGATGCGCGCGCCATCCTTGCGCAACATCGCCCTCACCGCGCCCTATAACCATGATGGCAGCGTGGCGAGCTTGAGCGAGCTGCTCGACAACTATGCGCACGGCGGGCGCCTTGTCTCCAACCCCACGCAGTTCGGCGATGGCCGCAGCAACGTCATCAAGGATGGCGAGATCCACGGCTTCAGCCTGACGGCTGCCGAAAAGGCCGACCTCATTGCCTTTCTTGAAAGCCTCACCGATATGGCTTTCACTACCGATCCCGCACTCGCAGACCCTTTTGCACCCTGAACGACTCCTTGTGGAAGATCACAAAGCGCCTTGGCCCACTGACCGATGACGCTTCGATGATCCATTTCTAGACTCGCTACGTATTCGATTGAACAATCGTTCAACTCCAGGTTGTCCGCTTGCTGTTTCACCCAATAGACAATGCACCACCGATTCCGGCAGGTGCATGGAGGAGATCAAGATGTACAAGAAGCTCATGCCCCACCTGCTGCCGACCCTGTTTACGGCCGCGTTGCTGACCGGCTGTGGCCAAAGCAGCAGCGTGCAGACGGTGATGGCCACCCCTTCGCCCGCGCCGACGCCAGCGCCCACACCGAGTCCGGCACCAGCCCCCTCGCCCTCGCCTGGGCCGGTGGGGCCTAAAACCTGCATCACCAACGCTGCGAATTACAACGAGATGGCGACCGATGCGGCGGCCATGCTGTCGACAGGCGGCTTCAGCGTGCCGTTCTGCGAGGAAAAGTTTCTGAGCGACTACCCCGATGCCGAAATCCCGGATCGTGGCCCGCTGACCAACCCGATGCCGCCCAGCTATTCGGGACTTGAGCACTGCGGGCGCCGCAGCAATGACAAGTTCTACGAGTGCAAACCCACGGCAGGCTCCATCGCACTGCTGCCCGACAACCGCATGGTGTATTTCAACGCGCTGGAATCCACCGAAAACGTCGAGTTCAACATCGTCAAGGAATACGGCGATGTGTCAGTCAACGACCAGACCCGCGTGCTGTCGCTGGGGGTCAACAGCGTCGCCAGCTGGACACGTCCGATCAATGTCGATGGCGGTGCCAAGAATCCCACCAATGATGGCTCTGGCAACCCCGCGACCGGCACCTCGCCGGATGACGGATTCCGCAACGACGGTGCGCTGTTCTGCGCCCACCTCGTCAACTTGTATGACGGCCGCGTGATGGCCGCCGGCGGCACCGACTATTACACCGAAGCCGGGGCGGTGGAGCTCGAAGGGCTGAAGAACACCCGTATCTTCAACCCGGCCAACGACACCTGGACACAGGCCGATCTGATGACCTGGGGCCGCTGGTATCCGACCATGGTGACTTTTGCCAACGGCAATGTCTTCGTCGCCAGCGGTGTGCGCAAGCTCTTGAAGCCGGTGTATGCCGATCGTCCCGCCGACGAGAGCGGCCGCAACGAAACCCACACTGAAATCTTCCAGCCTGGCTGCGACGAGGGCAAGGGCAAGTGGACGGATCAGGGCGAGACGGGCCGCCGCTCGCTGCCGCTGTTCGCGCGCCTGCACCTGTTGCCCAACAACGAAGTGCTCTACGCCGCTGGCGGCCAGGCATTCAACCCGGCCGGGCAGTCGTACGACATGGCGCTGTTCTGGGACCGGATGGCGGTGTTCAACGCGGGCACCAAGGCCTGGCGCGACATCGGCATGCCGGGCTCTGCCCCCTATATCGGCTTCCGTGGCTCCACCAGCAATATGATGCTGCCGCTGGTGCCGGATGCGAGTGGCGCTTACAACAAGGTCGAATTGCTGACCATGGGCGGTACGTTCGGTCTCTCACCCGGCAGTCCGATGCCCATCAATGTCACCCGCGTCGATACGGTCACCCTGGCAGCCGGTGTGGCAACCACGATGCAGACCCGCAACGTCGGCAACCTCAGCGTCGCGCGTTGGTATGGCCACGGCGTGCTGATGCCCACCGGCAAGGTGATGCTGTTCTCCGGCGCTGATCTCGATGAGGTGATCTCGCCCGGATCGGGAACGCCGAACAGGCAGACCGAGATATGGGATCCCGCCACCGGCAACTGGACACGGATGGCCATGCAGGGCAAGGCGCGCACCTATCACAACAGCGCCTTCCTGCTGCCTGATGGCCGCATCATGGTCGGCGGCCACGGTCCGATCTCCAACAACTATTCGATGAACTTCGAGTTGCCGGGCAAGTCGCCGCAGGGCCGCGATCCGAGCTTCGAGATCTACTCGCCACCGTACATGTTCATGCCGCGTCCCAGCATCACCTCGGTGAGTGCCAGCAGCGTGGCGCCGGGCGGCACGCTCACCATCAACACGCCGAATGCGGCGTCCATCGTCGCCGATGGCCATGTGGCACTGGTGCGCCGCACCGCGCTCACGCACTTGGTCGATGGCGACCAGCGCACGGTGATCCTCAAGGTCAACAGCAGCACTGGCACAAGTCTTACCGTGCAGATCCCCGACAACGACGGTGCCAAGAACCAGGCGGTGGTGCCGCCGGGGCACTACATGCTGTTCGTGGTGAACAAGGCGGGTACTGAGCTGGTGCCTTCGGTGTCGGTCCCGGTGCAAATCACCGGTGCTGACCTGAGTTGCCGCTAGTGTTTTTCATGTCGCTCAAGGGCCGCCTGCTGGCGGCCCTTTTCTTGTGTGGATTGGTGCAGGGCACGGGCCATGCTCACGGTGGTGCGCGCTCCGACGTGCGGGTCGAGATGGCCCCGGTCAGGCTCCCCGGCCTCACCGTGCAACTGCACCAGGACTACATTGCGCCGCAGATTGTCGTCGGCAACCAGAGCGGCAAGCTGTTGGAAATCCTCGACGAGAAGGGCCGTGTGTTCCTGCGCATCGGGCCGAAACAGGCCCAGGGCGATGTGCGGGCAGAGGCGTTTCATCGCAGTCGCGGCACAGCAGGTGCTGACCTCCGTCCCGGCATGATCTCAGCCACGCCGAAATGGCAGCAGATCAATGCCGAAGCCGCCTATGGCTGGTTTGATCCGCGCATCGCCACCGAGTACCTGGAAATCCCCAAGGCCATCCTGGCACTCGATGGCGAGACCCCGTTCGGTGAGTGGAGGGTCGCCGCCCGGTTTGACGGCAAGCCGGTGCAGTTTCGCGGCGTATTTCTGCATGTGCCTCTGCCCAAGGGCAGCGCCAGGGCGCGGCTGGTTTCACCAACTGAACCGGCACCCGGCGTGCAAGTGAGCGTTGCGCCCAGCAGGCCGCCAAGCATCTTCATCAACAATCGGAGCCCGCAGAAACTCGAAGTGCTCGATGCCAGGGGCGAAGCTTTTCTGCGGATTGGACTCGACGGGGTCTGGGCCAGGGCCGACAGCGCCGCGTTCAAGGCCGCCAACCCGGAGCAGGCCGTGCAGGGCAGGGGCTGGGTCAAGCTCAATGCCGGCAGCAGCCACGCCTGGCTCGATGGCCGTGCAGGCTGGGCTGGCAGGCCCACGGGCGCGCAGCAGGCAGGCAAGCTCAATGACTGGACGCTGCCGCTGACCCTGGGTGGCAAGCCCTTAGACTTGCGTGGCGTCAATGAGTGGGTGCCGATCACAGGCCTGCCCGCTGCCAGCAAAATCCCATAACGATCTGGACTTGTGCGGAGGAGACCCCCAATGAGCAAGTGGCTGTTGCCTGTCACCACCGTGGCCTTGCTGGCGGCCCTTTTTGTGTGGATGCGGCCCGCGCCGCCGGTGGTTGCGGCTGTAGCCGTCACAAACCCTGTGGCGCCGGAAATTGCAGCAGCACAGTCCGCGCCGATGACGCCCGCAGCACAAACCTTCGAACTGGTGGTGAAGGACAAGAAGCTGGTCAGCGGCCCCCGCGTGCTGTCGGTGTCGCAAGGCACGCCGGTGACGCTGCGCATCACCGTCGATCACCACGACGAGCTGCACCTGCACGGCTACGACCTGACGCTGAAACTACCCACTGCCCAGTCCGCCGAGCTGAGCTTTGTCGCCGCACAGTCGGGCCGCTTCGAGTACGAGCTGCACCATGCGCACGTCGATCTCGGCGTGCTGGAAGTGCAGCCGCGCTGATCCTTTTGCCTCGGCATTGCGCATGAAGCATTTCACGCTGCTCGTGGCAGCACTTGCGCTACCGCGGGCAGCAGAGGCGCATTCCTTCGGCAAGCTCTACAACCTGCCGGTGCCCTTGTGGCTGTATCTGTATGGCGCGGTGGCGGCGCTGCTGCTGTCATTCGTGGTGACTGCTTGGTTTGGTGCGACCGCCGCCTCGCGGGCATGGTCTGCTCCGGCAGGCATTGGCGGCAGCGGGCACTGCCCGCGATGGGTCAAGGCAGCGCTGCCCATCGCCAAAGCCATCAGCCTCGCATTGCTCGCCCTGAGTATTTACAGCGGGTTCGCGGGCAGCCAGAACGCCTACGCCAACTTCAACATGAGCGGCTTCTGGATCGGCTTCGTGCTCGGCTTCGCCTACCTCGTCGCCCTGGTCGGGCCGCTCTATGAAAAGCTCAACCCCTGGCTGCTGATCGTGCGTGGCACCGAGCGGCTGACGGGCGAATGGCAGGGCCGCATCGCCGCGCCGGAACGCCTTGGCGTGCTGCCTGCACTCGTGCTCTACATGGCCTTCATCTGGCTGGAACTGTTCGGCGCCACCACGCCACGCAGCCTCTCGGTGGCGCTCTGCGCCTACACACTCATCAATCTCGGGGGCGCTTGGTTATTGGGCACACGCGCCTGGTTTGCGCAGGGCGAGTTTTTCGCGGTCTTGCTGCGCCTGTTCGCGCTCTCTGCGCCGCTGCACTGGCAGCAGGGCAGCGTGCGCTGGCAATGGCCATTCGCGGGCTTGCTGCGCGAACGCACGCTGCACTGGAGCGGCGTGGTGTTCATCCTCTTCATGCTCTCCTCCACCGCCTTCGACGGCCTGCGCGAAACCGTGCCCTGGGTGAAGCTGTTCTGGAAGGATTTGTACGCCAGCCTCTGGCTGCCTCTACTGGGCGACAACGTGGTGGAGACCTATCCACGCCTTAAATGGGTCTATCTCGTCTGGCAAACCACGGCGTTGCTGCTGTCACCCTTCGTCTATCTCGCGGCCTACCTCGCCTGCCTCAAGCTCGCGCAAGGAATCACCCGCAGCGGCCACAGCTTGAGTGAACTGGCGTTCTGCTTCGCGCCGACGCTCATCCCCATCGCGTTGGTCTATCACCTCACTCACTACTACACGCTGCTGTTCACGCAGGGCGCGCAGCTGCCGTGGTTGCTGAGTGACCCGCTGGGCACCGGCAACGAATGGGCCTGGCGCTGGCTGGGTGCGCCGCGTGCCTTCATCCTGGATGCGGGCCTGGTCTGGCACGCCCAGGTGGGCTTGATCGTTGCGGGGCACGTCATCAGTGTGGTGCTGGCGCATCGGGTGGCGCTGCAGGTGTTTACGACGCGCCGTGCGGCCGCCTTGAGCCAGCTGCCGATGCTGCTATTGATGATGCTCTACACCGGCATTGGTCTGTGGATACTGGCGCAGCCGCTCAACCCGGGCGGCTATTGACCCATCAAATCAGGTTGCCCTGGTCGCGTCTGCTCCCATTCGAAGCGTGGCAGCTCCATGAAGGACTTGAACAGCAGATCACTCCAGCTCTTCTTCAGGTTGGCGTAATAGGGCGTGTCGAGGTCGAAACGCTCCTTGTGGGTGATGCGCAGCGCATCGCGCGGCACGATGGCGAGATCGAGTGGCGGGCCGACCGTGAGGTTGGACTTCATCGTCGAGTCGAGGCTCACTAGCGCGCATCGCGCGGCGTCCTCCAGCGACACGAAGGGGCGGATGATGCGGTCGAGGATCGGCTTGCCGTACTTGCTTTCGCCGATCTGGATGTAGGGGGTTTCGGGCGAGGCCGAGATGCAGTTGCCTTCGGGATAGATGAGATACAGGGCCGGGTCTTCGCCCTCGATCTGCCCGCCGAGAATCAGCGTGGTACGGAAATCCACCGAGGACTGCGAGTGCGAGGAGGTCTCCCGCTGGGAGCGCACCGACAAGCCCCCGATGTAGTCGGCGGCATCGAACATGTGCTTGAAGCTGTAGAGATTGGTCGTCGCCAACGGGTCGGCGATGTCGCGGCGGATGTGGTTGAGCACCACCTGCGTGGTAGCCAGATTGCCGGACGACATGACGATGAACACCCGTTCGCCGGGCATTTCGAAGACATGCATCTTGTTGTAGGTGCGCACATCATCAACGCCGGCCGAGGTGCGGGTATCCGCCGCAAACACCAATCCGTCATTGACCTTCGCTGCCACGCAATACGTCATCGTCGCGTTACTCTTCGGATCATCCCGCTGCAAATTGAAACATGAAAGCGCAGCAATCCGCTGTCGGATTGGAGCGCCGCGATTGTAGTGGCTGGCTAGCGGCCAGGCACTCGCTTGCAATGAATGTAAGGGCCTGCACATTTCGTGCCGCTTGTCCCCGCGCACCGGCAGAAGGATACTAAACGGTATGCAACACCAGACCACCCAGAGGAGACGGCAGCATGAGTGAGCCCATCGAGTTTTTCTTTGACCCCGCAAGCACCTACAGCTACTTGGCCGCAACCCAGATCGAGGCTTTTGCCAAACAGCACGGCACAACGGTGCGGTGGAAGCCCTTTCTGCTGGGCAAGGCTTTCGAAGCCACCGGCAATAAGATGCCCGCACTCGTCCCCGCCAAGGGCAAGTACCTGTTCAAGGATGCTGCGCTCTGGGCCAGGCTCTACAAGGTGCCGTTTGCCTTCCCCAAGAACTTTCCACTCAACAGTGTGCTGGCCTCGCGCGCGACCATAGCGGCGAGCCATGCGGGGCAGGGCGTGCCGTTTGCACTGGCCATGTTCAAGGCCTACTGGGCCGAAGGGCAGGATCTGAGCCTGCCGGAGGCGGTGGCTGCCGTCGCCAGGAGTGTCGGGCTGGATGGCGATGCCCTGCTCGCCGCCGCAGCCTCGCAGCCGGTCAAGGACGAGCTGCGCAGCAACACCGAAGACGCCATTGCGCGCGGCGTCTTCGGGGCACCGACTTTCTTCATTGGCAAGCAGATGTTCTGGGGCAACGATCGCTTGCCGCTGATGGCAGCATTTATCAATGGAGAACTCGCATGAGCACACTCAATAAGCAATTCAAACTCACCGCCCGTCCGGTCGGCAACGCCAAGCGCAGCGATTTCGAGTATCTGGAAACCACCATTCCCACTGCTACAGATGGCGAAGTGCTGGTGAAGACGCTCTACATCTCGCTCGACCCCGCCATGCGTGGCTGGATGAACGAGGGCAAGAGCTACATCAAACCCGTCGCGCTCGGCGAGGTGATGCGCGCGGGTACGCTCGGCGAGGTCATCGCCAGCCACACGCCAAAGTTCAAGGTCGGCCAACACGTCGTCGGCAACTGGGGCGTGCAGGGTTATGCGGTGATTGGTGCCGGCAATGGCATCGATACGCTCTATGCAGTGGATGCAAAACTCGCTCCGCTGCCCAAGTACATGAGCCTGCTGGGGATGCCCGGCATGACCGGCTACTTCGGCCTGCTCGACGTCGGCCTTCCCAAGGCCGGTGAGACGGTGGTGGTCTCCGGTGCTGCCGGCGCGGTCGGCCAGGTCGTCGGTCAGGTCGCCAAGATCAAGGGTTGCCGCGTGGTCGGCATTGCCGGCGGCAGGGACAAATGCGACTTCGTGGTCAATGAACTGGGCTTTGATGCCTGCGTCGATTACAAGTCCGGCGATCTCCGTGCCTCGCTGAAAGAGGCCGCACCCAAGGGTGTCGATGTCTATTTCGACAATGTCGGTGGCGACATCCTCGACGTCGTGCTGGGGCAGATCCGCATGAAGGCGCGCATCGTCATCTGTGGGGCGATCTCGCAGTACAACAACACCACGCCGGTGAAAGGCCCTGCCAATTACCTGAGTCTCTTGGTCAACCGCGCACGCATGGAAGGCATCGTGGTGTTCGACTGGGCGCCGCGCTACGGCGAAGCCATGCGCGAGATGGGTGGCTGGCTGGCAACGGGCAAGCTCAAGGGGCGCGAGGACATCGTCGAGGGCATCGAGACCTTCCCGGAGACCCTCAACAAGCTGTTCACCGGCGAGAACTTCGGCAAGCTGTTGATCAAGGCTTGAGACGAGCATGAGCAGAGGCACATCGCGATTCGTCCGTCTCAGAGAGCTACGCTTTCACCTGCGTTGCTGGAGCAACAGCGACAAGCCCCTGCTCGTACTGTTGCATGGCTGGCTCGACACTTCGGCTACCTGGAGCGATGTCGGTGCGCGGCTCGGCGAGCGGTTCCACGTGGTCATCCCCGACCAGCGCGGCTATGGCTACAGCGAGTGGCCGCAGGACGGCTACTGGTTTCCAGACTATCTCGGCGATCTCGATGCGCTGCTTGACCATCTCGCCCCCGCCGCACCGATCACGCTGGTGGGCCACAGCATGGGCGGACAGATCGCCAGCGTGTATGCCGGCTTGCGGCCTGAGCGCATCGCCAGGCTTGCCGTGCTCGACAGCCTGTTCCTGCCGGACATGCCTGCCACGCTGGCCCCGAAGCGCACGAAACGCTGGCTGGATCAGCTCAACGGCGTCGCGCGCGAAAAGAGCTACGAGAGCTTCGAGGAACTGGCCCAGCGCGTGAAGAAGCAACAGCCGCAATTAAGCGATGCGCGTGCCCTGTTCGTGGCCCAGGGCTGGGGTGCGGCGGGCGGCGATGGCCGCATCCGCCTGCTCGCCGACCCCAAGCACCGACGCGACATGCCGACGCTCTACCGCAATGCCGAGAGCATGGAAATCTGGAAGGACATCACCGCCCCGACTTTCTTCATCGACGGCGGCGCCTCCGCTTTTGCCAAGGCCATTCGTGAGGAAGAAAAAGCCGCGCGCCGCGCATGCTTCAAGACCCGTCATGAAGTCGCCATCCCTGGTGCCGGCCACATGCTGCACTTCGATGCGCCCGATGCCTTGGCGGATGCGCTGCTCGCGGTGCTGTAGCAATGCGGCACCGAAGGCTAGCGGATGGCTAAATCACCGTCGCCCCACCATCCACCACCAGCGAATGCCCGGTCGTGAAGCTTGCTCCATCGCTGCACAGGTAGAGCACCGCTGCGGCGATTTCCTCGGCCTGGCCGAGCCGCCCCACCGGATGCAGCCGGGCCGCGAACTCGGCTTTCTTCGGGTCCAGCGCAGCGGCGCGGCGGTACATATCGGTTTCGATGATGGCAGGGCACACCGCGTTGACCCGGATGCCTTTCCTGGCGTACTCGACGGCTGCCGATTTGGTCAGCCCGATCACTGCATGTTTGCTTGCCGAATAGATGCTCATCTTAGGTGCCGCCAGAAGGCCTGCGACCGAGGCGGTGTTGACGATCACCCCGCTGCCCTGGCTCTGCATCTGCAGCAGCTCGTGTTTCATGCACAGCCAGACCCCTTTGACATTGACGCCCATGATCGCGTCGAACACCGCAGCACTGCCTTCGGCAAGACGGGTCTGCTCGATCTCGATGCCAGCGTTGTTGAAAGCGTAGTCGACGCGGCCAAAAGTCTTGACGGCTGCGGCCAGCAAGGCGGCAACCTCCGTCTCCTGGGTGACATCGCAGCGCAGGAACAGCGCCTGCACATTTTTCTCGCGTAGATCGCGGCAGGTCGCTTCACCCGCTACCGGATCGATATCGGCGATGGCCAGATGGATACCTTCATCCGCAAACGCCAGCGCTGTCGCCCGCCCGATGCCCGCAGCGCCGCCGGTGATGAGTGCGACCTTGCCTGAGAAATGTTGTGACATGGGCTTTGCGGGTCTCGAATAGGCGTGATCCTGAAATGATGGCATGTGGAGTCGCCCACGGAGTTAACTTCTTGCAGGCGATAATGCGGCCATGACCGCCCTGCGCCAGAACCAGCTCGCTGCCCAGCTCGCCAAGCCGTTGCCGCCCATCGTGCTGCTGGCGGGCGAAGAGCCGCTGCTGATCCAGGAAGCCCTTGATGCCGTGCGAGCGGCAGCGAAGAAGCAGGGCTATTCGGAACGCATCACCCTCGATGTCGAGCCGGGATTCAGATGGCAGCAGGTGTTCGACCAATGTGCCTCGATGTCGCTGTTTGCCGAGCGTCGGGTCGTTGAGGTGCGTATGCCCAAAGGCCCCAACGGCCACAGGAAGGGCAAGGCGGCGGAGGGCGATGAAGACGAAGGTGGCGACGAACCGGCAGGCAAATCGGAAGACGGCACCAAGGCCCTGCTCGCGCTCGCGCAAAAGCCCTCGCGTGACACCTTGCTGCTGCTCGTCATGGACCCGCTCGACTACAAGGGGCGACAAGCCGCCTGGTACTCCGCACTCGATGCCGCAGGTGTTTCGGTGTATGCCGAGGCGGTGAAGCCGGAGCAACTGCCTGCCTTCATCCAGGAGCGCGCCACACAGCTGAAATTGCAATTGCATCCGGAGGCCGTGCTGGTTCTGGCCGAGCGCACCGAAGGCAATCTGCTGGCCTGTATGCAAGACCTCGAAAAGCTCGCGCTGCTGTTCCCCATGCAACAGGTCAGTGCCGAAGACTTGCTGAAATCGGTGGCGGATTCCTCGCGCTTCGAGGCTTTCGATCTGGTCGACAAGATGCTCACTGGCGATGCCGCTGGTGCGATCCATGCACTCTCACGCCTGCGCGAAGAAGGCGTGAACGCACTCGCGGTGCTGGGGCCTCTTGCTTACGCGCTGCGCACCTGGGCAGTCGCGGGTGCGGTGTTCTCGAGGACCCGGGATATCAACAGCGCCTGCGCGCAGGCCAAGCTGTTTGGTGTGCGGGCGCGGCCCTATGAGGCCGCACTCAAGCGTTCGCGCGGGTTCTCGCCCGCAGCCGCACTGGCGCGGTTGGCGCGCGTCGATCAGGCAGTGAAGTCTGGTCAGGAATCTGCCGCTTGGGAGGACTTGCTAGCATTGGTGCTCGCGGCCAGTGGGGCTGCACTTCCTGCGGCGAAAGCAGCCTGAATCGACCTTGGCAAAAGCAAAATCACAATCACCCGCGCAAATCAAAGCCTACATGCTCGATGTGGGCCAGAAGGCGCGCATCGCCAGTCGACTGCTCGCCAGGGCCGAATCCGGCACCAAGAACGCCGCGCTCTTCACGCTGGCGGATCGCCTGCTGGAAGAAGCCGAGTCGATTCTCGAAGCCAATCGCGAGGATCTGCGTGCCGCGCGTGATGCCAATCTCGACGCCGCACTGCTGGATAGGCTGGAACTCACGCCGGCACGCATCGAGGCGATGGCTGATGGTGTGCGGCAGGTGGCGGCACTGGCCGACCCGGTCGGCACCATCAGTGATCTGGCCTACCGGCCCAGCGGTATCCAGGTCGGCAAGATGCGCGTGCCGCTGGGCGTGGTCGGCATCATCTACGAAAGCCGCCCCAATGTGACGGCCGATGCCGCTGCACTCTGCCTGAAGAGCGGCAACGCCTGCATATTGAGAGGTGGCAGCGAGGCACTGCATAGCAATCAGGCGATCGCTTTAGCCATCCGCCGCGCGCTGCTGGCCGCGGGCCTGCCAGCCGAAGCCGTGCAGGTGGTGCAGACCGCCGACCGCGCGGCGGTGGGCGAGTTGCTGACCATGCCGCAGTTCGTCGATGTGGTGATCCCGCGCGGCGGCAAGGGGCTGGTGGCTTTCGTCACCGAGCACGCGCGTCTGCCGGTCATCAAGCATCTCGATGGCATCTGCCATGTCTACCTCGACGAGGCGGCCGACATCGAGAAAGCCTATGCCGTGGCCGTCAACGCCAAGACCCAGCGCTACGGCACCTGCAACACCATGGAAACCCTGCTGGTCGATGCACCCATCGCGCTCAAGGTGCTGCCCGATCTCGCGCGCAGCTACCGCGAGCACCAGGTGGAGCTGCGCGGCTGCGAGCGCACCCGCAGCATCCTGCCGGAAGCCAAGCCTGCGACCGAAGAGGACTGGCGCACGGAATATCTGGCCCCGGTGCTCTCGATCCGTATCGTCGATGGCCTGGATGCCGCCATCGAGCACATCAACACTTATGGCAGCGCGCACACCGATTGCATCGTCACCGAAAACGGCACGCGTGCGCGGCGCTTCTTGCGCGAGGTGGACTCGGCCAGTGTCATGGTGAATGCCTCGACGCGCTTCGCCGATGGCTACGAGTACGGACTTGGCGCCGAGATCGGCATCAGCACGGACAAATTCCACGCGCGCGGGCCGGTGGGGCTCGAAGGCTTGACCAGCCAGAAATGGATCGTTCTCGGCGATGGACATGTGCGCTAATGGCTAACGCAGCGGTCGGTATTTTCGGCGGCGCCTTCGCGCCCTTTCACAACGGCCACCTGCGGCTGGCGCTTGAAGCGATGGAGCGGCTCGATCTGGCACAGGTGAGATTGATCCCCACTGCGCACCCGATGCACCGCCCGGATTCGCAGATCTCGCCACAGAAGCGCCTCGATTGGGTGCGGCTGGCCATCGCCAAAGAAAAGGGGCTGGTTGCCGACGACCGCGAAATCCGCCGCGAAGGCCCGAGCTTCACCATCGATACCTTGGTCGAACTCAAGAAATGGCGGCCACGCACGCCGCTGGTGTTGCTGCTAGGTGCCGATGCCTTTGCACACTTTCACACCTGGCACATGTGGGAGCAGATTCTCGAGATCGCCCATCTCGCTGTCGTCTCGCGCCCCGGTTCCTCTTTGCTGCCGCCAGTGGAAGCCGACATTCTCCGAGGCCGCCACACCGACACGGCCGAGGCTTTCCGCACCGTGCCGGCCGGCCTGTGGATGGAGCTGCCATTGCCGCTGATGGAGATTTCATCCACCCGCATCCGTCGCCTGCTCAAGCAGGGTGCTTCGGTGCGCGGCCTGCTGCCAGATGCGATTCTCGATGCCCTCACCCCCAAGGATATCGAGCTGCTGACCCACGAAGACGCCCCCGGAAAACACTGAGAACGCCCTGAATGAATACAGTCCAGCTCACCAAACTCGCCATCGCCGCCCTTGAAGACATGAAGGGCATCAACATCGAACTGATCGATGTTGCCCCGCTCACCAGCATCGCCGACCACATGGTGATCTGCACCGGCACCAGCAACCGCCATGTCAAGGCGCTGGCGGATGCCGTGATGGAAAAAGCGCGCGAGGCCGGTGTGGGCTGGCCGCGTTCGCAAGGTCTGGAGCAGGGCGACTGGGCGCTGGTGGATCTGAACGGCACCATCGTCCACATCATGCTGGCGAGTGCGCGTGCGAGCTATCAGCTCGAAAAACTGTGGGATCTGGGCCAGCCCAAGCCCAGACTCGATGAGGTCAAAAAAGCCAAGAAGCTCGCCAAGAAAATGGCGAAGAAGGCGGCGAAGAAATCGGCACCCAAGCCTGCTGCCAGCAAGAAGCCACTGCCGAAAAAGGCTGCTGCCAAAACGATGCCGAAGAAGAAGGCAGCCTCAGCCAAACCGGCTGCCAAGCCGACGGCGAAAAAGCCCGTTGCCAAGGTCGCTGCGAAAAAATCCGCCGTGACGAAAACGCCAGCCAAAAAAGCGGCTGCGAAGAAAATCGTTGCCACCAAAAAGCCTGCGCCCAAGACGCCGGTGAAAGCGGTGAAGAAATCCGCCGTCAAAAAGCCCGTCGGCAAAGCCAAAAAACGCTAGATCGTGAAGCTGCGTCTCATCGCCGTCGGCACCCGGATGCCGGACTGGGTGGACGCAGCTTTTGCCGACTACACCCGTCGCCTGCCGCCCGAATATGGCTTCGCACTGAGCGAGATCGCGGTGACGCCGCGCGGTAAGAACGCCGACATCGCCCGTTTGAAGCGCGACGAAGGCGAGAAGATCCTGAAAGCGCTGCCGCGAGACATCCGCCTCATCACGCTGGATGAGCGCGGCAGCCAATGGTCCACCGAGCAATTGGCGGCAAGGCTCTCCGCCTGGTTGCAGGATGGCCGCGATGTCGCCCTCGCCATCGGCGGGCCGGACGGCCATGCGCCAGAGGTGCTGGCACGCGCGGATGAAAGCTGGGGTCTCTCCAAACTCGTGCTGCCGCATGCGCTGGTGCGCGTGGTGGTGGCCGAGGCGCTGTATCGGGCCTGGAGCGTGAATGCCAACCATCCTTACCATCGCGCATAGAACCGTGTCATTCCCGCCTTCGCGGGAATGACAAGTTCATGCCGGTTTGCGAAACACCACGATGCGGTTGCTGTTGGTGCCGTCGGCGTTGTTGGCAACGCCCCAGATGTGTGCCGTCTTGGTGAACTTCTGGGTATTGATGAGTACCGCCTCGGCCACAAAGCCAGCGGCAATCCCCAGGGGCAGCACCGCCTCGTCGAGCTTGACCTTTCCCTTCTTCACCTCGCCCACCTCGAATGCCACCACGCCGTCGGGGCGGGTGATGCGATGCAGCTCTTGCATGACCTCGCCGATCACGGCCGACCATTTCGGCACGGTGGATGCGCTGGTGATGCCCGCTGCAATCGCAGGCACATCCAGGCCGTTGAACCAGCCGCGTAGCCAGTTGTCGCCTGCGTAATCGACCACATCGAGGAAGGGTGGCGAGGTCACGGTCAGGGCCACGCTGCCCGATGCAATCTGTGGAGTGCGGCGGGCATCACCGGTGAGAAATTGCGCCGTTGAGCTGGCTGCTTGCAGATGCGCACGCGCCGTGTCGGGCAGGCCTTTCAACAGCTGGCGGCTTTTTTTGAGTATCAGCGCGTGGGTGTCGCGGTAAGCCGGCATCTGCCGCCGCCTGCTGTTGATGAGCAGCTGCCGCGCCGCCGTCACCGCCTGGTTCGGTGGCATGGAGTAGACACTGAAAAAACCGGGCGAGTGGCCAGTGAGGCGATTGGTGGCAACCATGCCGATCCAGCCATCCAGCGCATCGGCGGTGCCTGCACTGCGGCGTGCCAGCAGCCAGCCGCGCAGGCTCAATAATTCAGCAAAGGTGTGTCGCTGATAAAACATCGAGAGATCAGGCGCATCGCGGGTTTCGCCGGTCTTGGGGATGTCTGCGAGGCGGGCTGCGATTGCGGTCAAGTCCGGCACCGTCAGGCGCGGGCCTGCGAGCAGTGCCGACAGCGGGTTGACATCGTTGGCGATCACCCTACGCCCCTGCAGCGCCGCCTCGATCGCGGTGGTGCCGCGGCCGCTGAAAGGGTCGTAGACCACATCGCCAGGCTGCGTATGCCGCTCGATGAAATAGGCGGGCAGCTGTGGCTTGAAGCAGGCGCGGTAGCTGATTTCGTGCAGGTTTGCGGCTTGGCGCTGGCCGGCCGTCCACAGCTCGGCTGCAATGATGGGCGGTGCGGTGCCGGGCACCATCAATGGCTCTTGATGAGCGTGCCGATACCATCGTTGGTGAACAGTTCCAGCAGCACCGAGTGTTCGAGTTCGCCATTGATGATCACGGCAGTCTTCACGCCGCTGTTCACCGCATCGAGTGCGCATTGGATCTTCGGCAGCATGCCGCCGTGGATAGTGCCGTCGTCGATCAGCGCCTGCACCTGCCCCACGCTCAAGCCCGTGAGCACGTTGCCACTCTTGTCCTTCACGCCCTGCACATTGGTGAGCAGCATCAGTTTCTCGGCCTTGAGCACGCTGGCGAGTTTGCCGGCGACCAGGTCGGCATTGATGTTGTAGGCCTCGCCGCCTGCGCCCACACCCACCGGGGCGATGACCGGGATGAAGCCACCAGCCTCCAGATGATCCACCACGCGTGGGTCGATGGCGTCCACTTCGCCGACCTGACCGATGTCCTGTCCCTTGATGGTCAGCTTGCGGGCGCGGATCAGCCCGCCATCCTTGCCGGTCAAACCAACAGCCTGCCCGCCCTGCTGGTTGATGGCCGAGACGATGGCCTTGTTGACCAGCCCGCCCAGCATCATCTCGACCACATCCATGGTCTCGGCATCGGTGACGCGCATGCCTTCGACGAAAGTGCTGGTCTTGCCGAGTTTTTCGAGATGCGCCCCGATCTGTGGCCCGCCGCCGTGCACCACCACCGGGTGCATGCCGACCGCCTTCATCAGCACGATGTCGCGCGCAAAGGACTGGATCATGGCGTCGCCCTTCATCGCATTGCCGCCGTACTTCACGACGAAGGTCTTGCCCGCGAAGCGCCGGATGTAGGGCAGCGCCTCGGTGAGCACGTGGGCGATGTTCTGGGCTTTTTCGAGGTCGAGAGGCATTTGGGTGCGGATGTTGCTCGCGGTGAGGAGTCCGTCGAGGGCCATGGGGATTTCCGGTGACTGCATTCGCAACAGTGTTGACACCGGGCTTGATGCGATTGTGACGGCTCCGTGACGCTTCGGTGACGTCTATGCAGTGCCGGTGGAGCCGAAACCGCCGACGCCGCGCGCCGAGGTGTCGTGGAACTCGGCTACCACGTCGAGCGCGGCCTGCACCACCGGGATGAATATCAGCTGTGCAATGCGCTCGCCGGGGTTGATGGTGAAGGCGATGCCGCTGCGATTGAAGCAGCTCACCATCAGCTCGCCCTGGTAGTCGCTGTCGATCAGCCCGGTGCCATTGCCGAGCACGATGCCGTGCTTATGCCCCAGGCCCGAGCGCGGCAGGATCACCGCCGCGAAATGCGGGTTGCCGATGTGGATGGCAATGCCGGTTTTCACCAAAGCCGTTTGGCCGGCTTCGAGCGTGAGTGGGGCATCGAGCAGGGCACGCAGGTCGAGGCCGGCCGCACCGGGCGTGGCGTAGGCGGGTGCGGTGGCGCGGGGGTCGAGGACTTTCAGCTGGACGGCTTTCATTTTGGGGGTCGATGTGTGGGCTATAAGCGGGAGGCGGCGATGGGTAGCGTGGAAAGCCTCTGCATGGATGCGCTGCGCAGGAGCTCGGGATGGCTTTGAACCGCGAAGGCAAAGTCAAGCCCGTCGAGACCCCAGAAATGCTCACCGCCGAAGCTCAGCGTCGGCACGCCGAAGATGCCCTCGGCGATGGCCGCATCGGTGTGCTGCTGCAAGGTCTGTTTGACGGCGGGCTGCGAGAGCTGATCAAAGTCGACGCCCAAGCGCTCCGCCAGAACCCGCACCGCCGCCGCGTCGGCGGCATCTGCGCCCGTCGTCCAGAGTGCGTCCATGACAGTGCCCACGGCATCGGCGCTGTGTCCTGCGGCCACGATGAGGCGCAGGTATGGCAGCGGATTGAAGGGGTGCCGCGCCGGAAACTGGAAGGGAATGCCCTCAGCCTCGGCCCACCAGGTGCAGTAGCGGTAGGTCCAGAGACGCTTGGCCGGAATCTCCGCCGGACCCTTCTGACCCCAGTGCTTGAGCAGGCCCGCGAACAGCACGGGCCGATAGTCGAGCTGCCAGGGCAAGGGGCGCTCACGCAGTCGCCGGAACGCCAGATAGGCGAACGGCGAGATGACATCAAATGTCCAGCGGGCGGGGGTCATGGACGCAGGCGGTAGCGTTCGGCGATCACTGCCACCAGGCGTTCGGCGACAATGGCCTTGGCCGCGCGCGGAATCTCGGTGCCACCACCATCCCAGAACAGTTGCAGGGCGTTGTCGTCGGTGTCGAAGGCTTTGCCCTCGCCGACCCAGTTGGCGGCGACGAGGTCGAGTTTCTTGCGGGCCAGCTTGGCGCGCGCGTTGTCGGCGAGGTTCTCGGTTTCGGCCGCGAAGCCGACCATGAACAGGCGTGGCTGGGCATCACGCACAGTGGCGAGAATGTCGGGGTTCTTGCTGAAAGTGACCGTCATGGTCTCGCCGGACTTCTTCAGTTTTTCGGGGGCGATGGTGCTGGCGCGATAGTCGGCCACTGCGGCGGTGCCGATGAACAGCTGCGCCTCGGCGGCGACGGCAAGGCTCATGCCCAGCATCTGCTCGGCGCTCTCCACGTCGATGCGCAGCACGCCTTGCGGTGTGGGCAGGTTGGTCGGGCCGGAGATCAGTGTGACTTTGGCGCCGCGTGCGACCAGTGCAGCGGCCACCGCATAACCCTGCTTGCCGCTGCTGCGATTGGTGATGAAGCGCACCGGGTCGAGCGGCTCGCGGGTGGGGCCGGCGGTGACCACGGCGTGCACGCCATCAAGGTCGCGCGCGCTGTCGAGTGCGGCGCAGACGGCATCGAAGACCTGCTCCGGCTCCCACATGCGGCCTTCGCCCACTTCGCCGCAGGCTTGCGCGCCGCTGCCAGGGCCAAGCTGGGTGATGCCGCGACGGCGCAGGGTCGCCATGTTTTCCTGTGTCGCCGCATTCGCCCACATCAGCCGGTTCATGGCCGGTGCCACGAACAGCGGCTTGTCGGTGGCGAGGCAGAGCGTCGAGAGCAGATCATCGGCACGGCCCTGCGCCAGCTTGGCGAGCGTGTTGGCGGAGGCGGGGGCGATGACGATGGCATCCGGCCAGCGGGCCAGCTCGATGTGGCCCATCGCGGCCTCGTGGGCGGAGTCGAACAGCGCCCCGCGCGTCTCGCGCCCGGTGAGTGCCTGAAAGGTCAGTGGCGTCACGAACTCGGCCGCGTGCGCGGTCATCACCACCTGCACCTGCCAGCCTGCCTTGACGAACATGCGCGCCAACTCCGCAGCCTTGTAGGCGGCGATGCCGCCGGTGACGCCGAGCAGCAGCTTTGGGGGCGATGAAAGGTTCATGCCGCCGATTGTAAGAGTTCATTGAAAACGGGCATTCTCCCGGCCACACGATAAACAAGGGAGTGGAAGCATGTCCGCCATCATTTTCTTCGGCGCCATCGCCGTACTGATCTTTTTCATCATCGGCATCTACAACAGTCTGGTGACTGCCCGGAACGGCTACAAAAACGCTTTCTCGCAGATCGACGTGCAGCTGCAGCGCCGGCATGACCTGATCCCCAATTTGGTGGAGACGGCCAAGGGTTACATCCAGCACGAGCGTGAGACTTTGGAGGCGGTCATCGCCGCACGCGGCGGCGCACTAGGTGCCCTGAAGGCCGCGCAGGCCAATCCCGGTGATCCGGCGGCGATGAAACAGCTGTCGAGCGCGGAAGGGGCTTTGACCGGCGCACTGGGCAAGTTGCAGGTGACGATGGAGGCCTATCCCGACCTGAAAGCCAACCAGAACATGATGCAGCTCAGCGAGGAGCTCTCCAGCACCGAGAACCGCATCGGTTTCGCGCGACAGGCTTATAACGACGGGGTGATGGGCTACAACAACAAGCGCGAGGTGTTCCCCAACAACTTCATCGCCGGCATGTTCAGCTTCACAGCCGCGCAATCGCTGGAGCTGGAAGACCCGGCCGCACGCAAGGTCGTGAAGGTGCAGTTTTAAGCACTCGCTGCGGCGGCTGCCGCCATGAACTTCTTCGAGCATCAGGCTCAAGCGAGAGCGCAATCACGCTGGATGATGTGGGCGTTTGCCTTCTCGGTGCTGCTCACGGTGCTGGGCGTGGTGGCGATCCTGGCGGTCACGCTGGCCTTTGGTGCGGCACAGGAGATGACGCTGGGCGACGCGACGCTGCCACACCTGCCGATGCTGCTCGCAACGGGTTTGGGGGTGGCGGCAGTGATCGCTCTTGGCAGTCTCTACAAGATTGCGCGGCTCAAGTCCGGCGGCGGTACGGTGGCCTCAGGCCTGGGCGGCGTGCTGGTGCCTCCCGAAACCCGTGAGCCACGACTGCGCCGCCTGCGCAATATCGTCGAGGAAATCGCCATTGCTTCTGGCGTGCCGGTGCCCGAAATCTACGTGTTGGAGCGCGAGGCGGGCATCAATGCCTTTGCGGCGGGCTATGCACCCGCGGATGCTGCCGTGGCAGTGACGCGGGGCGCGCTGGAAAAGCTCAGCCGTGACGAGTTGCAGGGTGTCATCGCCCACGAGTTCAGCCATGTGCTCAACGGCGACATGCGCCTCAACATCCGGCTGATGGGGTTGATCTTCGGCCTGCTCGTCATCCACCTCATCGGCCGCGAAATCGTCAACAACACGCCGCGCGGCGGCAAGCGCGGGCCGACGCTGGCGGTGGCGGGCTTTGGCCTGATGATGGTGGGCGGCATCGGCATGCTGTGCGGGCGGTTGATCAAGGCGCGCATCTCGCGCCAGCGTGAATATCTTGCCGATGCCAGCGCCGTGCAGTTCACCCGGCAGACGGTGGGGCTGGCCGGGGCGCTGAAGAAGATCGCGGGCATCGAGGCAGGCTCGAAGCTGGAGGGCAAAAGCGGCGAGGAGATCAGCCACATGCTGTTCGGCGACGGCGTCGGCTACTCGTGGTTGTTCGCCACCCATCCACCGCTGATCGAACGTATCCAGCGCATCGAGCCGCAGTTCAGACCCGCACAGCTGAAGGCTGCGGCAGTGCAGTGGAATGCGCCGGATTTCTACAGCGATGCCGGCGACGAGGGGCCAGTGAAGTTTCTGGCCCCGGCGGCCACGCGCGGCATCACCCCGGCTGCGGTGGTGTCGCAGGTCGGCCATCCCGGGGCGGATGACTACCGCTACGCTGAAACCCTGCACGCCACCATCCCGCAAGCCCTGCGTGAGGCGGCGCAGAGCGATGCCGAGGCACCCGCGCTGCTGCTGGCGCTGCTGCTCGATGCCGACCGTGACATTGCTGCCCGCCAGCGCGAGGCCATCGCGGCTGTGCGCGGGGCCGCGGAGGTGGCACGCGTCCTCGTGCTGCACCGGCAGACCGAAAACCTGCATGCGGCGCTGCGCCTGCCACTGGCAGCTCTGGCCTTCCCTACCCTGCGGCAGCGTCCGGCGGCAGAGTTAGTGGCACTGCAAACCCTGGTGAACACGCTGGCGCAGGCCGATGGCTGCATCGGCGCTTTCGAGTTCGTGCTGGCGCGGATGCTGTCGGTGCAGCTGGGCGACTGGCTGGCTCCCGCTGCCACTGCGGCCACCGGCAAGCAGCGGCTGGCGGCGCTAGCAGACGACGCCGCGCTGCTGCTGAGCGTGCTTGCCGATGCCGGCAGCGCGCGTGGTGACGCGGCGCGCCGCGCCTTCGCCGCCGGCTGGGCTCATCTCTGGCCGCAGTCCACCCGCGCACCGGCGCTGCCGGTGGACTGGCCGAAGGCGCTGGATGCCGCCCTGACCCGGCTCGATACGTTGATGCCGCTGGCCAAGCAGATGCTGATCGAGGCGTTGGTGAAAACGCTCGCCCACGATGGTCGAGTGACGATCGGCGAGGCGGAGCTGCTGCGTGTCACCGCCGCCAGCCTGCATTGCCCGCTGCCGCCGGCACTGGCGGGCGGCGCTTGAGCGGCATCAAGGACTGGCCCGAGGACGAGCGCCCACGCGAGCGCCTGCTGGCCCGTGGGGCGGCGGGCCTGAGCGATGCCGAACTACTGGCGATTTTCCTGCGCACTGGCATCGCAGGCCGCAGCGCGGTGGATCTCGCGCGGGATTTGCTCCTCGAGTTTGGCGGCCTGCGCGCGCTGCTCAAGGCCAGCCAGGCTGACTTCTGCCGCGCCAAGGGCTTGGGACAGGCCAAGTACGCGCAGCTGCAAGCCGTGCTCGAACTGGCGCGCCGCCATCTGGCCGAAGAACTGCCGGAGCGGAATGTGCTCAACGAGCCTGCCGCGCTGAACCGCTACCTCGTGGCCCGCCTGCGCGAGGAGCCACAAGAGGTGTTTTTGGGCCTCTTTCTCGACAGCCAGTTCAAGCTCCTCGCCACCGAGGAAATCGCGCGCGGCAGCATCAATACTGCTGCCGTCTACCCGCGCGAAGTGGTGAAAACCGCACTGCGCCTGGGCGCAAGTGCTGTCGTGTTCGCCCACAACCACCCCTCAGGACACGGCGAACCCAGCCCGCAGGATCGCCTCCTCACCGAGCGCCTCAAGGCCGCCCTGGCCACCATCGACGTGCGGGTCGTGGATCACTTCGTGGTGGGTGAGGGCGAGCCGGTGTCGCTCGCTGCGCGTGGCTGGGTTTGATCAGGGCGCAGGGGGCGGTTGCGCAATCCTTGACCTCCCGCTATCCTTCGCGCCCTTTTTGTGTGTCCGGCGTTCTGCCGTCACCGCGAACGTACCGGCAAGAGTCCAACCAGCCATGTCCAAAGTCTGCCAAGTCACCGGCAAAAAGCCGATGGTGGGAAATACCGTCTCCCACTCCAACGTCAAGAAGCGCACGCGCTTCCTGCCCAATCTGCACACGCACCGCTTCTGGATCGAAGCCGAAAAGCGCTTCATCAAGCTGCGCGTGTCCAACCACGGCCTGCGCATCATCGACAAGAAGGGCATTGAGCCCGTGCTCGCCGAAATCGCCGCTCGCGGCGGCAAGTTCTAAGGAGCATAAGCAATGGCTGCCAAGAAAAAAGACAACGAAAAGATCAAGCTCGTTTCGACAGCTGATACCGGTTACTTCTACACCACCAAGAAGAACCGCAAGAACACGCCTGAGAAGTTCGAGTTCAAGAAATACGATCCGGTCGTGCGCAAGCATGTCGTGTTCAAGGAAGCAAAAATCAAATAAGGCTTTGGTCTTTATTTGATTGAAAAAGCCCGCCCCGTGCGGGCTTTTTAATGCCCGTCGATTACCATCCGCCCTATGAGCGAAGCCCAGGAACGCCTCCACCACAGCCATCTCGAACGGGCGCGCGAGCAGATCATCGGTCTGCTTACGCGCCAGGCCGTCGAGCGCGACTTGGTCAGCCGCTCTGAAGTCTCCAAACAGGATGTGGTCGCCCAGCTCCTCGCCCGCCAGCAGCAGGCTGCGCTTGCAACCAAGCTGGGACAGCTGCACCCGGCCGACATCGCCTTCATCCTCGAGGCACTGCCGCCTGATGTACGCGAAACCGCCTGGGGTTTGGTGAAGCCCGAGCGGCGTGGCGCCGTGCTGCTGGAAACCAACGAGGCGGTGCTGCGGGCGCTGTTGGGCGACATGCGGCCGGAGGAGATTGCCGCCGTCGTACGCCACCTCGACTCCGACGACATCGCCGAACTGCTGAGCGAGATGGAGGAGGACGCTCGCCAGGCAGTGCTCGCCAAACTGGACCGCGACGATCAGGCCGAGGTGCGCTCGGTGCTGTCCTTCCCCGACGGCAGCGTCGGCTCGATGATGGATCTCGACTTCCTGTCGATCCGCGAAGACACCTCGCTGGAAGCGGTGCTGCGCCTGCTGCGGCGACAGAAGCAGCTGCCGGCCGAGATCAACCAGCTCATCGTGGTCGATCGCGCCGGGCACCTGCGCGGGGTGCTCTCGCTCGACCAGCTGCTGCTCTCTGACCCTGAGCAGACGGTACATACGGTGATGACCGCCGAACCGACGTTTTTCTACACCGGTGACGCCGTCGACGATGCGGTGACCGCGTTCGAGAAGTACGACCTCATCAGCGCGCCGGTGGTCAACCTGCACAAGCAGGTCGTGGGCCGCATCCCGGTCGATGCGGTGGTGGATGCCATCAAGGCACGCGCCCAGAGCGAGAGTCTGCGCCAGGTGGGTTTGAGCGGGGAGGAAGACCTGTTCGCACCGGTGGTCGAGAGTGCCAAAAACCGCTGGCCCTGGCTGGCGCTCAACCTGCTGACGGCCTTCATCGCCTCACGGGTGATCGGGGCCTTCGAGGGCATCATCGTGCAGCTGGTGGCGCTGGCAGCCCTGATGCCCATCGTCGCCTCGATCGGCGGTAACACCGGCAACCAGACGGTGGCGCTGGTGATCCGAGGCCTGGCCTTGAACCAGCTCGGCCCCACCCAGCTGCGCAAGATGTTCAGCAAGGAGTTCGGCATCGCCACCATCAATGGCGCGCTGTGGGGTAGCGTGCTGGGCGTGGCGACCCTCGCGCTCTACCATCAGTGGGCGCTGGCGCTGGTGATTGCGGTTTCGGTGCTGCTCAACCTCTGGGTGGCCGCCGCCGCCGGGGTGTTGATTCCGCTGACGCTGCAACGCTTCGGCCGCGA
The DNA here is from genome assembly GCA_021731445.1 of Nevskiaceae bacterium. Lineage (GTDB taxonomy): Bacteria > Pseudomonadota > Gammaproteobacteria > Nevskiales > Nevskiaceae > Stagnimonas. The sequence continues at coordinate 12,491 of JAKFXK010000090.1, read as the reverse complement.
TCCGGTGATGGGGTCAAGCGTGCTGCTGACGGCGTTTACCGACAGCATGGGTTTTTTCATCTTTCTGGCGCTGGCGGCGGTGTTCCTGGTGTGATCGCGGGCGCGATTCATTGAAGCGCCACGCCCTGAGCCCTATCCTTCGCGCCCCATGACAGACGCCATCACCATCGCCACGCTCGCCCAGCAGATGATTGCTGCGGGGGCGATGTTCCACGCACGAGGGTGGGTGCCTGCCACTGGCGGTAATTTCTCGGTGCGACTCAGCCCAGAGCAGGTGCTCATCACTGCCAGCGGAAACCACAAGGGCGAGTTGCGGGATGAGCACTTTCTCGTCGCCACACTCGACGGCAAGCCGCTGGAAGCCGATGGCGACACGGTGTTTGTGAAACAAGGGGTGCGGGAGCCATCGGCGTGGCCCGCTCCCGCACCCACCGTGCCGGGTACCGTGTCGCGGGCCACTCGCAAGGCCAGCTACGAGACGCTGCTGCACATGCAGATTTATCGCCGCGTGCCGGAGGCCAAGGCCGTGCTGCATGTGCACACCACCGCCAACACATTGCTGTCGCGGCGCTTCGAACAGATCACGCTCACCAACTACGAACTGCTGAAAGTGCTGCCGGGTGCGCCAGACCCGCAATCGCAAGTCACCATCCCTGTCTTCGCCAACGATCAGGACATCGCCCGCTTGAGTGCGGCGGTGGATGCCCACATGGTGAGAGTGCCCTTCACACCGGCCTATCTCATCGCCGGTCACGGGCTCTATGCCTGGGGCCGCGACGTGGCCGAGGCGCGGCATCGCGTCGAGGCCATCGAGTTCATGTTGGAGTGCCATTTGAGAGAGCTAGCCGTTTGAGCGACCTGACGAGGGGCCCCGCTTGCGGGGATCGGCAGCAATGCGAATACGGACTGCTGCCGACAGATAGAAACCAGCAAAGTTTTGCAAGCTTACGGAGGCAGCCGCTATGACGATGTTGACCATCACCCCCGACAACGCGCCAGACAATGTGCTGTTGCAAACCAGCGATTTCGACGTGATCCAGCGCGAGCTGGCGGCGATTGGCATCCCCATGCAGCGCTGGAGTGCGACGGCGCAACTCGCCCCGGATGCCGACCAGGCCACGGTGCTCAAGGCCTATGAAAAATCGGTGGCTGCGCTCAGTGCCAAGTACGACATCCGGAGTGTGGACGTGGTCGCCATGCACCCGGCGCACGAGCAGGCTTTAGCCGCACGCGGCAAGTTTCTGGCCGAGCACACGCACGACGATTTCGAGATCCGCTTCTTTGTCGATGGCGCGGGCGTGTTCTACATCCGCAAGCACGGCAAGGTGTATCAAACGCTCTGCACTGCGGGTGATCTCATCGAGCTGCCCGCCGACACCACCCACTGGTTCGACATGGGGCCAAAGCCTTTCTTCAAGGCCATCCGTCTGTTCACCAAGCCCGATGGCTGGGTGGGCAAGTTCACGGGCGATGAGATTGCGAAGAGCTTTCCCGAATACACCGGTGCTGGGGTGTGAGCATCAAGGCAATACTCACTGATATCGAAGGCACCACTTCGTCGATCGACTTCGTCCATCAGACCCTGTTTCCCTACGCCAAGCTGCACCTGCGCCACTTTTTGCGTGCAGAGGCAAGGCGGCCAGAAGTGGCGGCACAGATCCATGCCGTCGCACTCGAAGAAGGCCGTGCGCTGACGCTCGAAGATGCCGCCGACGTGCTCGACCGCTGGATGGCGGAAGACCGTAAAGCCACACCGCTCAAGGCCTTGCAGGGCATGGTCTGGGCTGAGGGCTATGCCGCGGGTGAGCTGATCGGCCATGTCTACCCGGACACCCCCGTGGCGCTGCGTCGCTGGCATAACGAGGGCTTGCAGCTCTACGTCTACTCGTCGGGGTCGGTGGAGGCGCAGCAGCTCATCTTCGGGCACACCGAATATGGCGATCTCACGCCGCTGTTCACCGGCTATTTCGACACGCGCATCGGAGCCAAGCGTGAGCCTGCGGCGTATCACGCGATTCTGGAAAACATTGGCTTGCGTGGTGAGGAAGTGCTGTTTCTCTCCGACATCGGAGAGGAGCTGGATGCGGCGCGCGAAGCCGGCCTGGCGACCACCCAGCTTTTGCGCGATGCGAAGGCCAGGCCTTTTCCGCATCACCCGGCGGCGCGCGATTTTTCGGCCGTCAGGCTGGTTTGAGGGTTCCAGCACCAATGCCAAGGCTCATACAAAAATCCTTTGGCATTCCCACGCGGATAGCTCATCGCAAAGCCATGTGAAGCCGCGTGCTGCGCGAGCCACGCAAAAACCGCAGTGTGCTCGAAAGCTTCTTCCAGGGGGCCGCAGTCAGCGCTGCCGATATCCACCGCATGGCCGCCATGGTGCTCGCTGTAGCCTGGCGGCGCGTTGATGCACAGCACGGCATCGAGGCTTGAGCCCCGCTGCAACTTGCCGCGGATCAGCGCGGCTTGAAAGGCATAGCTGCGAAAGGCGGAGACCAGTTGCAGCTCAATGCCGCTCTTCGCGGCTGCCGAGCGCATCTTGAGCCAGGCGCGTGCCGCAGGGCGGTGCAGCAGCTTGTCGCGGCCATCGGTACCGAGGCCGACGGGTGTCAGGTGGCGCGCCTCGATGTGAAAGGGCAGGCGTCTTGCCTTCAGCCATTCGGGGGTGATGCCCAGCTCGCTGCAGAGCGAGCGCGCTTCGGCCCGGCTCATGGCTGCAGCAGGGCGCGCCAATCGCGCTCGGCATCGCCGACGGCGATGAAACTCGGGGTGCGCAGGCTGCTGTCGGGCGCGTAGCGCAGGGGTGCGAAGTTGGTCAGCGAGAGCGCCGCGCCACCGGCCTGTTCGATCAGGCATTGGCCGGCGGCGGTGTCCCAGTACCAGATGCTGGCGAACTTGGGGTAGGCATCGGCCAGACCCTCGGCAATGCGGCAGTACTTGAGCGAGCTGCCGACCTGTGCCGTCTCGCAGTCGCCCAGTCGGGACAGCCTCGCGGCGGCTTCCGGGTCTGGATGCGCGCGGCTGAGCAGCAACGTCGGTCGCTGGGGCCAGCGGCGGGTGGCGAGCGGGGTGCGCATGCCCCCCTGCTCGCGCCAGGCGATGCCGCCGAGAGCAGCCGCGTACAGGGTGGCGAGCGCGGGGGCAAGCACGACACCGAGCACGGGCTTGCCGTCTTCGATCAGTGCGATGTTGACGGTGAACTCGCCGTTTCTGGCGATGAACTCGGCAGTGCCGTCGAGCGGGTCCACCAGCCAGTAGTGCCGCCATGCCGCGCGGTCTGAAGATGCAGGGATCACGCCCTCTTCCGAGAGCACCGGGATCGCGGGCGTGAGTGCTGTGAGGCCGGCGAGTATCAGATGATGCGCGGCGAGATCAGCGGCCGTCACCGGCGAGTCGTCAGGTTTCTGCATGACCGTAAAGTCCTCGCGGTCGATGGCGAGAATGGCATCACCTGCCGCGCGTGCAAGGGCGACGACAGCGTCGAGCAGATCGGCAGGGTTCATGGCTTTATCATAGGCGGATGCTCAATCCGCCACGCAGCCCGAAAGCCGGGAAACCACTGGCATGGTCGTCCATCGAATGGGTACTGCTGGACATGGATGGCACTGTTCTTGATCTCAGCTACGACAACTGGTTCTGGCGCACGCTGGTGCCGGCGCGCTATGCCGCCGCGCGACGGCTGAGTGTGTCTGAAGCTGAAGCAGCGCTGTCAACGCGCTTTGCCGAAGTGGCGCACACGCTGCCCTGGTACTGCACGGATTACTGGAGCGGCATCACCGGTCTCGATATCGCCGCTCTCAAGCGCGAGTCGCGCGAGCGCATTGGCGTGCTCGAGGGCGCGGAGGATTTTTTGAGTGCCGTGCGTGACTCAGGCCGCAAGCTCTGGCTCGCCACCAATGCCCACCGTGACAGCTGGCAGGTCAAGCTGGAACAGACGGGCCTCGCCCATTACTTCGGCGAGATCATCAGTTCGCATGATTTCGGCGCGCCGAAGGAGTCGCAGGACTTCTGGAATGGCTTTCAGACCCGGCATCCGTTTGTGAAAGAGCGGGCGTTCTTTGCCGACGACAGCCTCCCGGTGCTTCGGGGCGCGCAAGGCTTCGGCATCGGTCAGATTCGCGCGATTGCGATGCCGGAAAAAGGCCTGCCACGGCGGGAGATCAGCGAATTCGTGGCAGTGGATCGCCTAGCTGATCTGCTGCCGATTCATTAGGCCCTAGTAGCGACGCGGCGGCCCGCGCCGCTGGCGGTTGTGGTGCCGGCCGCCCTTGTCATCCTCGCGGCGAGGCAGGCGTTCTGGCACCAGATAGTCTGCAGGCTTCATCGACTCGACGGTCGCTTCCAGCTGCGGCACTTTCATGCCGATGTAGTGCTCGATCTCCGGCAGCGAATAGGCGTGGCTCTCGCAGACGAAGCTGATCGCATCACCCGTGCTGCCGGCGCGCGCGGTGCGGCCGATGCGATGCACATAGTCGGCGGCCTCGTTGGGCAGGTCGAAGTTGATGACGTGCGAGACGCCCGTGATGTGCAGGCCGCGTGCGGCGACGTCGGTGGCGACCAGGATCGGCAGCTTGCCGTCCTTGAAGTCCTGCAAGAGCTTGAGGCGGCGTGTCTGCGCGACGTCACCGCTGAGTGTGGCGGCGGTGAAGCCGTTCTTCACCAGCGCGCGCTCGACCATCTCGCAACCACGTTTGGTGTTGACGAACACCATCGTCCGCGTCGCTTCGAGCGAGCGCAGCAGGCCGACCAGGAGCGGCAGCTTGTCGTGGTTGCTGACATGCACCATCTGCTGTTTGACGCGCTCGGCAGTCACCTGCTCCGGCTCGATCTCGACCTTCTCCACATTCGGCTTCATGTGCTCGAAAGCCAGTTCCAGCACGCGGTGGCTCAAGGTGGCTGAGAACAGGTAGCTCTTGCGCTCGGCCGGCTTCGGCATCTTGTGCAGGAGATAGCGGATGTCGTCGATGAAGCCCAGGTCGAACATGCGATCAGCTTCGTCGAGCACCATGCATTCGACGTACGAGAGCGTGAAGGTCTTCTGCTTGAAGAAATCAATCAGGCGACCCGGCGTGCCGATCAGGATATCGACACCACCTTCGATCTCGGCACGCTGCTGTTCGTAGCCAGCGCCGCCGTAGCAGACCGTCATCTTCAGGCCGGTATCGACACCGAGCTGCCTGGCGTCGTTGTAGATCTGCACCGCCAACTCGCGCGTGGGCGCCAAGATGAACGCACCCGGTGCGGGCACGCCTTCCGGCCCTTTCGGTGGATGCGTGAGCAGATGCTGCATGGTGGCGAGCAGGAAGGCTGCGGTCTTACCGGTGCCGGTCTGCGCCTGTCCGGCGAGATCCTTGCCGGCCAGGGCCATCGGCAGACAGGCGGCCTGGATGGGCGTGCAGTGCTCGTATCCCAGTTTGGCGAGGCCGGACAACAGGCGGGGATGGAGGTCTAGCGAAGCGAAGGTGAGGTCGCTTAAGTGGTCAGGTTTCATCTCAATCGGTGTGGGGTGCAAGCGCGCGATCAACGCACAGGGCTTGCAAATGGCAGCGGGATCAATTCAAATACATCGCAACTATACGGCTCCGCCAGATTTCTTGTCTTTGATCTGCGTGTGCAAGAGCCACAATCATCAAAGCAAGCTATCTCTCCCGCTGTAACGTTCAATCGCAATTTGCGCTCTGGGCGGTTGTGTCGAACACCCGCAGACCACATGGATGGTCACGCGCGAATCGCTGATCGATTCATCCCGCCCAAGACGCTGTCCCCCACACTGACCGGAGCCCTGCCATGAGCGAGCACATCACTGCTGTTACCGACGATTCCTTCGATGCCGACGTCCTCAAGTCCAAGCTGCCGGTGCTGGTGGATTTCTGGGCCGAATGGTGCGGCCCCTGCCGCATGATCGCGCCCATCCTGGAGCAGGTGGCGGCCGAAAACGGCGGCAAGCTGAAGGTAGTGAAGCTCAATGTCGACGAGAACCCCGGCGTGCCGGCCAAGTTCGCCATCCGGGGCATTCCGACGCTGATCTTGTTCAAGAACGGCGCTCCTGCCGCCACCCAGGTGGGTGCTGTTGCCAAGGCGCAGCTTGCGTCTTTCGTGACACCACACCTCGCCTAAATTTCCTTAAACCGTCCTCTCGATGAAAAACCGTCGTCGCTTCCAGCGCAACAAACCCCGCGGTCCTGGCCAAGGCCAAGGTGGAGGGGGGGCGCAGCAGAACCAGCATGGCCTGCCCATGGATGTCGAGGACTTTCTCGCCGAAGAGGAGGCCAACGCCCAGCGCCTGCTGGCCCAGCAGGCTGCTGCCGCTGCCGCACCGGTGTACCTGGACGAGCAGGGCAACCCCTTGCCGCCGGGCGCGATCCTGCCCGGCCACGACGCGCCGCTGCCGCCACCGCCGCAGATGAGCGACGAGCCGGGCGAGTACGAAGAGCCTGTGCAACAGCAGCCCCGACGTGGCCGTGGCCGTGGCCCGGGTGGGCACAATGGCGCTGCAAACGCGCAAGCGCTCGGCGCACCGGCCAACGGCGTTGCTCCCGTCGCCTATGTGCCGCCGATGCCGGTCAGCACCGAGCCGCCCAAGGTGCTTCACATCGCCGATCTCAAGAAGCAGTCGGCCTCGGCCCTGCTGGAACTCGCCGAATCGCTAGGTTTGGAGAACATCGCCCGCACCAAGAAGCAAGACCTGATTTTTGCGCTGCTGAAAGCGGCAGCGCGCCGGGGCGACCACATCATGGCCGACGGCGTGATGGAAGTGACCGAGAACGGCGGCTACGGCTTTTTGCGCACACCGGATTCCAGCTATCTCGCCGGCCCCGACGATGTCTATGTCAGCCCCAGCCAGGTCAAGCGCTTCAACCTGCGCACCGGCGACACCGTGCACGGCCGCGTGCGTTCGCCCAAGGAGGGCGAGCGCTACTTCGCGCTGCTGATCGTCAACCAGATCAACTACGAGCCGCCTGAGGCCAGCCGCAAGAAGGTGTCGTTCGAGAACCTGACACCCCTGTTTGCCGACAAGCAATACAAGATGGAGCGCGGCAACGGCACCACCGAGGACATCACGGCGCGCGTCATCGACATCGTCGCGCCCTTTGGCCGCGGGCAACGTGGCCTGATCGTCAGTCCGCCCAAGGCCGGCAAGACGATCCTGATGCAGAACATCGCGCAGTCGCTTGCCGCCAATTATCCGGAGGCTTATCTGATCGTGCTGCTGATCGACGAGCGCCCGGAAGAAGTCACCGACATGCAGCGCACGGTGCGCGGCGAAGTGGTGGCCTCGACCTTCGACGAGCCGCCAGCGCGCCATGTGCAGGTGGCCGAGATGGTGATCGAGAAAGCCAAGCGCCTGGTCGAGCACAAGCGCGATGTGGTGATCCTGCTCGACTCCATCACCCGCCTCGCGCGTGCCTACAACACGGTCGCACCTTCGTCCGGCAAGATTCTGTCCGGCGGTGTCGATGCCAACGCCCTGCAAAAGCCCAAGCGCTTCTTTGGTGCCGCGCGCAACGTCGAGGAGGGCGGCAGCCTCACCATCATCGCGACCAGCCTGGTCGATACCGGCAGCAAGATGGACGAGGTGATCTACGAGGAGTTCAAGGGCACCGGCAACATGGAAGTGCATCTGGAACGCCGCATTGCCGAAAAGCGTGTGTTCCCGGCCATCAATATCAACCGTTCCGGCACCCGCAAGGAAGAACTGATGGTGCCACCGGCTGAGCTGAGCAAGGTCTGGATATTGCGCAAACTGCTGCATTCGATGGACGAACTGGCAGCAATGGAGCTGCTGTTCGACCGTCTGCGGATGACCAAGACCAATAGCGATTTCTTTGATTCGATGAAGCGGAATTAGGCTGCGAGCCTCCTTGCGAGGAGGCCCATGTCAGTGGGGATCGCAAGCGAAGTGAGTCAGCCTGTATTCGGGCGAATTAGCAGATAAATACTCGGCAAATAAAAAACCGCGCTCAAGGCGCGGTTTTTTATTTATAGCGATGCTGATTCAGATGGTGATACCTGCCAGCGAACCATGCTTGGTTTTCCATTCAGCCACCCAAACCGGCGAGCGGCCACGGCCTGTCCAGGTCAGCGAGCTGTCCTGCGGGTGGCGGTATTTGGCAGCGACACTGCCGCGCTTGGTTTTGGCAGCCTTGGGGGCGGAGGTGTTGCCGCCGACAAACTTGATCTCGATGCCATATTTATTGGCAAGCGCAAGAATTTCCTGTTTGGCTTTTTCCTTTTCAGCCGATTGGCGGGCAACCACTTCTGCAGCAGCGCGGTGCTGGAGTGAAAGCAGTTCGTCGAGCGAGAGTTTGGCGAGTTCAGTCATTTTAGGATTGTTTCAATCTGGCAGCCCTATTGGCGGGTTATTTTGACTTGATTTGTTCATAAATCAAGAGGGCGGTTGAATGCCATCCGATGGAGAGCCATTTAAACCGGAATGCCGCAGCAGGGCATCGACCTCAGGCTTGCGCTGGCGAAACTCGATGAAACTTTCCATCGCCGGTCGCGATCCGCCCGCTGCCAATATCGAATCGCGGAACTGGATACCGGTCTCCGGCTTGAATCCGGACTCCTCGAAAGCGGCAAAAGCATCTGAAGAAAGCACCTCAGCCCATTTATAGCTGTAATAACCGGCGGCATAACCCCCGGCGAATATGTGACCGAAACTCCAGGGCATGCGGTTGAATGCGGGTGGATGCATGACGGCCACCTGTCGGCGGACAGTATCCAGGGTGTCGAGCACGGCAGTGCCACGACTTAAGTCAAAGTCCCGGTGCAGGCGCAAATCAAACAGCGAAAACTCGACTTGCCGCAGCGTCGCCAGCCCCGTCTGAAACTGCCGGTCGAGCCTGAGCTGCTCGATCATCGCATCGGGCATCGCCTCGCCCGTTTGCCAGTGGCGTGCAAACAACTTGAGGGTGGCGGGTTCATAGCACCAGTTCTCCATGAACTGGCTGGGCAGTTCAACCGCATCCCACTCCACGCCCCGGATGCCCGCCAGCGCACTTTCATCGACCTGAGTCAGCAAATGGTGCAGGCCGTGGCCAAACTCGTGGAACAGGGTGGTCACTTCATCGTGTGTGAGCAAAGCGGGTTGACTGGCAGCAGGCGGCGTGAAGTTGCAGACCAGATACGCCACCGGCAGCTGTATGCCGTCTGCCAGTCTGCGGCGGCCCGCACATTCATCCATCCAAGCCCCACCGCGCTTGGTTTCCGGGCGCGAATAGGGATCGAGGTAAAACGCGCCCGTGTTATGTCCATCTACATCCTTGAGGGCATAGACCGACACATCCGGGTGCCAGGTCTCGATGCCCGGCAGTGGCTCGATGCGGATGCCGAACAGCGAGTGCACCAGATCGAACAGTCCCTGCAACACCTGCGGATAAGGGAAGTACGGACGCAAGGCCTCATCGGACAGGCCCAGGGTCTTTTCGCGCAACTGCTCGCTGTAGTAGGCCATGTCCCAGGGCTGCAAATCATCAATGCCATCGGCTGCGGCCAAGGCCTTGAGTTCAGCCAGTTCCCCCAGCGCGCGCGGCCTGGCACGCGCTGCCAGTTGCAGCAAAAAGGTTTCGACGGCGGCAGGGGATTCCGCCATCTTGGTCGCCAGCGATAGCTCGGCAAAGCTGGCAAAGCCCAGCAGCAGCGCCTGCTCGTGGCGCAAGGCCAGGATTTCGGACATCAGGGCAGTGTTGTCATGTGACGCATCATGCGGGCCCTGGTCGCTGGCCCGGGTGGCGTAAGCGGTGTAGAGCCGCTCGCGCAGCGCTCGGTTGCGGCAGCGGGTGATGACGGCATCGTAGCTGGGGAAATCCAGCGTCAGCAGCCAGCCGTCGAGTGCTTTCGCAAGGGCTTTTTCACCGGCGGCCTGCAGTGCGCTGGCGGTCATGCCGACCAGTTCCGCTGCGTCGGTGATGGGGTGCGCGTAGGCCTGCACCGCATCCATCACGTTTTCCTCGAACTTGGCCTGCAGCTCCGAGAGTCGTAGCGATATCGACTTGAAGCGCGCTTTTTCAGCCTCCGGCAGCGCGATGCCGCTGAGCTTGAAATCGCGTAGCGCGTCCCGCACCACTTTTTTGCGGCTGCCGCTAAAGTCCGCAAAAGCAGAGCTGGCGGCAAGCTGTTCGTAGGCACGGAACAGCGCTTGGTTCTGCGAAAGCTCCACGCCGTATTCCGTCACTTTCGGCAGCGCGGCGTTGTAGGCGGCGCGCCATTCCGGCGTGCTCCAGACCCCGAAGAGATGTGAAACCGGCCCCCAGCTGCGGCTGATGGTTTCGCTCATGGCTTCCAGGGGGGTAATCAGGGTTTCCCAGCTTGGGTTTCTCTGTTTCAGCAAGGCATCAAGCTGGGCCTGGTTTTCGGCCAGCACGGTGTCCAGCGCGTGCAGGGTGGTGTCGGGCTTTAGAGTCGCAAAAGGAGGAAAACTGAGCATGGCGGCAGGTGCGTGGCGAGCGATGAGGATTTTGGAAGCAAACAATGGAGTTCGATTGCCAAAGTGCAAGTGATGGCCCTTGATGAAGAATAAAGGCGTGATCCGACAGTGATTGTTGAACTTAGCCACCGCATGGATTTCCTACCGGCCATGATGTGAAAAGCCACTTTATCGGCCCGCATTCTGGTTTAAACTCCACGCTCCCTTCGGAACAGTCTTGACGCCCTCCCCAAGGCATTCATCCCCACCGTCGTAAGACGGTTTGGACTGTTCCGCTTAAGCCCCTTGGCAACGAGGGGCTTTTTTTTGGTTGGGTTGCACGTTTACGCGCATCGGGGTTGGTGGTGGCTGCGTAGCACCCGCTCTAGCGTCCTAACTCGGAGAATGCCGTGGTACTGAACCGGTGGCTGAAAATGAGCCTGATTTCTGCGCTGACTGCCCTGATCTCGTCCTGCTCTGGCCAAAAATTGCTCAACACACTGACGGTGGGCAATGGCTACACCAGGGCCAGCAACATCGTCTACGACGATGCCACCGCACTGAAAACCGACATCTACACGCCCAAGGGTGCGGCTAATGCGCCGGTAGTGGTGTTTTTTTTCGGGGGCCGCTGGAGCGAAGGCAACAAAGACTTATATGAGTTTGCCGGTGCCGCGCTGGCCAAGCAGGGTTTCGTCGCCGTGGTGCCGGACTATCGTCTTTATCCGGCAGTGAAGTTTCCCGCCTTTGTCGAAGACGCCGCCAAGGCCGTGCGCTGGGCGCGTGACAACGCCAACCGCTATGGCGGCGACGCCAATCGCCTGTTCGTCATGGGTCATTCGGCCGGCGCGCATCTGGCGGCGCTGCTTGCCACTGACGAGTCCTTTCTGAAGGCTGTCGGCGGCTCGCGGCAATGGCTCAAGGGCATGATCGGTCTCGCGGGCCCTTACGACTTCCTGCCGTTTACCGACGATGACATCAAGGACATGTTCGGCCCGCCGGAGCGATACCAGATCACTCAGCCGATCAACCATATCGACGGCCGGAACCCGCCAATGCTGCTGATGCACGGCGAAGACGATGTGTCGGTGTTTCCCAGAAACACCCGCAACCTTGCCAACAAGATCAGGGCGGCTGGCGGGCCGGTGGAGACGGTGTTCTACCCCAAACTCAGCCACAGCTGGATCGTCGCCACGCTTAGTACCACACTGCAAAAGCAGTCTGATGTGATGCCGTACACCAAGGATTTCGTCCTCCGCAAAAGTGGGCTGAAACCAGATATCGAGCCGACCGCAACCAACCTGTCGCGTCCATGATCCGCAGCTTCGAGGGCATCACCCCGATGTTGGGTGAAGCGGCCTGGGTGGATGACTCCGCGCAGGTCATCGGTGATGTGGTGCTGGGCGCTGACAGCAGTGTCTGGCCGCTGGCCACGATTCGCGGTGACGTGAATACCATCCGCATCGGGGCGCGGACCAATGTCCAAGACTTGAGCTGTCTGCACGTTACCCACGATGGCCCCTATTCGCCGGGTGGCGCGGGTCTGGTGATCGGAGACGACGTGACCATCGGCCACAGTGTGATTCTGCATGCCTGCACCATCGGCAACCGGGTGATGGTCGGTATGGGCAGCCTGGTGATGGACGAGGCGATCATCGAAGACGAGGTGCTGCTGGCTGCCGGGTCGCTGGTGTCACCGGGCAAGCGACTCGTGTCCGGCCATCTCTATCGTGGCCGCCCCGCCACGATGGTGCGTGCACTGACGGCAGCCGAGCGCGAACAGCTGGCCTACTCGGCCGCGCATTACGTGCGGGTCAAGAATCGCCACGCGGCTGGCTAGCGTACAGCCGCCCTCCTGCGCTACAAGGCGCTGAAGAGGAGAAAAAGCGGATGAGCAAGATCGAAATGGCCGAGGCGCGTTCCGCCAATGGCAAGGCCATGCGCGTGATCGAAGGGCAGGGCGCCTCGCTAGAAGCGCTGAAAAGCTGGATTGTCGAGCACCGCGAGCCGCTCGAAGCCGAATGGCTGAGCCACGGCACTCTGCGGTTTCGCGGCTTCGAGGTGCTGGGGCCGCAGGCTTTCGAGC
>JAKFXK010000021.1 GCA_021731445.1 Nevskiaceae bacterium | reverse complement strand
CTCCTGCACCAGCGCCCACCCCCGAACCCACATCGACTTCGCTCAACTCCGGTGGCTTCCTGGGCTTTGGCGGTGCGGGTTCGTTCAGCTTGGGCTTGCTGTTAATGCCATTGGCGCTGCTGCGCCGCCGCAGGCGCTAAAGGCTTGGCTGTCGAACAAAAAAGGCCCGCCGATGGCGGGCCTTTTCTTGCGGTTGGATGATCAGCCCTTGTAGTCCTTGATGCCCTGCGTGATTTCGGCGCGCGCGGCTGCGGCATCGCGCCAGCCGGTGATCTTCACCCACTTGCCCTTCTCCAGCGCCTTGTAGCTCGAGTAGAAGTGGTGGATTTCGTTGAGCACGCGCTCCGGCACGTCTTTCAAGTCCTGCAGATGCGGGTAGGCGCCGTTGCTGACCTTGTCGACCGGCACCGCGAGCAGCTTGGCATCAGTGCCCTTCTCGTCTTCGGTATCCAGCACGCAGACGGCGCGGCACTTGATGATCGAGCCGGCGACCACCGGATGCGGGGTCAGCACCAGCACGTCCACCGGGTCGCCATCGCCCGCCAGCGTCTTGGGGATGAAGCCGTAGTTGGCGGGGTAGCTCATCGCCACGTTCATGAAGCGGTCGACCATCAACAGGCCGGTGTCCTTGTCCACTTCATACTTGACGGGGGGGCCGTAGGCCGGGATTTCGATGACGACGTAAAACTCGTTTGGCGCTTTGTCGCCGGGGCCTAGGGCTTCTAATCCCATGTTTGTGCTCGCTTGCTGGGTGGATTCGGGGCGCGGATTATACGAAAGTGGGATCAGACCATTCGTTGCGCCAGCGGGCGGCGGCGGCTACCTTATCGGGCCTTGAACTGCCCGGTGATGCATCGTCCGGGTCTTGAGGCGGCAAGCCCATCACCAGAAAAGGTTGACCCCAAGACATGAGAATCATACTGCTCGGCGCGCCCGGCTCCGGCAAGGGCACGCAAGGCGAGAAGATGGCTGCGCACTACGGTATCCCCAAGCTATCGACGGGTGATGCGCTGCGTGCAGCGGTGGCAGCGGGCACTGAGCTGGGCAAAAAAGCCAAGGCGACGATGGATGCCGGCAAGCTGGTGGCCAACGAGCTGGTCTACGGCATCGTCGAGCAGCGCCTTGCCCAGCCGGATGCCCAGAAGGGCTTCATCCTCGATGGCTTTCCCCGCAACATCGCCCAGGCCGATGTGCTCGAAGGCATGCTCAGCAAGCTGAAAGCACCCTCGATCAGCAAGGCCCTGCATCTGCATGTCGAGGATGAGGAAATCATCACCCGCCTGCATTCGCGGGCGATCAAGGAGGGCCGCGCCGACGACACCGAAGAAGTCATCCGCAAGCGCATCGCCATCTACAACGCCGACACCAGTCCGCTACTCGACTACTACCAGAAGCAAGGCAAACTGGTGACCTTGGAGGGCAAGGGCGGGCTGGAAGAAATCTTCGCCCGTATCATCAAGGCGCTCTAAGCAAGCTCTGTGTGCCAAGAAAGCCCGCCGCGTGCGGGCTTTCTTATGAGCCTATAAATCGTGAGCGTCGAGCCAGGCGACGGCGTTGCGACTTTCGGGTAGACCGGAGCGATCATCGATCAGGCCGAAATCCTCAGCCTCGGCATCCAGCGCGCCACTCAGGTTTTCTGGCGCTGCCGTGGGTCGAGCGTTCAGCTCGCCCCAGCTGTCGAAGTCGATCTCGTCCAGTGCGCCGTCGTAGTGCTGCACCAGCACGATCTCGGCTTTGACATCGATGCCGACAATCTCGAAGGGCTGACCATCGGCCTGATACCAGTCACCGATGGAAAACTCGCGCAACCACTGGGCCATGAGGAACTCCTTTTGCGGTCGAAAGCGGAAGGGTTCAGTGCGACCGCAAAGCCAGTTTTACGCTCCGTTGATGGGCAGGGCAACGGCCGTTGGTCGTATGACAGGCGGTTCTTGAGGCTTCAAGCCAGGGCGGACAACAGTGTCTTGCCGATGACCTCGTGACGCCAGCCGGTGAGCACACGCGCCCTCGCCGTGGCACCGTCGTAGAGCAGGGCATCGAGATCGGCACGCGGTGCCAACAGGCCTGCGGGCACGCCCAGGTTGGTGGCGGTGGCCTGCACCACTTCGCGCAGCTGGGCGAGCTGGGTTTTTTGCGCAGGGCTCAGACGCTCGTCGCGGGCGAGTGCAACCTGCGGATCGCTGGCACTGGCGGCGATGGCGGCGAGCAGTGCCTCGCAATGGCGCTCGAAAGTCTTCGGCGGCAGTCCCAGCTCGACGAGCTGTGCTCTGCTTGCTGGGCGGCGTTCGGCCAAGCGGTAGACCAGCTCGTCTTCCACGATCCAGCCGCGCGGCCGGTTTTTTGCAATCGCCTCGGTCTCACGCCATGCCGCAATGCGGGCGGCTGCACGCTGCGCGACGATATCGAGACGCGCCAAGCCTTTCAATCGCTGCCAGGCCTCTTCGGGCTTGGTGTCGTAGCTCGCGGGATCGGCAGCACGGGCTGCGTCTTCGAGCAGCCAAGGCTCGCGGCCTGCTGTACGCAAGCTCGCCAGCAAGGTCGGGTAGATGGTCGCCAGATGCGTCACGTCGGCTGCGGCGTAGGCGATCTCAGGGGCGGTGAGCGGTCGGCGCGACCAGTCGGTGCGCGACAGGCTCTTGTCGATGGGGATACCGAGTTCCTTCTCGATCAACCCCGCATAGCCAAGCTGGTCGCCCTTGCCCAGCAGTGCCGCAGCCAGCTGGGTATCGAAGATCGGTGCGGGGCAGACGTCTGTCAGCTGCGCGAAAATCTCCAGATCCTGCGAGGCGGCGTGGAACACCTTCACCGTGCCCGCGTCGTTGAGCCTTGCAAACAGTGCGCCCAGGTCGGCAAGGGCAATGCAGTCGATGACCCAGGCATCGACGCCATCGCCGATCTGGATCAGGCACAGCTTGGGCCGGTAGGTGTCGATGCGCAGAAACTCGGTATCGACGGTAAGCCAGTCGCGTCCCTGCCAGCAGGCGATGGCGTCGGTGAGGGCTTGGGGCGTGGCGATCCAGTGGGTGGCGGTCATGCGGGTCTTTGGTGGGGATGCCCATACGGTACCATCGCGCACGTTTTTCAACCGTCGAAGCCACATGTTTCTGCAAGCCTTGCGTGTCGCTGCGGGCCTGGCCCTGCTCAAGGGCGACCCTGCCGATATGCCGTACTCGATCAACCTTGCACGCCTAGCAGCGGCGCTGGCGGTGTTCAGCAGCGCGCTGCTCTTGTCGCCAGTCGCGCCACTGTCTCTGGCGCTGGCGACTGGCATCGGCGGGGTGGCGGGCGTGGCGTTTTTCACCCGCCAGCTGCTAAGGGGCAAAAAACTCGATAACCGCTTTTTACAGACCGTATCGGCGCAGTTGCTGGTGGGCAGCCTGTTTGCGCTGGCGCTCTGGCCCGCATTTGCCGCCATGACGCCAGCGATGCGCGAGATGATGGAGTTGATGCGCGCCAGCATCGAAGCGGCCGGGCCAGACACGGATCCGATGGCAACCTCCATCCGCATCAGCGAGTCCTTGCAAAACCGGCCGCCGGTGTGGGCGCAGCTGTGGTCAGACGCACTGTTCGTGTGGAGCCTGATTGCCAGTGTGCGCATCAACCGGCTGGCGGCTGATCTCTCGATGCCATCGAGTTGGCTCTTGACCCTGCTCTCGCTGTTCGTGCTGACCGGTTTCGTGATGACGGCACAGCTGATCGCAGCGATCTTGACCGCCTGAGCTGCCATGCATCTCCACATCCTTGGCATCTGCGGCACTTTCATGGGCGGCATCGCCGCCATTGCCCGCGAGCAGGGCCACAAAGTCACCGGCAGCGATGCCAATGCCTGGCCACCGATGTCGACGCAATTGCAGGCGCTCGGCATCGGCCTGATGCAGGGTTATGCCCCGGAGCACTTGCAGCCTTCCCCCGACGTGGTGGTGGTGGGCAATGTGGTGACGCGGGGCAATCCGGCGATGGAGTACGTGCTCAACCAGGGCTTGCCCTACGTCAGCGGGCCGCAGTGGCTGGCCGAGAACGTGTTGCGTGAGCGGCATGTGCTGGCGGTGGCAGGCACGCATGGCAAGACCACCACCACCTCCCTGCTGGCGTGGGTGCTGCAACACGCGGGCCTCGAGCCGGGTTTCCTGATCGGCGGCGTGCCCGGCAATTTCGGCATCTCGGCACGTCTGGGCGGCTCGAAGTATTTCGTGATCGAGGCCGACGAATACGACACCGCCTTTTTCGACAAGCGCAGCAAGTTTGTGCACTACCGGCCGCGAACGGCGATTCTCAACAATCTCGAATACGACCACGCCGACATCTTTCCCGACCTCGCTGCCATCGAGCGGCAGTTCCACCACCTGATCCGCACTGTGCCGGGCGAGGGCAGGCTGGTGGTGAATGGGGCCGATGCCAACCTGGCCCGCGTGCTGGCCTTGGGCTGCTGGAGCGGTATCGAGCGCTTTGACAGTGCCGAGGGCTGGCTGGCTGGCAAGCCTGATGCGACTGGTGTGTTTGAGGTACTGCATCAAGGTGTGCTGCAGGGCCGCGCGGCGCTGACACTCGCGGGCGCGCACAACCGCAGCAATGCCCTGGCGGCGATTGCGGCGGCGCAGCATATCGGCGTGCCTGCGGCCACGGCCATCGCCGCACTGGCGTCATTCGCTGGCATCCGTCGCCGGCTGGAACTCTCCGGTAGCGTGCGCGGTGTCGAGGTCTATGACGACTTTGCACACCACCCCACGGCCATTGCGGTCACGCTGCGGGCGCTCAGGGAAAAAGGCGAGGGGCGCATCCTCGCAGTGCTGGAGCCACGCTCCAATACCATGCGCCTCGGCAGCCATAAGAATGAGCTGGCGCATTCCCTGGATGCCGCTGATCTCTGTTTTGTCTACGCCCCACCCACGCTCAAGTGGAATGCCGCCGAAGCGCTCGCCCCGGTCGGGGCCCGCCTCTGCTTGCATGACAAGCTGGATGCATTGGTTGCAGCCATCGCCGCCGAGGCCCGCACAGGCGACCGGGTGCTGGTGATGAGCAATGGCGATTTCGGCGGCATCCATCAGCGTTTGCTGAATGCGCTGGCAGATTGAAGTCATCGCTTCGCGCACTGGTGCGTTTTACCTACAGCCGCATCACTTTGCATCGTGCGCATTGCTAGCGTTGGCGTCATGCTTGTCCGCCAACCTGAAGTTCCACTAACGACCACCCAAGGGAGTCAACATGTCACTGCGTCTTTCGCTGTATGCGCTCGCTGCAATTACCGTCGGCACCACGTTGGTGGCTTGCAACAATGACGAACTGCCGACTGCCGGCGGCGAACCCACCGGCCCGGTTGCCACCGGTGACGCCGTGGCCATTACCGCCAGTGGCCGGGTGATCACCTTTGGCCGTGCGCCCTCTGCCACGCTGACCAGCAACCTCAGCATCAAGGGTCTTGGCAACGGCGAGAGCCTGGTCGCCATCGACAGCCGTCCGGCGACGAACAAGATTTACGGCCTGTCCAACCAGGGCAACCTCTATGTGCTCGACGACGCGACCGGCAACGTCAGCGCCAAGGTGGCGCTGACGGTCAACACCACCACGCCGACCAATACCGCCTGCACGCCGGCGGTGACGCAGTTCACCGCGCTCAGCGGCACCGAGTTCGGTATCGACTTCAATCCCTCGGTAGATCGCCTGCGCATTGTCAGTGATACCGGCCAGAACCTGCGCGTCAATGTCGATAACGGTATGACCACCGTCGATTGTCCGCTGCTGGTCGGCAGCAATGGCGCCAAGACCACGGCCGCCGGCTATATCAACAGCGTGCCGGGCCGCGGTGTGCAGACTCCGACCGCCGACCCGACGACGTTGTTCTACATCGACGCGACCGCTGACCAGCTGCTGACCACCACGGCTCCCAATGGGGGTGCCTTGACCGCCGTTGGTGCTCTGACAGTCGATATCGACGGCATCAATGGTTTTGATGTCACCAGCACGGTCAGTGGCAGCACCTTCACCAATACGGCCTATGGCGTATTCACGGTGGGCGGCAATGCCGGTTTCTATCGGCTGAATCTCAGCACCGGCGCTGCCACGGCGCTGGCCACGTTCTCCGCGACCGGCCCACTGCGCGGCCTGGCACTCAAATAGATTGGGTGCTGTGATCTGAAGCACGAAGAAGCCGGGAATTTCCCGGCTTCTTCGTTTGCGCATCTGTAACTGCGATCACTGTCGTATGTCGTTTGCGATACATCTCGCTGGGGCACATTCTGGCAAAGACTTGAAGTTGGAATTTCACCGCAGCACGATGCAGCGTCCTGTGCCTTCAACAAGGGGTAGGCGCAGCAAGGTAACCCACAACCACTAGATTTCTGGAGAACTCCATGACGCGCTCAAAGGATCTGTTCCGCTATTCCCTGCTGGCCCTGGCTGCCGCCACGCTGGTGTCCTGCAACGACAACAATTCGCCGAATCCGGCGCCTGCCCCCGCACCAGCGCCGGCACCAGCGCCGCCGTCGCCTCCGGCGCCACCCGCACCGCCTGCGGTGACGCCCGATACCTTTGTGCTCACCGGCACCAACAAGCTGGTGGGCTTTGCCGCCGCGCTGCCCGCCAGCACGGTGTCGGTCACGCTTGCCGTGCCGGCCACCGAAACGCTGCTGGGTGGTGACTTCCGCCCCGCCGACGGTCTCTTCTACATCGTCACCAAGGTGACGGCTGACAATGCTTTGAGGGTTTACACCGCTAACACCACGACGGGCGCACTGGGTACGGCCATCCCGCTGCTCAGCAACGGCATGGGTGCCGGTGTCGGCACCACGGCCGCTGGCGCGGCGATCACGCTGACGGGAGGCAAAGTGGGCGTTGATTTCAATCCCGTTGCCAATGCCCTGCGCATTGTCGACAGCACGGGCGTCAATCTGCGCACGACCTTGGGTGCAGGCAACAACACTTTCATCGACGCGCCGATCAGCGCCAGTCTGGCCGAGTCGGCCTACACCAACAGCTTCTCGACGACTTGCCAGACGGATCTCTACCACCTCAACAACAGCCAGTTGCTGTTGTCGGCAGTGCCTAACGGGGTCGCGGGCAATCTCGCCGCCGGTGGCCGTCTGGTGGGCGGGTTGGGCATCACTGCCGATGCCAACAGCGGCTTCGATATCCGCAGCACCGCGACTGGCGATGTCTTCAGCGCGGCACTGAAAGTGGCCGGCACCTATGGTTTCTTCACCATCAATCCCGCCACTGGCGCGGCCACCAAGGTCGGCGATATCGGTGGTCTGGGCACCGACAATGTGCTGGGTCTTGCCGCCAACCTGCCTGCCACGGCCCCGGCCAATGCGGCAGGCAACATGTTTGCGGTCACCGGCGGTACGACGCAAAGCCTGGTCAGCTTCAACCGCCCACCGCAGGGTTCTGCGGCCCGGGCCTGCAGCACGGTTGCCATCACGGGGCTGGCGACGGGCGATGCCATCGTCGGTGCCGATACCCGTCCCAATGGCGGTGCGCTGTTCGCACTCGCCAAGAATGGCACCACGGGCAAGCTCTACACCATTGCGGCGACCGGTGCGGCGACCAACGTGGCGACGCTGACAGCGGATCCCAACGACACCACCGCGCCTTTTGCGGGACTTGAGGGCAACAACTTCTCGGTGGACTTCAATCCCGTGCCGGATCGCCTGCGAGTGATCTCCGACACGGGTCAGAACCTGCGCATGACGGTTGCTCCCGCAACACCAGCGGGTATGACGGCCATCCCCGCCGGTGGGGTCACCACCGATACGGTGCTGACCACCACGGGTGGCACCACCACGCGCACCGGCATCACCGCAGCGGCATACACCAACAGTCTGTTCGGCGGTGGCGCAACCTCGCTGACGACGACGCTGTTCGCGCTGGATTCCACTGCCAACACGCTGGTGCGCATCGGTGCCGACCCCGGCAATGCCACTGCAGGTGACCCCGGCAACCCGAACAGTGGTGTGGTCAATCCGGTCGCCAACCTCACCACCGATGGCACGACGGCGCTCGACATCGGCGATGCCAATGCCTTCGACATCATCGGCGGTAACGGGCAGGCGCTGGTGGCAGCGACGGTTGGGGCCAACACCACGCTGTTCACGCTCAACCTTGCCACTGGCGTTGCGGCGGCGGCTGGCAACTTCGCCAGTCCCATCGTGGCGATGGGCACCAGCGGCGCGCAGACGGCGACGGTGTACGGCGTGACGCTCACCAACAAGCTGGTGAGCTTTGCGCCCTCCGCACCGGGCACGGTGACGGCCATCGGCACCATCGACGTGCCGACGGGTGAAACCGTGCAGGGCATCGACTTCCGCCCCAGCATCGGGCCGAAGAACGGCAGCCTGGTTGCAGTCACCACGGCAGCGGGTGGCGTGACCAAGCTGTATACGGTCAACCTGGCGGATGCCAAATCCACGCTGGTTGGCACTTATGCCGCCAACCCGACAGATACGACGGCACCGTTCACCGCCACCACCGGCGGCAAGCTCGGCATCGACTTCAACCCGCTGCCGGATGCCCTGCGCGCGATCAGCATCACGGCTGAAAACCTGCGCAGCAATCCCGACAACGCGCTGACGTTTACCGACACGCCGCTCGATATCAACGCCCTGCACGCTGCGGCCTACAGCAACAACTTCACGGCTGCGGCCACGACGGAGCTGTTCTATCTGGAAGACCGTTCTTCCGCGACCTCAACGTTGCGCAAGAACATGGGCAACCCCAACGACGGCGCGACGCAGGCAGTGGGGGATCTCGGCACCGACTTCAGCAATGCCGGTGATCTCGACATCGCAGGTGGACACAACGGCTTCTCGCTGGCCGCCTTGCAGCCCTCGACCGGTGGGGTTTCCACGCTGTTCCGCATCAATCTGGCGACGGGTGCGACCACCAGTGTCGGTGTCATCACCACGGTGGGCGACGAGGCGCTGCGTGGCCTGGCGATTCAGCTGCGGTAGACACCTTGCAATACGCTTCAAAAGGGCCGACGCAAGTCGGCCCTTTTTTGTGGGCGCTTGCGGCATCATCACGCACCGTTTTTCAAGGATGCGCCCCGCATGTCCCTGCCTGACCCCGCAACACTCGAAATCTGTGCCGCCCGCGCGCTCGAAGCCGCCCAACGTGCCGGGGCCACCCAGGCCGAGTCGAGTGTCGCCACCAGTCGCGCGCTCACCGTCAACGTGCGGCAGGGCGAGGTGGAGTCGGTCGAGTTCCAGAAAGACCGCAGCCTCACGCTGACTGTCTACTTCGGGCATCGCATGGGCAGCGCCAGCACGGCGGATCTCTCGGATGCCGGCATCACCGCCACCGTTGCCGCCGCCTGCGACATCGCACGTGCAGCGGGTGAGGATGTCTGCCTGGGCCTCGCCGAGGCCTCACAGATGGCACAAGCCCCGGCCGGCGGATTTGCCGATCTCTCGCTCGTGCACCCCTGGGCGCTGACGCCCGACAAGGCGACCGATCTAGCCTGCGCCGCCGAGGCCGCCGCCTTCGCCGCCGACTCGCGCGTGACGCAGAGCGAGGGCGCTGGCGCCGACACCCGTGAAGGCCTGAGTGTCTACGCCAACAGCCACGGTTTTGTCGGCCATCGCCGCTCAACCGACCACTCGCTGAGCTGCTCGGTGATCGCCAAGGCAGGCGAGAAAATGCAGAACGGCAGTTATTACAGCAGTGCGCGCGACGCCAGCGCGCTGCTATCACCACAGACCATCGGCACCGAGGCAGGCCGCCGCGCCGCCGCACGCCTCGGCGCGCATTCGCTGAGCACGCGCAGCGCAGCCGTACTGCTGACGCCCGAAGTGGCGCGTGGGCTGATCGGTCAGTTTTTGAGCGGCATCAGCGGGGGCGCGCTGTACCGCAAGGCCAGTTTTCTGCTCGACAAGATCGGCACGCCGGTGTTTGCGCCGCACGTCCACATCCACCAACGGCCACATCTCAAGGGTGCGGCAGGCTCGGCCTGGTTCGACGGTGAAGGTGTGGCCGCGCAGGAGCGCACGCTGATCGACGCAGGCCAGCTCACCGGCTACCTCCTGGGCAGCTATGCCGCACGCCGCCTCAAGATGCAGAGCACGGGCAATGCCAGCGGTGCGTTCAACATCGTCGTCGCGCCGGGCGATCTGGATCACGACCAGCTTCGCCGTCAGATGCACACTGGCCTCGTCGTCACTGGCCTGATGGGGCAGGGCGTGAATATGGTGACGGGGGATTACTCGCGCGGGGCCGAAGGCTTCTGGGTCGAGAACGGCGAGATCGTGCATCCGGTGGAGGAGGTCACGATTGCAGGCAATCTGTCGGAGATGTTCCGCTCATTGAGAGCCGTCGGCAGTGACGTCGATACGCGTGGCCTGGTGCGTTGCGGCAGTCTGCTACTGGCACCGATGACGGTGGCTGGCTCCTGAATCGCCGCTGTAGCGTGCGCATAGCACACACTACAGCGCGGCGATCAAGGCCTGCTGCTCCTCGATATCGGCAGAGGCCAGCAACCGCAAGGTCTGTGCCTGCAGGCTCTTCACATCGGCATCCAGCACCGCCCGCTTGATCTCCAGCACATTGGCCGGATGCATCGAGAACTCTTGCAAGCCCAGCCCCAGCAGCAGCCGCGTGTAGCGCACGTCGCCCGCCATCTCACCGCACATTGTCACCGGAATGCCCGCACGCACGCCGCTCTGGATGGTGCGCTGGATCAGTTGCAGCACCGCCGGGTGCAGCGGGTCGTAGAGGTAATTCACCTCGTCATCGACGCGGTCGATCGCCAGCGTGTACTGGATCAAATCGTTGGTGCCGATGGAGAAGAACTGGCACTCGCGCGCCAGCATCGGCGAGGCTAGGGCAGCGGCGGGGATTTCGATCATCGCGCCCACTGGCACGTCGTCGGCCATCTTGTAGCCCTCGCGTGCGAGTTCGATGCGGGTGGCGGCCATGAAGTTGTGCGCCTGCCGGTATTCGGCCACGCTCGAGATCATCGGCAGCATGATCTTCATCTCGCCGAAGCGGCTCGCGCGCAGCAAGGCCCGCACCTGGGCGCGGAACAGCTCGGGCTCTCGCAAGCACAGGCGGATCGCGCGCAGGCCCAGCGCCGGATTGTTGGGCGTCGGCCCCAGGCGCGCGCCGCTATCGACCTGCTTGTCGGCACCCAGATCGAGCGTGCGGATGGTGAGCGGGCCTTTCACCGCACTGACCACCTTGGCGTAGGCCTCGAACTGCTCCTCCTCACTCGGCAAGTCCTTGCGGTTCATGTAGAGGAACTCGGTGCGATACAGGCCCACGCCTTCGGCCCCCAGTTCGGCAGCGTGGATCGCATCGTCCGGCGATTCGATGTTGGCGAGCAGGCGGATCTTCACGCCGTCTTTCGAGATGGCGGGCTTGTCGCGCAGTAGTTGCAAGGTCGCGCGATCCTGCGCGAGCTTGACCTGCTTGGATTTGAAAAACGTCAGCGCCTCAGCATCTGGCGCTGCCAGCGCATGGCCCTGCTCGCCATCGACGATCACGGTCTCGCCATCGCGCAGCCACTTTCGCGCATCGCGCAGGCCGACGATGGCCGGGATGCCGAGACTGCGGGCGAGAATCGCCGTATGCGAAGTTGGCCCGCCAAACTCGGTGATGAAGGCGACCACTTTCTGCTGGCTGAGCAGGATGATGTCGGCCGGCGTGATGTCGTCGGCGACGATCACTGTCTGCTCGGCAATGTCGAACTTGGGTGCGCCTTCGACCGCCGCAGTTGTGCTGAGCTTCATCAGCACGCGCTGGATGCGATCCACCACATGGCCGACATCGTCCTTGCGCGTGCGCAGGTAGGGGTCATCCATCTGATCGAAGATGGCGACCATTGCGTCGCGGGTTCTCTTCAGCGCGGCCTCGGCATTGAGCTTGGCGCTGCGGATATGGCCGATGGTGGTATCGACAATGGAGCGGTCGTCCATCATCAGGAGGTGCGTGTCGATGAAGGCGGCGATGTCGCCGGGGGTGCCCGGCGGAATCTGCTCGCGCACGCGCTTCAGCTCGTCGCGCGCGCGCCGCTGTGCGCCGTAGAAGCGGGTGATCTCGTGCTCGATGTCACCAGCCTGCAAGCGGCGTTCGGGGATTTCGAGATCGGTGCTGTGCAGGCGTTGCGCGCGGCCAATCGCCACGCCGCGCGAGACACCGATGCCGTTGAGCCAGAGGCTCATCAGGCTTCCTCGCCAAACTTGTCGGCGACCAGGGCCACCAGTTCCGCGATGGCCTGTTCGGCGTCCTCGCCTTCGGCGATCAGCGTCACCTGGCTGCCCAGGCCTGCGGCCAGCATGATGATGTTCAGGATCGACTTCGCCGAGACTTCGCGGCCATCTTTTTTCAGCCGCACATCGGCGGTGAACTTGTTGGCGAGCGTCACCAGCCTGGCCGAGGCGCGGGCGTGCAAGCCGAGCTTGTTGATGATCTCCACAGTGCGTTCCACATGCCTGCCACCCGGGGCAGCGGGCAAGGTCGCAGCGGCCGTCGCCACGGTGCCCACCACCGGCGGACAGCGCACCACACCCAGCTGGCCGCCTTCGACCGCTGCCTGCGCCAGTTGATCCAGCGGCAGCTCGGCGCTGTTGAACACGCGCATCAGCATCGGCAGATTCACGCCGGCCACCGCTGCTGTTCTGGGCCTGGCGATCGACAGCTTGTGGGCGACGTTGCTGGGGGTGGAGCCATAGGCATCGGTGAGCAGCAGCACGCCATCACCGCTGTCGAGGTTCTCCAGCATCCGCGAGCCTTGCATGATCGGTCCCTCGTGCGACTGCACCAGGCGCACTTCGAGCACGTCGGCCTTCAGCGGCAGGCCACCCAGCATCTCCTGCAGGGTGTCGAGCAGGAAGCGTCCCAGCTTGCCGTGGGTGACCAGCAGAATGCCGCAGCTCATACGCCCGCACTCCCGATACTTCCCAGTTCCCGATGCTTGATGACCACTTGCGCGAACCTCGTCTTGAAATGGGCCGCCAACTGTTCGACCAGGTAGACACTGCGATGCTGGCCGCCAGTGCAGCCGACGGCGACGGTGACATAGGCGCGATCCTGCGCCTCGTAACTGGGCAGCCAGCGGGTGAGGAAACCACTGATGTCGGACTGCATCGCCAACACGTCCGGCTGCGCCGAAAGATAGTCGGCGATGGCGGCATCGCGGCCATTGAAGGGGCGCAGCTCCGGCACCCAGTGCGGGTTCGGCAGGCAGCGTACGTCGAACACATAGTCGGCCCCATCCGGGATGCCGTTTTTGAAGCCGAACGAGAGGAACAGCACCGAGAGCTTGGCGTTGCTGCCCTCGGGCATGCGGCTGTCAATGGCGCTGCGCAGCTCGTGCAGGTTGAGGCGCGTGGTGTCGAGCGTGACGTCCGCCGCATTGGCGATAGGTGCCAGCAGCGAGCGTTCCTGGCGGATGGCTTCCACCAACGAGGTCTGGCCATCCGACAGCGGATGCTTGCGGCGTGTTTCGCTGTAGCGTTTGAGGATGATCTCCTCGTCGGCGGTGAGGAACAGCACGTCCACATCCACCCCGCGCGTACGCAGCGACTCGATGTGCTCGGGAAAATAACCGATCTGCATTGGTGCCTCGCGGGCATCCACGCCAAGCGCCAGGCGCGCATAACGCGGGTCGTCGTTGATGAGCGCATGCGCCACCAGCGGTTCGACGAAGTCGAGCGGGATATTGTCGATGCAATACCAGCCGAGGTCTTCGTACTGGCGCAGCGCGACGGTCTTGCCGGCCCCGGAGAGGCCACTGACGACGACGAGTTTCATGAAGTCATCTCACAACTACTGCGCTCGGCATTTCGCGCGTCGGCGGTGCTGCGTTTGGCCGGGCTGGGAAGTGACATTGAGTCACTTCCCAGTAAGCCAAACGCCCTCACGGCCACAAGGCCGCTGCGGGTGCTGCGCTCCGGCGTCACGCGAACTGCCTTCGCTCGCTACGTTGTGCGATAACTTCATCTCCGAGTCTTGGAAGATGCCTTCAGGTTCGGCTGGTGATCAGTGCGAACAGCGCCGCGTCGTCAGCGGCAGCGCGGGCCTGCTTGCAGAAGGCATCGTCGGAGAACAGTTCGGCAATGGCGGCGAGGTGCTTCAGGTGCGTCTCGGTTGCCTGCTGCGGCACCACGAGGCCGAACATGAGATCTACCGTGTTGCCGTCGTGGGCGTCGTAATCGACTGGATGCTTGAGGCGGATCAGCGCGCCGATCGAGCCCTCGATCCCCGACATGCGTCCATGTGGGATGGCGACCCCATGGCCCAAGCCCGTGGAGCCGAGCTTTTCACGTGCGGTCAGCGCGGTGAAGATCTCACCCTCGGTAACGGTGCCGCTGCCTTTCGCCAGTAGCTTGCTCATTTCTTCCAGCGCACGCTTCTTGCTGGTGACGGTGGTGCCGGCGACGACACGGGTGGGATTGAGGATTTCGGTGAGTTTCATTGTGGGGCTCGTCCAGATCGGCGTTGTTATGGATGACCCGCGCATCATAGCGGCAGAGTGTTGGGTCGCCCAACAAAAACGGGACGCCAAGGCGTCCCGTCGTGTTTGCCGCAAGGCGCCTACATCGCCGCTTGCTGCGTGGTCTGGTGGTGCACCACATCCGAAGCATGGTGGTCGCGGCGTTTGTCCTTGTGCTTGCGGGCCTGCTGGTCGAGCTTGTCGGCCAAGAGATCAATCGCCGCGTAGAGGTCTGTGTGGGTGCATTCCGCATGCAGACTGGCTCCTGAGCAATGCACCGTCGCCTCCGCCTTCTGCCGATCCTTTTCCACAGTGAGAATGACTTGCCCATTGAGCAGGTGGTCACAGTGGCGTTCGAGTCGTTTCATCTTTTCCTTGACGTAGGCCTTGATCGGCGGGGTCAGTTCGAGATGGTGGCCGGAGATGGTCAGGTTCATCGAGTACTCCTTGCTAAGCGGTAAGCCCTTTGACCGGGGCGCGTACGGTAATCGCCATTGGCATTGCTGCTTGAAGCGATTCGTCAGCCGTCCCTGATGGAAACATGGGGACTAAAAGCGGTTCACGGATCGCTTGCAGAAGTTTTTTCTTAAAGTGGTCTCCGTTCGTGCGAGGGGGGCAGGTTCATGGCCTCACGATATTTGGCAACGGTGCGCCTTGCAACCTGAATGCCTTCCTTCTGCAACAAGTCTGCCAAGGTCGCATCCGAAAGCGGCTGCGCCGGATTCTCGGCTGCAATCAGCCGCTTGAGCATGGCCTGGATGGCGGTTGCCGAGGCAACGCCGCCATCGCTGGTCTGCACGTGTGAGCTGAAAAAGTGTTTGAGTTCAAAGAGTCCGCGCGGAGTCAGCAGATATTTGTTGGCGGTGGCACGGCTGACGGTGGATTCGTGGATGCCCAGCTGACCGGCCACATCGCGTAGCACCAGCGGTCGCATCGCCTCGGGGCCGTAGTCCAGAAAAGCGCGCTGCTCCTCGACGATGCACTGCGCTACGCGCAATAAAGTGTCATTGCGGGATTGCAGGCTGTGCAGGAAGTAGCGCGCCTCCTGCAGGTGCGTCTTCATGGTCAGCTGATCCTTCGAACTGTCGGCACGCTTGACCATCGATAGATAGTGCGGATTGATGCGCACGACCGGCGTCGATTCGCGGTTCAAGCCCACGCGCCATTTCCCCTGGTGCTTGGTGACGAACACATCCGGCTCGATGTAATCGCTCTCGTGCGCCGCGTACGGCCGCCCCGGATGTGGTTGCAGGCGCTGGATGAGCGCGAGTGCAACCCTCAAGCCGGCCTCATCGTGGCCAGTCGCGCGGCGCAGGCCTGGGTAGTCCCGGCGGGCGAGCATCGGCAGGTGTTTTTCGACCAGCAGCAGCGCCAGGGCATGGCCGGGCTGGCCCGCATCGAGCTGCTGCAACTGCAGGCGCAGGCACTCGCCCAGATCGCGCGCGGCCACCCCCGGCGGGTCGAAATCCTGCACCTGGCGCAGCACTTTTTCGACCTGCTCCACGCGCAGGCCAAAAGCCTCGCGGAAGTGCTCGCAGGCTTCGTCCCAGTCTTCGAGGTAGCCATCATCGTTGACGGCGTCAATGAGATAGTCGGCCACTTCGGCCTCCCACTCTTTCAGCGGCAGCAGGCCTGCCTGCCAGCGCAGGTGTTCCAGCAGTGTCTCGCCGCTGTGCTGGTTGGCGCGGCGAAACTCGGCCAGATCATCGTCGTCGCTGCTGTTGTCGGATTTCACTGGCGTGTCGTAGATGTCGCCCCAGTCGGCGTCTACGGGCATCTCGTCCTGCATCGGCTCGTCGCCGCGCACTTCGGTCGCCGCCACTTCAGCGGCCAGACCATCGCTGGCATCCAGGCTGCTGGTGCGCTCGCTCATGGCCCCCGCGTCTTCGACGCTCTCCGCATCGGCATCGGTATTCGCATCGGGTTCAGGTGAGTCGTCGTCGGAGAGCTCCAGCATCAGGTTCGATTCGATCGCCTGCTGGATTTCCTGCTTCAAGTCGAGTGTGGAAAGCTGCAACAGGCGGATTGCCTGCTGCAGGGCAGGCGTCATGGTGAGCGCCTGGCCGGTGCGCATTCCCAGCGCCTGTTTCATGTCCTATGTGTTCTCCGCCGTCATGCCTGCATTGTAACGGTATGACTTTTGCCTAACGAGTGCCGCACGGCGCCGCGATCCGGCCTTACAGCTTGAAATCCTCACCGAGGTACACCTTGCGCACCATGGCGTTCTCCAGCAGCTCGGCCGGTGTGCCGGTGGCGATCACGGTGCCTTCGGCGAGGATGTAGGCGCGCTCGCAGAGCGACAGCGTCTCGCGCACGTTGTGGTCGGTGATCAAGACGCCAATGCCGCGCGCTTTCAGGTGATGGACGATGGCCTGGATGTCGTGCACTGCCAGTGGATCAACACCGGCGAAGGGTTCGTCGAGCAGGATGAAACGCGGGTTGGCCGCGAGCGCACGTGCAATCTCGACGCGGCGGCGCTCACCACCGGACAAACTCTGGCCGATGCCATCACGGATATGGCCGATATGCAGCTCTTCGAGCAGGCGTTCTAGTTCTTTCGCGCGCGCGGTCTTGTCGAGATCCTTGCGGGTCTCAAGAATTGCCAAAATGTTGTCGGCGGTGGAGAGCTTGCGGAACACGCTCGCCTCCTGCGGCAGATAGCCGATGCCCTTCTGCGCGCGCGCGTGCATCGGCAGCTTGGTGATGTCGACGCCATCGAGCTCCACTGCGCCACCATCGGCTGGCACCAGACCGACGACCATGTAGAACGAGGTGGTCTTGCCCGCGCCATTGGGGCCCAGGAGACCCACGATCTCGCCGGCATTCACCTCCAGCGAGACATCGCGCACGACCTTGCGCTTCTTGTAGCTCTTGGCCAGGTTTCGGGCTGTGAGCTTTGCGGGCGCAGCGTTCATTGCTCCTGCTCCGGCACGTCAATGACGATGCGCACCTGGCCATTGTTGCCGCCACTCGCCTGCACGCGGCGGTTGGCCACGTCGTATTTGATGTCCTCGCCGTTCAGCTCGTCCTTCGCGCGCTCCAGATGCGCCTCGCCGGTGAGCTGGATGGTCTGCGTCGCCGAGCGGTACACCATCGTCTTCGAGCGGCCATCCACCACAGGGTCCTTTGCCGTCTGCCCCATGTGCCTGAGCGTTGCCGGTGCGCCGGTGACGGTGATGACGTAGGGGTTCCTCTTGCCACCCGTCTGCTGCAGTTCCAGCCGGGCGCCGCGCAGCTCCAGGGTCTTCGAAAGCATCACCACGTCACCGGTGTAGATCATGTTGCCGTCCTGCCATTCGCCGTTCTTGGCAGTGATGGTGATGGGCCCGCTGACGCGCTGCGGGCTTTTTTTGCTGCTGGCCGCCTGCGCAAAAGCAATGTTCGCCAGTGCCAGCCCCAGCGCCAAGGTAATGACTCTATTCGCCAAGCTCATAACTCAATTCCGGTTGCGTCAACTTCAAGGTCTTGCCGTCGAATCCTGCCGTAAAGCCTTTGGCCCTGGCAGTGCGGGTGGCGCTGTCGATGGTCAGCGGCTCGTTGGAATAGAACTCACGCCTGGCATCGTCCACCCACACCGCACTGCCTGAAAAGTCGAAAGGCTCGCCGGTGCTCCAGCGTCCGGTACCCGTCACCGGCGCTTGCAGCAGCAGGCGCTTTTCGCCGGGTGCGACGGTGCCAGTGGGTGATTTCAGTGTCCACGGCGCGGCCTCGCCAGATAGCCCCACCGTTTCGATGTTGCTCAGAGCTGCCGCGCCATTGTCGAAGTAGTCGGCACTGTCTGCCGTCACCCGCACCAGCGGCTGACCCCTGGCATCGGTGCGCAGCGCGCGCAGTTTCTCGATGCGATAGCGTGGTTCCTCACTGGTCGTGGTCTCCAGTGCACCATCCTGCATCCCGCCGCTCTGCCACAGCAGCGCCGCCACCATCAGCAGCAGCAACGCCAAACCCGTCAACGTGCGCTTGCTCATGTCTCGATGCCCTGCGCGGCGAGGATGAAATCCACGGCCTCGCGGATCGCGCCATCACCGCCCTTGGCCTCGCTGAGCCAATGCGCAGCTGCCTTGGCCTTGCGGTGGGCATCGCCGGGAGCCAACGCCAATCCGACGCGTGCAAACAGCGGCAGATCGGGCGTGTCGTCGCCCATGTGCGCCATCTGTGCGTCGACCAAGCCCAGCTTGGCCTTGAGTGCCTCGTAGGCCGGCAGCTTGTCTTCGGTGGCAAGCCAGATATGCGGCACGCCGAGGTATTCGAGACGCTTCTGCATCGCCACACTGGGACGACCGGAAATCACTGCAACCTCGATGCCCTGTTTCATGAGCAGTTTGAGGCCCAGGCCATCGCGTACGTTCACTGCCTTGATCTCCTCGCCGTCGTGGCTGAGGTAGAGCTTGCAGTCGGTCATCACGCCGTCGATATCGAAGATCACGCAGCGGATGTTTTTCGCACGCTCGATCGGTGTCATCAAACCACCCCGGCGCGTAGCAGGTCTTGCAGGTGGATCACGCCGACCAGCTTGCCGGCCCCGTCGCAAACCATCAGTGCAGTGATCTTGGCGGCCTCCATCTTTTGCACCGCTTCGGCAGCCAGCGCCGAGCCGGCGATGCGCTTGCCACCCTGGGTCATCACCGCACCCACACGGACCGTGCGCACATCGGCAGCGGAGTCGAGCACGCGGCGCAAGTCACCGTCCGTGAACACGCCCTGCACGATGCCGGTGGCATCGACGATGGCGGTCATGCCCAGGCCCTTGCGAGTCATCTCCATCAGCGCGGTGGTCAGCGGCACGTCGGCCGTCACCTGCGGCAGGCGATCACCCTTTTGCATCAGGCTCTCCACCGTCAGCAGCAGGCGGCGGCCTAGCGCGCCACCGGGATGCGAGAAGGCAAAGTCCTCCGGCGTGAAGCCGCGTGCTTCCAGCAGAGCGACAGCCAGGGCATCGCCCATGGCCAGCGTGGCGGTCGTGCTGGCGGTGGGTGCCAGGTTGAGCGGGCAGGCCTCCTGTTCGACGCTGACATCCAGATGTGCGTCGCCGGTGCTAGCGAGCGTGGAGCCGGGTTTGCCCGTCATCGAGATCAGCGGCACGCCCATGCGCTTGATGAGCGGCAGGATGGTGAGCACCTCGGCGGTTTCGCCGGAGTTGCTGATGGCGATCACCACGTCGTTGCGCATGATCATGCCGAGATCGCCGTGGCTGGCCTCGCCGGGGTGCACGAAAAAGCTCGGTGTGCCGGTACTGGCAAGGGTGGCCGCAATCTTGCCGCCGATGTGCCCACTCTTGCCCATGCCGGTGACGACAACGCGACCCTTGCAGGCGAGGATGAGCGCGCAGGCGCGGGCAAAGTCCTCGCCGATGCGCTGGGTGAGCGCGGCGATGGCGTCGCGTTCGATATCCAGTGTGCGACGCGCGCTGGCGAGGTGATTGGGTGCGGTCATGGCGCTATTTTAGGCCCGATGCTCAAGGCAGGCCGCGAAAAAGCCATCGCTGCCGTGGCGGTGCGGCCAGAGACGCAAACGGCCTTGGGCCGAGAGCAGGCCCGCCGGGAAGCCGGCTGGTCCTGCCGCTGCCACAAACTGCCGATTCGCTTGCAGAAAGGCATCGACCACCGCCTCGTTTTCTTCTTCGAGCAGGCTGCACGTCGCGTATATCAGCCGTCCGCCGGGCCGTACGCAGCGCGCGGCGTCGCCGAGGATTTGCAGTTGCAGTGCCGCGAGTGCGGTGTAGTCGAAAGCGCGCAGGCGCAATTCCGGCGAGCGGCGCAGGGTGCCGGTGCCAGAGCAGGGAGCATCGACCAGCACCACATCGGCGGCCATGCCAGTCAGCGAATCGACGCCATGCACGCGGGTTTCAATACAGCCCACGCCCGCGCGTGCGGCGCGTGGCGCGATCTTGGCGAGGCGGCTGGCGCTGATGTCGCAGGCGATGAGGCGACCCTCGTCGCGCATCTCTGCGGCCATCGCCAGGCTCTTGCCACCGACGCCTGCGCACCAGTCGATCACCGTCTCGCCGGGGGCTGCGCCAGCGAGTTGCGCGAGCAGCTGGCTGCCTTCGTCCTGTGGCTCGATCTCGCCATCAAGCAGCAGTGTGGATTGCTTGCTCAGGCGCGACGAGAGTCGCAGACCATGCGCGGCGAGCAGCGTTGGCGTGGCGGCGACCCCTTGCGCAGCGAGGGCGGCCAACACTTCGGCGCGCGTGACCTTGAGGATGTTGACGCGCACGTCGGTCGGTGCGGGCTGGTTGAGCGCGGTGGCGAGCGCGGCGGTTTCCGCTTCGCCGATCTGCTGCAACAGTCGTGCGTGCAAATCGGGCGGCAGGTTGTGCGCGGCGTGGAATGGCACTGCGCCATCGGCCACCGGTGCAGGCAAGTCCAGCGCAGTGATCGCCGTCGTTGCGTGGCCTGCATCAGCCAGATGGCGTGATAGCCAGTCCGCTGCTGCGCTGCCCGCCAGCGCCTGCAAGCGCCCGACATCGCGCAGTACACCGTAGACGAGATCACTCACGCTGGCACGGTCGCGCTTGCCCATCTCCTTGTGACTGCGGAACAGCGTTTCCAGGATCTGATCGGCGGGCTTCGCGCCGCGCGCGATGTCCTGCAGGGCATCGCGCGCGCGCAGGGCATGCAGTCTGCGTGGCAATGCCGCACTCATGCCGCGCTGCCGGCTTTGAGCTCGGCGAAGGCGGCGAGCGCACGGTCGCGCGAGGCCATCAGCTCGATGATGGGTTTGGCGTAGACGCTGTCCAGCCCGATACCCGCCGCGCGGCGCACCTCGCTGGGCGCCTCCCAGGGCTTGTGGATGAACTTGACGGGCAGCGTCGCCAGCTCCGGCACCCAGGTGCGCACATAGCTGCCTTCGGCGTCAAACTTCTCGCCCTGCAACACCGGGTTGAAGATGCGGAAGTAGGGCGCGGCATCGGCCCCGCAACCTGCCGCCCACTGCCAGCCGAGCGTGTTCTGCGGCAGGCTGGCATCGACCAGCGTGTCCCAGAACCAGGCCGCCCCCTCCTGCCAGGGGATGAGCAAGTTCTTGGTGAGCAGACTCGCCACGATCATGCGCACGCGGTTGTGAAGCCAGCCCGTCACCCAGAGCTGGCGCATGCCGGCATCGACGATGGGGATGCCGGTCCGCCCCTGCTGCCAGGCCTTCAAATCGCTCGCGTAGTGCTTTGACTTGCGCCAAGGGAAGGCTGCAAATCGCGCATACATTGGCTCGGTCGGTGTCTTGGGGTAGTGGTAGATGAGATGGTGCGAGAACTCGCGCCAGAACAGCTCCTTGATGAAGTGGTGAATGTTGCCGTGCGCACCCGCGCTGGCCAGTTCGTGCTGGGCCTGCCGCGCACGCACGAAACACTGGTGCGGACTGATCTCACCGAAATGCAGATGCGGTGACAGGCCGCTGACTGCGCCGTCGAGCGCAGGCTGGTCGCGCAGGTCCTTGTAGGTGGCGATGGGCTTTGTGGCGAACTGCTCCAGCCGCTGGAGCGCGCCTTTCTCGCCAGGGTGCCAGTGTTCGTAGAAGCCGCTATCCCAAGGGATGGTTGGCAGCAGTTTCAGCGCTTCTATGGCTGTCGATTCAAGAGCCATAGATGGCGCGGCGAGTTTCTTCGGTGCAGGCAGGGGCTTGCGAATCCCGTCGAAACGCGCCTCGGCGGCACGGAACATCGGCGAGTACACCCGGTAAGGCTCGCCAGCGCCGGTCTTGAGTTCCCAAGGCTCGAACAGCACCGCGCCATTGAAGCTCTCCGCCTTGAGGCCATCCGCCCGCATCGCTTCCTTGATCCGGGCATCGCGCGCGATCACGGCCGGCTCGTAGAGGCGGTTCCAGTAGGCGGCCTCGGCCCCCGTTTCCTTCACCAGCGTCCGCAGCGCCGCGAGGCTGGGGCCGGTGCGCACGATCAGCGGGCTGCCGAGTTTGGCGAGGCGCGCGGCCAGCGTCGTCAGCGAGTGGTGCAGCCACCAGCGGCTCGCCGCGCCTGGCTGCCAGTCCGCCTCTTCCTCCGGGGCGAAAACGAACACCGGCACGACCACGTCGTGATGCGCGGCTGCATGGTGCAGGGCAGGCTGGTCGCTGAGGCGCAGGTCGCGGCGCAGCCAGACGATGGCGGTGGAGGGCATGGAGGCAGGGCGGTTTATGCGGCTATGACCACACACTGCGACTTGCATTGCAAGGGCCGCCCACGGCCGCACCTCTATAATGACGGCGACCATGAATACTTCGACACTCGACGCGCTGAAGATCGACGCCGTCCAGAAATCCTACGGCAGCCTCCAAGCCCTCAAGGGTGTGAGCTTCAGCATCAATCGCGGCGAGTTTTTCGGCCTGCTTGGCCCCAATGGCGCAGGCAAGTCCACGCTCATCAACACGATCGCGGGACTCACACGCGCCACATCGGGCCACATCAGCGTGCTGGGCCACGACACGGTGACGGACTTCCGCACCGCACGCCGGTTGCTCGGCGTGGTGCCGCAGGAACTGGTGTTCGACCCCTTCTTCAACGTTGTCGACATGCTGCGCATCCAGGCCGGCTATTACGGCTGCGGCGAAGAAGTGTGGCCGTGGATCGACGAGATGATCGAGCGGCTCGAACTGAAGGCCAAGCGCACGGCCTCGATGCGCTCGCTCTCTGGCGGCATGAAGCGCCGGGTGCTGATTGCGCAGGCGCTCGTCCACAAGCCGCCCGTGGTCATCCTCGACGAGCCGACGGCGGGCGTGGACGTGGAGTTGCGCCGCACGCTCTGGGCCTTCATGCGCGATCTGCACAGCCAGGGCACCACCGTGGTGCTGACCACGCATTACCTTGAGGAGGCACAGGAGATGTGCAGCCGCATCGCCATCCTCGACAAGGGCGAGGTGAAGGCCCTGGAGACCACGGGCGCGCTGCTGGGCCGGCATCCCTTCCGCTTTCTGCGTCTCAAGCTCGGCGAGGGTGCGCCCCTGCCCGATACCCTGCGTGGCCTGATCGCCAGCGAGAAGGACGGCGTGGTCGAGCTGAAACTCGAAATCGCCAAGCACCCCATCAACAGTGTCTTCGCCGCCCTGCGCACCGCCGGCGTGGTGATCGAGGACGTGCACACCCGCGAGCCGGATCTGGAAGACATCTTCATCGAGTTGACGCGCGCCGGGAGTGCCGCATGAACCCCGACCAGCGCGGCTTCTACACCCTGCTCAAGAAAGAGGTGATGCGCTTCTGGGCCGTGCTCGGCCAGACCGTCTCCGCACCCGTCATCACCGCCCTGCTGTACCTGCTCGTGTTCGCGCAGGCACTGTCGGGCCGCACCATCGCGGGCTACGAGGGCCTCAGCTACACGCAGTTTCTGGTGCCTGGCCTCATCATGATGACGGTGATCCAGAACGCCTTCGCCAATACCTCATCGAGCCTCATCCAGAGCAAGGTGATGGGCAATATCGTGTTCACGCTGATGGCGCCGCTCGGGCCCCTGGAATGGTTCGGTGCCTACATCCTCGCCGCTCTCGTGCGTTCGGTGCTGGTGGCTGTTGCGATGCTCGCGGTCACGCTCATCTTCGTGCGCCTGCCGATCGAGCAGCCGCTGGCACTGTTGGCAGTGTTCCTGCTCTCGGCCGGCAGTCTCGCCGCACTCGGCATCATCGCGGGCCTGTGGGCGCAGAAGTTCGATCAGATCGCCGCCTTCTCCAACTTCATCGTCACGCCACTGTCTTTCCTCTCCGGCGTGTTCTATTCCGTGCATGCGCTGCCCGCATTCTGGTACACCGCGAGCCACCTCAACCCGTTTTTCTACATGATCGACGGCTTCCGCTATGGCTTTTTCGGTACTGCCGACATGCCGATCGCACTCAGCCTGGCATGGATCACCACCTTCTTCGCGGTGGTTTCCGCCATCGCCTACTGGATGCTTCACACCGGCTACCGGATGCGGAAGTAGGCTTCACACCCTCTCCCGAGGAAGCGG
Organism: Nevskiaceae bacterium; assembly: GCA_021731445.1. Classification (GTDB taxonomy): domain Bacteria; phylum Pseudomonadota; class Gammaproteobacteria; order Nevskiales; family Nevskiaceae; genus Stagnimonas. The sequence goes on along the minus strand of JAKFXK010000021.1, from coordinate 16,413 downwards.
GAGAGGGGATTGAATCGCTACGGCTTTGCCGCACCCCACTCCACACGCCGCGTCAGCCACATGATGAGCGAGAGCATCAGGAACAGGCCGACGGCACCGGTCAGCAGCGCGTAGTTCTCTTCGCGCAGCACCGAGAACAGATAGGTGTAGAGCGCGCCCATCGCCGTACCAACGCCCGCCGCGCGTTTCAGCGAACGCAGCGCGGACCACGAGTAGAGCGTGATCTGCACCGTCACGGCGGCGCTTGCCACGAGGTAGGCCAGGCGAAAGCCGAAGTGCTCCGAAAGCGCCAACTGCAAGAGGTAGAACGCACACAGCCCCGCGCCCACCAGCAGGTATTGCAAAAGGTGCAGCTTGATGCCGCCGATGACCTCGAACAGCCACCAGAGTGCGAAGGTCATCACGATGAAGAGCTGCGCGTATTTCACCGCGCGGTGCGCCATCGTGTATTCGTCCACGGCGGGGAACAGCCGCACGCCGAAAGCCGATGCTGTCAGCGCCCTGTAGGGGATTTCGCTGTCGCGCCAAACCTGGCCGAAGCTGCGCGAGAGGTCGGGGATTTCCCACGCAGCCTTGAAGCCCTGGCCATCGCCAGAGACCTCGCGCGTGCGGGGCAGGTAGGCACCATTGAAGCTGGGGCTGGGCCAGTCACCCTGCATCGCCACGGTAGTGACGCGGCCCAGCGGCGTGAAATGCAGCTGTTCGCTGCCGTTGAACGACAGCGGCAGCGCGAAGCTGAAACCCTTGTCCTCCGCGCTGAGCGGCAATGCGGCGTGGACGGTGCCTGCGCTGACATTGGTCCCATCACTACAGCAATCCGCCACCACATCGGCCACGGTCGAGGTGGTGAAGGCCGTGCTCATCTGCCCGCTGCCGGGCGCAAAGCCCAGGGTCTGGTCGCCTACCTGCATCCGCACGCCGCCGGTGAGGGCGCGCAGATCGCTCAAGACCATCACGATCTCCGCACGCTCCCAGTAGATTGCCGTGTCCGGCACGCCGATGGCGGCGAGGCTGGGCTTGGCGAAGCGGCCCGCGATCTGAGCCGAGCCGCGATACACCGGCAGCGTGAAGATGCCGCGCTGGCGGTATTCGCTGTTCTGCTGCGCGCTCATGTCCAGTGCCTCCGGCAGCACCACACCGTACTTCGTACCGGCCTCTTCGATGATCTTCATGCCGTCTTTTTCCACCTCGCGCACGGTGCGGTAGGGCAACACGAGAAAGGGCCCCATCAGCGTTTGTGCACCGCCCCATTGCCGCGCGATCTCGGCCTTGGCACTGTTGCGGGTCTGCTCGCGCTCGACGATCACACTGCGGATCGAGCTGACCGGGATGAGCAGCAACAGGGTCAAGAATCCCAGCACCAGCACGCGCAGAAACTTCGAGTTCTGCAGCGATTCGCCGAAGCCGAAGCGCGGGCCGGGCGGGGGCAGCGGCGGCAGGGTGCTGGTGTTCATGTCATGCCCTCCACGCGCTTCAACTGGCGGCGCAGGCTGCGCTGCAGCAGGCGCAGGGTGATGCGCGCAAGGCGCTGCTGGCGGGATGGTTTGTGTGGCATGGCGGTGCTCTGGTGGCAGGCGGAAAGGGCCTGCACACACATTGGGCCGCAGCCCTGACATCGCCGTGGCGCGCGTGTGCAAGTGCGGCTAAAGAGTGTGCAAATGCGGTGCAGGCCGGTTTTCGCGCGATGGCTCAGGCGACAATCCGGCCATGCCCAATCTCCTGCTCGTGGACGACGACCCGCACCTCATCGAGGTGCTGCGCTTCGCGCTCGAACAGGCGGGCCATCGCGTTGCCACGGCGGGCAACGGCGTGCTGGCATTGCGCGCGGTGGCTGCCAACGCCCCCGATCTGATCGTGCTCGACGTGCTGATGCCCGAACTCGACGGCACCGAAGTCTGCCGCCGCCTGCGCCAGGAGGGCAGCCGCATCCCCATCCTTTTTTTAAGCTCGCGCGCCGACGAGATCGACCGCGTGCTGGGGCTGGAACTGGGCGGCGATGACTACCTCGCCAAGCCCTTCTCGCCACGCGAGCTGGTGACGCGGGTCAAGGCCCTGCTTCGCCGCGCGCAGCCTGCACCCGCAGTGTCCGTGCGCAGCGTCGTGCACGGCAAGCTCACGCTCGATCTCGATCGTTTCGAGGTGGCCTGGGCCGGGCAAAGCGCGGTGCTCACGCCCGCCGAGTGCGGCATCCTGCGCACGCTGATGCGCAACCCCGGTCGCGTCTGCTCGCGCGATGCGCTGATGGATGGCACCTACGATGTCCACAAGATCGTCAGTGACCGGACGATGGACAGCCATGTGCGCCGCGTGCGCGCCAAGCTCGCGGGCCTCGGCGCGGGCGAGGTGATCGAAACGCTGCACGGTGTCGGTTATCGGCTTGGCCCATGCACCTGATGCACTGGTGGCAGCAGCGCAAGCCGCCGCGCCTGGTCTGGGTGCTTGCCGCGCTCAACAGCCTGCTGCTGCTGTTGCCCATGCTGGGATTCAGTGCGCTGCGTCTTTACGAGAGCGCGCTGATCCGCCAGACCGAGAGCGAACTCAGCGCGCAGGGCGTCGTGATCGCCGCCGCCTACCGCGCCCTGCTGCTGCCGGCCGCAGCACCGCCGCTGGAGAGCGACCGCTGGCAGCCCTCGCTACCGCGGCTTGACCTCGCGCGCGATGCCGTGCTGCCGCCGCTGCCGGAGCCTTCGCCTATCGAGCACACGCCAGAGCCGCAGGCCGCGCAAGTCGGTGAGCGATTGTTGCCGCTGCTGAAGGAGTCACAGCACCACACGCTGGCCGCGCTGCGCGTCACCGATGTGCGCGGCGTGGTGATTGCCGCAACCAACTCTGCCTTGATGAATCGCTCGCTGATCGAACACGAGGAAGTGCGCGAAGCCCTCGCAGGCCGCTTCGTGGCAACGATGCGCGCGCGTGAAAACACCGGGCCAGTGGGCCTCGCCAGCATCAGCCGCAGCAGCGGCCTGCGGGTGGTGGTGGCGGTGCCCATCGTCAGCGGCAGCACCGTGCTCGGCGCGGTGGAGCTGCTGCGCACGCCGGCAAACGTCTGGCAGGTGCTGATGGCCAAGCGCATGGCACTGGCGAAAGCCGCTGCGCTGCTCATGATCGCGCTCGCGCTGATCACCGCGCTCAGTCTGCGATTGATCCTGCAGCCCTTGAGAGACCTCACCCGCAGTGCGCGCGCCGTGGCGGGCGGGCAGCCGTTTGCGGCACCCAGGCAGCGCGGCCTCGCCGAGTTCGAGGATCTCGCCAGCAGCGTCGCGCAGATGGCCGACACCTTGCAGTCGCGTGCGGGCTACATCCGCGACTTTGCCGCGCATGTCTCACACGAATTCAAGACGCCATTGGCGGGCATCCTGGCCACCACCGAGCTGCTGCGGGAGCACGAGGCGATGAGTGCCGAACAACGCCTGCGCTTCGTGCAGCTGATCGAGGCCGAGGCGCAGCGGCTGAACCGGCTCACCCAGAAGCTGCTCGAACTCGCGCGCGCCGAGACAAGTGCGGCCCCTGCCGATGCCAGCTGCGATGTGAGCGCCCTGCTGCAAAGCCTCGTGCAGCGCCATCGGGAGCGTGGCCAGCAGGTGATGCTGACGATGCCATCCGAAACGCTGCATGCGCTGATCCCCACCGAGGTGCTGGATGCCTGCCTTTCCACCCTGCTCGACAACGTGCAGGCGCATGGTGGTGATGCGGCGAGCGTGCAAGTGCAACTGCACGTCGAGGATGCCGCGCTGCGGCTCAGCGTGCAGGACAGCGGTCCGGGTATTTCAGCCGCGAATGCCGAGCGCCTGTTCACCCCGTTTTTCACCACCGGCCGCGGGGCAGGCCACACCGGCCTGGGCTTGTGCATCGCCCGCGCGCTGCTGCGCTCGCATGGCGGCGAGCTATGGCTGGATTCCGCCCGGCCCAGCCGTTTTGCGCTGCGCATCCGCCTTGCGGTGTGAGCGCCGCTAGAATCGCTGCCTTCACCTCTGGCCGGTTCCACCGATGAACAAGCAGGAAATCCAATCCCTCATCCAGGCCGGCCTGCCCAATGCCCAAGTCACCGTGATCGGTGACGACGGCCAGCACTTCGAGGCGACCGTCATCTGCGCAGACTTTGCCGGCAAGATGCCGCTTGCGCAGCACCGCATGGTCTATGCCACCCTGGGCGAGCGCATGGGGCGTGAAATCCACGCTCTCAAACTCACCACCCGCGCGGCCTGAGCGCCGCATAGGATCAGGGCTTTTTCGGAATCAGCGCGTCGTCCATTGCCCTTGCACGCACCGAGGCCGGGCGGCTCATCAGTCCGCCGACGTAGGTCTCGAAGGCCTGCCGCTTGTCGATGCTGCCAAACATCATCCCCCAGCCGATCTGCGAGCCGACATACACATCGGCGGCGCTGAACGCATCGCCGGCCAGATAGCGCTTGCCGGTCACGGCCTGCTCCAGGGCATTGATGGTGTCCTCGAAGGAGCCATAGCCCGCCATGCCGCGCTTCTCCGCCGGCACCACCACGCCGAGCGACTGGTTGGTGACGGCGGCCTCCACCGGGCCTGCCGCAAAGAACAGCCAGCGGTAGTAGTCGCCGCGCGCCTCCACTGCCGGGGCGAGCCCCGCCTGCGGAAAGGCGTCGGCGAGATAGGCGCAGATGGCGGCGCATTCCGTCACCACGGTGCGGCCGTGCTTGATGGCAGGCACCTTGCCCATCGGGTTGATGGCCAGGTATTCCGGCGCTTTCATGGTTGTGGAATAGTCCAGCAGATGCGTCTCGTAGGGCACGCCCACTTCCTCGAGCATCCAGCGCGCGATGCGGCCGCGGGACATGGGGTTGGTGTAGAAATGGAGGGTGTCGGTCATCTCGCATCTGCCGGTGGAATACTGCGCTAAAACTAGCAGCAAGCGATTGCAGCTGTCAGCCGCAGGCAGCGCTCGCACACCGGCGGCAGACAGCGGAAAATAGCGGATGGATAAATTCATCATCGCCGGCAATGGCCCGCTCAATGGCACCGTCGCCGCCGCAGGGGCGAAGAACGCCGCCCTCCCCATTCTCTGCGCCGCGCTGTTGAGCGACGAGCCGCTGACCGTCAGCAACTGCCCCAGGCTCTGGGACATCGGCACCACCAAGAAGCTGCTCGCGCAGATGGGTGTGACGGTGGCGCAGGCCGCGCCGCACACGGTCGTGGTCGATGCCAAGACCATCACCACCCACATCGCGCCCTACGAGCTGGTACGCACCATGCGCGCGTCGATCCTCGTGCTGGGCCCGCTGGTGGCCGCGCGGGGCGAGGCGCATGTATCGCTGCCGGGAGGCTGCGCGATCGGCGCGCGTCCGGTGGATCTGCACCTGATGGGCTTGAAGGCGATGGGCGCCCAGATCACGCTGGATGGCGGCTTCGTCCATGCCAAGTGCGCCAAGCTCAAGGGCGCGCGCATCGTCTTCGACACCGTCACCGTCACCGGCACCGAGAACTTGATGATGGCCGCGACCCTGGCCGACGGCGAGACGGTGCTGGAGAACGCTGCCCGCGAGCCCGAAGTGGTCGATCTCGCCCGCTGCCTGAAGGCCATGGGTGCCAAGATCGAAGGCGAGGGCACCACCACCATCCGCATCCAGGGTGTGACCAGGCTGCACGCCGCCACCCACGCGGTGCTGCCGGACCGCATCGAGACCGGCACCTTCCTTGCCGCCGCCGCCGCCACACGCGGCAAGGTGCGCGTGACCAATACTGACCCCGCCCTGCTCGACGCGGTGCTGGTGAAGCTGCAACAAGCGGGTGCCAAGGTTTCCACCGGCACCGACTTCATCGAAGTCGATATGCAGGGTCGGCGGCCGCTGGCCGTCAACATCCACACCATGCCGCACCCCGGCTTTCCCACCGACATGCAGGCGCAGTTCATGGCGCTCAACTGCCTGGCCGAGGGCGTGAGCGTGATCAAGGAAACCATCTTCGAGAACCGCTACATGCACGCGCATGAGCTGCTGCGACTGGGTGCCGACATCCGCATCGACGGCCACACAGCCATCGTCACCGGCAAGGAGCGGCTCACCGCCGCCCCCATCATGGCGACCGACCTGCGCGCCTCCGCCGCCCTGGTGATGGCTGCACTCTGCGCCGACGGCGAGACGGTGATCGACCGCGTCTACCACATGGATCGCGGCTACGAGGACATCGAGGGCAAGTTCGCCAGCCTTGGCGCGCAGATCAAGCGGGTTGGCAAGCAGTTCGGCTAGAGCATGATTCGCATTCCCGCGCTCTTCATTGGCCACGGCTCACCGATGAATGCGCTGGAAACCAACCCCATCACCCTAGGCTGGCGTGCGCTGGGTGTTGTGCTGCCAAAGCCCGTCGCAGTGCTGTGTATTTCGGCGCACTGGCTCACGCGCGGCCTGGCGGTGACGGCCATGCCAAACCCGCGCACCATCCACGACTTTGGTGGATTCCCGCAGGTGCTGTTCGATGTGCAATACCGCGCGCCGGGCAGCCCGGCGCTAGCGACAAGGGTGCGCGAACTGCTAACGCCCTTGCCCGTGGCGATGGATGCCGAATGGGGTCTCGACCACGGGGCTTGGTCGGTGCTGGTGCATCTTTTGCCAGACGCCGATGTTCCTGTCGTGCAGTTCAGTCTCGACGCGACGCAACCGGCATCATTCCACTACGCCATCGGCCAGAAGCTTGCGGTGCTGCGTGATGAGGGCGTGCTGATTCTCGGCAGCGGCAATGTCGTCCACAACTTGCGGCGCTTGCAGTGGCAGGGTGCTGCGGCGTACGACTGGGCGCTGCGCTTCGAGGGTTTTGTGCGCCATGCCATCGAGACCCGCGACCATGCCGCGCTCATCGACTGGAAATCCCAGGGTGCCGACGCCGCACTGGCGGTGCCGACACCCGAACACTACTGGCCGCTGCTGCCGGTGCTGGGTGCGCAAATGCCGGACGAGCAGGCGGCCATCCTGCTCGATGGCATCGAGATGGCGTCGATCAGCCTGCTTTCTCTCAAGGTCGGTTAAGGGTCTGGCACGAAGCCACCTGGAAATGCCTGTGGCCGACGCCGTGAATATTGACGTGGCTCCGGCAACACGCCCATTGCCACCAGCTTGGCGCGCGAGTCGTAGTAGATGCTGATCATTTCATCGGGGCGTGCCGAAGCGCGCTCGAAGGTGGTGGTGCCAACCTGCGAGTACTCGCGCTGCCCGTGGCCGGTGCCGAGGCTGGGTTCGGGTGCGCGGCGCTTGGCCTGCGCCGAGGGCGCGGCGCTGTCAGCCGATGCCGGCGGACTCTCGGCACGCTGCTCTGTTTCGGCCTGGTTGCCAGCTTTTCCGTCGCGGCGGCTGAAGTCATCACCCTCATACGGCCAGCAGCAGTCGGGCGGAGGTGGCGGCAGCGGCCGTGCCTCACGAAACAAGGCCACACCGATCACGCCGACTTCGTTCGGCCGCCCGGTGCGCGCGGCGTAGGAATCCGGCAAGGCGGTGAAGTTGAACTGCGCGATTTCGTCGAGGTTCTTGCGCCAGCCGCGGATGGTGTCGCGCTCCCAGGCGCCGAACACGTAGCCGCCCTGCTGGGTGGCGGCAGTCTCGCCGCTGAGCACGTTGACGCCATCGACGCTCATCACCGCCAGCAGGCGCCCGCCGCTCTGGTTGCGCAAGGCGATTTCGTAGGCATGGCCCGGCACACCGACCACATAGCGGCGACCTTGATGGCGGTATTGCCGCAGGGTCTCGCCGGTGACGCGGTCAATGACATCGACCTCGGCGAGGCGGGCGGCGAGGGTAGGCGCACTCGCGGCCAGCAGCGTGCAAGCGACGAGACAGTGGGTAAGGAGAGACTTAAGCGACATGGCGAGGCTCCGCTGGGGGTGTGCCTCCATAAACGGGCCATGGGTCGAAACGGGGTTAAGCGGATTTGCATGTAGCAGAATCCGATTCCGGCTCAGGCGTACGGCTCGCTGCTGGCAATGCGCATCGGCTCGGCGAGTGCGGCCTCATACCACTGCGCCATCGCCGGCAGCTCGCGCACCGCTTCGACGTAGGCCTGACAGGCTGCTGGCAGCGTCACTGCGTAGCTGATGAAGCGCGACACCACCGGCGCGTAGAAGGCATCCGCCGCACTGAACGCACCGAACAGAAACGGCCCTTCGGCTGCATGGCGGCTGCGGCATTCGATCCACAGCGTGGTGATGCGGGCGATGTCGGCCAGCACCTGATCATTGAGCCCCTTGCCGGGCAAAGAAGCGCGGCAATTCATCGGCATGTGGGTACGCAGGGCGGTGAAGCCGGAGTGCATCTCCGCCGCCACGCAACGCGCCAGCGCACGCGCTTCGCCATCGGCAGGCCATACCGGCACGCCGGGATATTGCTCGGCCAGATACTCGACGATGGCGAGTGAATCCCAGATCACCAGCGCGCCATCGTGCAGTGCTGGCACCTTGCCGCTGGGGGTGTGCCGCAGCAGCGCTGCCTTGGAGTCCGGCCCGTAGAGCGGCACCAGCACCTCCTCGAAAGGCAGCTCCAGCACCCGCATCAACAGCCAGGGGCGCAGCGACCAGGAAGAATAATTCTTGTTGCCGATGACCAGTTTCATGGGGTCTTCCTCAATGGGTATGTGGATGCAAACGGCGAGCCAGCCGGCAGCGAGTCGATACAATGCGCACTTATGTCTTCTACTCTAACGATTGCCCTCTCGAAGGGCCGCATTCTCGAAGAATCCCTGCCGCTCCTGGCCCGCCTGGGTCTCGCCCCGGCGGGCGACATCGACCGCCTGCTGCGGGTGCCGTCGACCCAGGCGGATGTGCATTTCCTCATCGTGCGCCCCACCGATGTGCCGACCTATGTCGAGTATGGCGCGGCCGATATCGGCATCGTCGGCAAGGACATTTTGCTGGAGCACGGCGGTGCGGCCTTGTATGAGCCGCTGGACTTGAACATCGCCCGTTGCAGACTCTCGGTCGCAGCGCCCAAGGGCTTCGAGTACCGTCCCGGAAAGCGTCTTCGCGTCGCCACCAAGTATCCCGAAATCACCAAGCGCCACTACGCCGCACGCGGCGAGCAGGTGGAGATCATCAAGCTCTATGGCTCGATGGAGCTTGCACCGCTGGTGGGCCTTGCCGATGTCATCGTCGATCTCGTCGCCACTGGCAAGACCTTGGTGGCGAATGGTCTGGTCGAGATCGAGAAGGTCTGCGAGGTCACCTCGCGCCTCGTCGTCAACAAGGCTGCGATGAAGATGAAGCACGCGCGCATCCGCGCCTTGTTGGATCAGTTCGAGAGCACGGTGGGCTAAGGATGCGCGTCACCATTAATCGCCTGAGCACGATCGACAGCGGCTTCGAGTCAGCATTCACCGCACTGCTCGACCGCGCGCCGGAATCCTCACCGGAAGTGGCGACGCGCACGGCGGCGATCGTCGAAGCCGTCCGCACGCGCGGCGATGCGGCGCTGATCGAAGCCACCAACCGCTTCGACCGCCGCAGTGTCAGCAGCGCCACCGAACTCGAACTGCCCAAGTCCGCGCTCGAAGCCGCCTGGCACAGCCTGCCGGTCGATTTGCAGCAGGCGCTGGAAACCGCCGCCGCGCGCATCCGCAGCTACGCCGAGCACCAGAAGATTGCCGAGTGGAGCTTCACCGACGCGCACGGCAACACGCTGGGTCAGCGCGTCACGCCGCTCGACCGCGCTGGCCTCTACGTGCCGGGTGGCAAGGCGGCGTATCCGTCGAGCGTATTGATGAATGCCATCCCCGCCAAGGTCGCTGGCGTCGGCGAGCTGGTGATGGTCACTCCTACGCCGGGTGGCGAAGCCAATGCCACGGTGCTGGGTGCCGCGCACCTTGCTGGTGTGGATCGCGTGTTCACGGTCGGCGGCGCACAAGCTGTCGCCGCACTCGCCTACGGTACTGCAACCGTCCCCGCCGTGGACAAGATTTTCGGCCCCGGCAATGCCTATGTCGCCGCCGCCAAGCGTCTCGTGTTCGGGCATGTCGGCATCGACGCGATTGCCGGGCCATCCGAGATACTGGTGATCTCGGATGGCCTCACCAATCCCGACTGGATTGCGATGGATCTGTTCAGCCAGGCCGAGCACGACGAGGATGCGCAGAGCATCCTGCTCTCGCCCGATGCGGCATTTCTCGATGCCGTGCAGGCCGCGCTCGACAGGCGCATCGCCGAGCTGCCACGCGCGGCCATCGTGCGTGCGGCACTCAAGGATCGTGGCGCGCTGGTTCACGTTCGCAGTCTTGAAGAGGCAGCCACTCTCGCCAACAGCATCGCCGCCGAGCACCTAGAGTTGTCGGTTGAAAACCCGCGCGCTCTGCTGCCTTTGATCCGTCACGCCGGTGCGATCTTTCTCGGGCGTCACGCGCCGGAAGCCTTCGGTGACTACTGCGCCGGCCCCAATCATGTGCTGCCCACCTCGCGCGCCGCGCGCTTCAGCAATCCGCTCGGCGTCTACGAGTTCCAGAAGCGCACCAGCCTGATTGAATGCACACCCGAGGGGGCGAAGGCTCTGACACCCATCGCCGGCCGCATCGCAGATGCTGAAGGGTTGCAGGCACATGCCGCGAGCGCACGGGATCGAGGCTGAAACGCTGCAGGCTGTCACTACAGTTTCATAGCCGTGTCATGCCTCAGGTCTAGCCTCCACGCAAATTGGAGCCTGAACCATGCACAAGACCTTGATCACAGCCGCGCTGCTGAGCGCAGCGCTGCCTGCCCTTGCCCAGATCGGTGCGCCGCCGCGCGACAAGCAGCTGGTCATTTCGCACCGCGGTGCTTCGGCCTACACGCCGGAACACACCTTCTTCGCCTACGACCTCGCCATCCAGCAGGACACCGACATGCTGGAGTGCGACCTCATCCTCACCAAGGACGAGGTGCCGGTGTGCATTCACGACGAAACCGTGGATCGCACCAGCGAGAGCACCGGTCGCGTCGACAGCTTCACCCTGGCCGAGATGCGCGAGATGGACTTCGGCAGCTGGTTCAACACCAGCAACCCGACGCTCGCCAACCCGAAGTTCGTGGGGGCGAAGATCGTGCCTCTGGAGGAACAGCTCGACTGCTATCTGCGGCTCAACCCCAAGATGCGTTTCCACGTCGAGACCAAGGATTCTGCCGGTGGTCGCGCCGAACAGATTTTCTTCGACATACTGACCCGCAAGGGCTTGCTCGCCACTGGCGACCCAGCCAAGAAAGTCACCACCACGACGATGTTGCTGCAGAGCTTCGATGCCACCAGCCTGGAGCGCTTCCGCCAGCTCAGCGACGCGGTGCCGACCGCCTTCTTGCTGAGCGCGCCAACGCCCGCAATGGCGCAATGGGTTGCCACCGGCACGCTGCCGGACTACATGGACGTGTTCGCGCCCAACTCCGCACAGTTGCTGGCTGACCCTTCGTCGATCACGCGTTTCCATGCCAATGGCCACGACGTGCATACCTACACGGTCAACGATGCGCAACAGATGGGCCTGCTGCTGGACTACGGCATCGACGGCATCTTCACCAACAACTCCGACATCCTGCGCATCGAAGTGGATGAGCGTGGCAAGCAGACGACTGTGGAAGAGCGTGGCGTCAATCCCAAAACCTTCGCCGCAGGTTGTCCGGGCATCGCCGGCCGGGTCACCAGCAACCTGGGGCCGGGCGATGTCTGGGAGCCAACCGGTCTGCGCGGCGTGCAGTTGAAGACGGCGATGCCTGCGCCCACCCCGTCGCCCGTACCTGCGCCAACGCCTGCCCCATCGCCGATGCCCACCCCGGAGCCCGTGATGGCCGCACCAGTCGCCACGCCCGCATCTTCATCCGCGCAGGGTCGTTTCGGCGGCGGCACCTTGGGCAGCGTGCTGCTGGGACTGGCGGGATTGGCAACCCTGCGTCGCCGATTCGCAGTCAAGTGACTTGGATGATGTCGCGCAGGGCGCGATAGCCTTCGACCAGACGAGGGCCGGGGCGGCCGAGAAAAGCCTCCGGGACGGCGTGGATGCGGTTCTCGCGCACGGCTGCCAATGCCTCCCAACCCTTGCGGCGACGCACCACCTCGCTGCGATATTTGGCGAGCGGCACGCCGCACCAGCTCATCACGATGGCGCCGGGTGCGGCGTCGATGATCTCGGCATCGCTCAGCGGCGTGCTCTTGCCGGCGCGGTCTGCAAACGGATTGCAGCCGCCTGCCAGTTCGATCAAATCCGTCACCCAGCTGTCGCGCGTCGGGGCGATCACCGGCTTGGGCCACCACTCCACCAGCACCTTGGCGCGTCGTGCGCACGGCGCGACAGCGGGCATCGCCGCGCGCATCTGTGCGCAGAGATGTGCGCCCCGCGCGGGCACGCCGAGTGCGGCGGCGATGCGCAGAATGTCCTCATAAACATCCACCAGGCGCAGAGGCTCGCAGACCAGGGTGTTGAGGCCGGCCGCTTCGAGTGCGAGCACGATGGCATCGTGGCCGGGCAGCGTGCGCGAGGTGAGCACGAGATCGGGCTTGAGGGCCAGCACCGCTGCCAGTTCGAGATTCAGATCGCGGCCGAGCTGCGGCAGCCGCTGCACCACATCGGGCGGATGGTCGGAGTCGTTATCGACCCCCACCAGCATCGCCTCACAGCCTAGCGCGCAGACGATCTCGGTGTTTGAGCAGGTGTGCGAAACGACTCTCATCAAGCCGTGGCGATCGCTTTGCGGATGCGTCCGAATGCGGGTGAGATCATCCTCTTCAGCACGCCTTTCAACACCATGCCGGTACCCGGCAGCTTTGGCTCGAAAGTGATGACGTAGTCCACCCGCGTGCCGCCGCCATCGGCGTGGAACTCGATGCGGCCGAAGTGGTTTTTCAGCGGCGAACCCTTGGTAATGGCGTACTCGATCAGCTTGCCCGGCGTGCTGGTGCGCACGGTTTCCTCGAAGCCCAGCGGGCCGTAGGCGATGCGCCGCACCGAGCCGACGCCATCCGGATGCTTGATGTCCTCGCCCAGGCGGATGCGGCGGATGAACCTGAGCTTGGCCGCCACCGGCCCACCCGCCATCGCGCCGAAGGTTTCGTGACAGGCAAAGTAGGGAAACACCCTGGCAGGTGCAGCGTTGAAATGTTCAGTGAAACGGACGCGCTGTTGGGACATTGTGGGTCTCCTCCAGGAATGTTTGTGTCAATGCGGCGATAATGCCTGCGGGAGTCGGCCAGACAACCGCTGCCAGCCGCAAGGCTGGGGGAGGAAAGTCCGGGCTCCAAAGGGCAGTGTGCCAGTTAACGGCTGGGCGGCGTGAGCCGACAGACAGTGCAACAGAAAGATACCGCCGATGGCCTCGTGATCGGGGTTCCCCGCAAAGTAGCTTTTTACTTTGTGGGGTGATCAAGAGGATCAGGTAAGGGTGAAATGGTGCGGTAAGAGCGCACCGCGAGCCTGGTAACAGGCCGGCACGGCAAACCTCACACGGAGCAAGACCAAATAGGGCAGGGGTGCGTCGCAAGACGCATAACGCGCGGCCCGCGTGCCTGCCGGGTAGGTTGCTAAAGCGACGTGGTGACACGGCGCGTAGAGGAATGGTTGTCTCGGTCGTCGCTCGCAAGGGCGGCGGGTACGACAGAACCCGGCTTATCGGCCGACTCCCACTTTTTCTTGGCTCGCGTAGGCCGTCCATGGCGAGACGGCAGCGTTCTCATCTGGCCTCAGCCGCGCCATGCTTGGCGCGGCGTTCGCCGGGGCGGAGCAGTGCTCCGCCTTGATTCGGCTCATCCCCAGCTTATCGGCCAACCCCACTTTTTTGCGCCAAGCAGGCACGTCACAAAGCGCGCCAAAGCCTGCCGCTCACTTTAAGTATGTCTTGCAATCCATTGATTTTATTCAAGTATGATTTGCTTATCTGAAATGGCTAAGTCTTTGACCTTATTGGCTTTTTCGCGTTTTTAGCTATTGCACTTGTGGCGTGAAGTGGGATAATCGCCCACGAAATGGAGTGACTTGGAGCTACCGGGGCTTCTATCCATTTCATGGGGCAGCACATGTTTTCTGGGTCGCACACCGCCAGCATTGACGAAAAGGGAAGGCTTGCCATCCCGGCCCGTTTTCGCCCGGCGCTCGCGGCCGATGCGCAGGGTCAGCTGGCGATCACGCCCACGCCCGATGGCATCAAGCTCTACCCCATGCCGGTGTTCGAGCACATCGCCAAGAACGTCATCCCCAAGCATTCCGACATCGCCCAGCGCCGCGCACTGAAAAATCTCTTCGTCGGCCAGTCGATGTCGCTGGAGATGGATGCCCAGGGCCGCATGCTGATCCCCGCCGCTTTCCGCGAAAAACTCGGCAGCTCGGTCGTGCTGGTGGGGCAGGTCGATCACTTCGCGCTGTGGAGCGAGGCCGCATGGACTGCCCACGCCGCCGCCAGCGAAGCCGATTACACCGCCGCGTTCGCGGCGCTCGACCTGTGAGCCGCCGCGATGGACGGCTCGCACTTCGCTCCGCCCTCGCTGCGGCGACCTGACTCCATGCATACGCACCGTCCGGTCCTGCTCGATGAAGCACTCACCGGCCTCGGTGTCGCCCATCGTCCCGATGGCCTTTACGTCGATGGCACCTACGGTCGTGGCGGGCATTCGGGTGCGATTCTCGATGTCCTTTCGCCCAGGGGCACGCTGCACGCGATCGACCGCGACCCGGAGGCCGAGGCCGATGCCGCGCGCTTCGCGGCCGATAAACGCTTTCACTTCCATCCGTCCAACTTCGCGCAGTTGATGACCGTGGCAACCAGCCATGGCTTTGCAGGGAAAGTCGATGGCCTGCTGCTGGATCTCGGTGTCTCCAGCCCACAGTTCGACGACGCGGCACGCGGCTTTTCCTTCAGCCACGATGGCCCGCTCGACATGCGCATGAACCCGCGTGCGGGCGAGAGCGCTGCCGCCTGGCTGGCGCGCGCGCGCGAAGCCGAGATCGCCGATGTGCTGTTCAACTTCGGCGACGAGAAAAACAGCCGCCGTATCGCGGCAGCCATCGTCCAAACACGCGCCGAAACGCCGTTGGCCAGCACTGCTCAGCTTGCCTCGCTCATCGCCAGCGTGCCCGGCCCGCGCAGCCACAAGATCCATCCGGCCACACGCAGCTTCCAGGCCATCCGCATCTTCATCAACGGCGAGCTGGATGCCCTGCGCGTCGCGCTGTCGGTGAGCTTCAACCTGCTCGCACCCAAGGGCCGCCTCGCCATCATCAGCTTCCACTCGTTGGAAGACCGCATGGTCAAGCAGTTTCTGCGCGATGCCGGTGGCAAGCGTGCGGCGGTCGATAAATATGCGCATCTCAAGGAAAGCGCCACGTCTGAGTCGGCAGGGCCGCTGCGGCTGGTGGAAATCGGCCGTGTTTTCCCCAGCGAGGCGGAGCTTGCGATCAACCCGCGTGCGCGCTCGTCGGTGCTGCGCATCGCAGAAAAAACCGTGGCGGTGTCGCCGTGAGCGAGAGCGATTTCACCCGCCGTCTCACCGCCCGCAAGCCGCGCCCTGGCCTGCTGCTGCCGCTCTCGCTCGGCGTGGCTGTGCTCTGCTCGGCCGTGATGGTGGTGAAGGTCAAAAACGACAACCGCCGCCTCACCAACGAGAGCACGCAGCTGCGCGACGCGAAAGAGGCGCTGGATGTCGAGCGGTCGCAGTTGCAGCTTGAAGAAGCTGCGCACAGCAGCCACTCGCGGATCGAAACCATCGCCCGCAACCAGCTGAAGATGGTCGAGCCGCGAGAGACCGTAATGGTGCCGGCAGGCTCCTTGGCCGTTACGCCGACGAGTGTCAAGCCATGAAGCCGCTCACGCCCGGCAGCGCACAGCCTGTTGCCGCCTGGCGGCGCTGGTTCGTGCTCGGCCTGCTGGGCATCGGTGCGCTGGGCGTGGTGTCGCGTGCTTTCTATCTGCAGGTGATGACCCGCGAGTTTCTGGTGACGGAGGGCGACAAGCGCCACATCCGCAACCTCTCGCTGCCCGGCCTGCGCGGAGCGGTGCTCGATCGCAATGGCAATGCGCTTGCACTCTCCGCCCCGGTCGATTCGCTCTGGGCCGTGCCGGAAGACCTGCTTACCCCCGCTGCCGAGCCTTATCGCACCGCACTCGCCGAAATGCTCGGCAGGAAGCCCAGGGTGCTGGAGCAATTCCTGCGCAAGCAGGCCGACGCCGACAAACGCTTTGTCTACCTGCTGAAAAACCAGAACCCGGATGTCGTCGCCCGCATTCTCAAGCTGAAAGCGCCGGGAGTCTTTGCTGAGCGCAGCTACTCGCGCTATTACCCTTCGGGCGAGGTGGTGGGGCAGGTGGTCGGCTTCTGCGGCCTCGAAGGTCATGGGCTGGAAGGACTGGAGAAAGCCCTCGACGCGACTCTCACCGGCGAGCCGGGCTTCCGCCGCGTCATCCGCTCGCGCGACGGCAAGGTGGTGGAAGACACCGGCACCGAAAAAGCCGCGCGCCCCGGCAAGGAC
>JAKFXK010000049.1 GCA_021731445.1 Nevskiaceae bacterium | reverse complement strand
GCACCGCACCCGTCATGTTTAGGGGTGGCAGCATCACCTGATGCGCCATGCCGCCGGTGGGAAAGCGGCTGATGCGGACGCTCTCCTCGCCTTCTTTCACTTCCAGCTCGGCGATGCCCGACTCCTGCACGAGGTCGATGAGGGTCTTGATCTTGCGCAAATCCATGGTGAACTCCGTTGGCTTGGCTACCGATACGTCGTCGGCAGCTGAAAAGGATTTAAAGTGCAGCGAGATGTTCGTGCAGCGCCAGCAGGCTCAGGCGATAGCCTTTAGGCCCAAACCCGACGATCACGCCAATGGCCTTGTCACTCAGATAAGACTGGTGGCGGAAGGTTTCGCGGGCATGGACGTTGGAGAGATGCACTTCCACATAAGGGAGTGCAACTGCCAGCAAGGCATCGCGGATGGCGATACTGGTGTGAGTGTAGGCGCCAGCGTTGATGATGATGCCGGCGACGCCTTCGCGGCGCGCCTGCTGGATGCGATCCACCAGCGCGCCTTCGTGGTTGGACTGGAAGCTGCTGAGTTGATGGCCTAGCGTGCTGGCCTCGGCGGCCAGCTCTGTCTCGATCTGCGCCAGAGTGGCCGCGCCATATACGCCCGGCTCGCGGCTGCCGAGCAGGTTGAGGTTGGGGCCATTCAGCAGCAGCAGTTGACTCACTTAAGATTCAGGCCTGAATGAAGAAGCCCGAGTCTGCATCAGCGGCTTTGCGCTTGGCAAATGCACGCAGATAAGCACGTGATGTCTGCATATTGCAGACATATGAAAACAAACAAGGCTTCCTCTGCGCAATCCGGGCGGTGCCGTGCGCACAACGCTCGCTACAACGGTAAAAACCGCTGCATCAGCATTTCCAACTTCGGCCCGTCCACCCCCCCCAGCTCGATGTAGCGGATCACACCGTCTGGCGATAGCAGCACCGTGTAGGGCAAGGCACCGATGGTGTTGCCGAACCGCTCCATGATGCCCTGCACAGCTTCATCGCCGACCAGAGAGGGATAGTTGAAGTGCTTTTCCTGCATCAGCGTTCGTACTGCATCGGGGTCGTCCATCGCCACGCCCAGCACTTGTAGGCCTGCCGCCTGATATCGGGTTTGCGCGGCGATGAAGGCGGGGATTTCGTGCATGCAGGGTGCGCACCAGGTCGCCCAGAAATTGACCAGCAACCATTTGCCGGGCCAGTCCTTGAGCGTGCGCGGCTTGCCCTCGGTATCGGGCAGGCTCAAGGACGGTGCGGGCTGGCCTTCGAGCGCGCCATTCACGCTTGGCTTGGGCGCCGCACTGACTGCTATCGGCGTTTGCGGCATCAGCCGCGCCACCCAGAAACCGGCGGCAGCTGCCGTGAACGCAATGGCCGCGACCAGCGCCGCCTGCCGTGAGAAACCACTCATTTATTTGACCGCAACCAGTCGCGTCTGCGGCGGATAACAGACACCGATATCGGCACAACCCTGATAGCGCACACGCAGGGTGCGCGGGGCCTTGCCATCGACCGGCAAGGCAAGCCTGGCCTGCACCGCGCCACGATGGATTTCGACATCGCCGAACTCGGCGTCTTTCACCGGCTCGCCCTTGGGGATGACGGGGCCGGAAAACGCCACGCTGGCAGGTGCATCCACCGACACCTTGAACATGTGGCCGTAGAGGTAGTAACCGGGCGCGATGGCCCAATCAATCGCAACTTCCCGTCCCTTGCGGGTCGCACCCTGCAAGACAAACGCCTGATCGACCGGCAGCAGGGCTGCCGCATCACCCTTGGGTTTGAGCAGGCTTTCGGCGCTGGCGGCAGGGGCCACGAGCATCAAGCCGAGGGCGAGGATTCGGGTAATGGCCATTGCAGGTCTAACGGGTGAGCTTGGGCGATTGGGACAGCTGATGGCTTCGGGAAGTTCGCAGGATGCGATGACGAAACCCAGGAACAGCAGACATGATGTGCCATCTTCGCATGAGAGGCCGTCATGACCATCCGCACCGGGATCAACATCCGCCCTGCCACACCCGCCGACTCCGCACTGATCGCCACGCTGATCCGCGAACTGGCCGAGTACGAAAAGCTGCTGCACGAATGCTATGTGACTGCCGAGAACATCCGTCACAGCCTGTTCGGCAGCAAGCCCCACGCCGAGTGCGTGATTGCCGAGCGGCATGGCAGCTCGGTGGGCTTTGCGCTGTTCTTCCACAACTACTCCACCTTTCTCGCCAAGCCTGGCCTGTATCTTGAAGACCTGTTCGTTCGTCCCGCTGCGCGCCAGCATGGCGTTGGCAAGGCACTGCTGGCGCATCTCGCCCAACTGGCCGTGGCGAGGGGCTGCGGCCGCTTCGAGTGGAGTGTGCTCGACTGGAACGCACCCGCGATCGCCTTTTACGAAAGCCTGGGCGCCAGGGCGCAGCGGGAGTGGACGATCTACCGCGTCACCGGCGAGGCCCTGGCACAACTGGCGGCGCAGTCAGCAACGTAAACTGCGCGGTATCACTCCTTTAAACGATGCCGCCCATGACCGCCTTCGTCTTCGCCACCCCGCCGCCTGCCCGCGACGCACTGCGCACTGCCATCTCCGCACTGTATCTCGCGGACGAGACGGCGCTCATCAACAAATGCCTGGCGCTGGCGGCACTGCCCGCCGAGCACGCCACCCTGGTCGTGCGCCAGGCTGCCGGCTGGGTCGAGCGCGTGCGCACGCTGAAGAGCGAGCAATCGCCGCTCGATGCCTTCATGCAGCAATACGATCTGTCGAGCGAGGAAGGCGTGCTGCTGATGTGCCTGGCCGAGGCGCTGCTGCGCATCCCCGACAGTCACACAGCTGACAAGCTGATCGCCGACAAGCTGGGTGATGCCGATTGGGAGAGCCATTTCGGCAAGAGCGATTCGCTGTTCGTGAATGCGGGCACCTGGGGCCTGATGCTGACTGGCAAGATCGTCAAGCTCGCACCCGAAACCACGGGCAGCTTCCGCACGGCGATCAACAAATTGGTGGCAAAGAGCACCGAGCCGGTGATCCAGCTCGCGGTACGTCAGGCGATGAAGCTGATGGGCTCGCAATTCGTCATGGGCCGCACCATCAATGAGGCACTGAAAAACGCCCGCAGCAAGGCGCATCGCGCCTATCTGCACAGCTACGACATGCTGGGTGAGGCCGCACTGACGGGTGCCGATGCCGAGCGTTACTTCAAGGCCTATCAGGATGCGATCAGCGCCATCGGTGCTGCGGTGCGCGCCGATGCGGTGTTCGCCACTGCCGCCATCTACGGCCGCCCCAACATTTCGGTAAAGCTCAGCGCCCTGCACCCGCGCTACGAGCTTAGCCATCGCGAGCGCGTACTCGCGGAACTCACCCCGAAAGTGTTGAAGCTCGCCCAGCAAGCCAGGCAGGAAGGCATTGGCATCACCATCGACGCCGAAGAGGCGGATCGTCTCGAACTCTCGCTCGATGTTATCGAGGCCGTGTTCTCGGATGCCAGCCTCAATGGCTACGAAGGCTTCGGTCTGGCTGTGCAGGCCTTTCAAAAGCGCGGCCTCGCCGTCATCGAATGGCTTGAGGCGCTTGCCCAGAAAACCGGACGGAAACTCGCCGTGCGCCTGGTCAAGGGCGCCTACTGGGATACCGAAGTCAAGCGCAGCCAGGAGCAGGGGCTGAGCGGCTATCCCGTGTTCACCCGCAAGGCGAATACGGATGTGGCTTATCTGGCATGCGCCCGCCGCCTCATCAGCCGCCGCGATGTGTTTTACCCCATGCTGGCCACCCACAACGCGCACACCGTCGCTGCCGTGCGCGCCTACGCGCAGGATGATGTCGGCTACGAGTTCCAGCGCCTGCACGGCATGGGTGAGGCGCTGTACGAAATCGTCAAGCAGGATCTGCCCATCCCCTGTCGCGTCTACTCGCCGGTGGGCTCACACGAGGATTTGCTGCCCTATCTGGTACGGCGCCTGCTGGAAAACGGTGCCAATACCAGCTTCGTCAACCGCATCTTTGACGAGGCCACGCCCCCGGAGGCTTTGGTGGCAGACCCGGTTGCCGCCGTGCGCGCGATGAGCGTCAAGGTCAATCCGCAACTGCCGCTGCCTGCAGAACTGTACGGCGATGAGCGGCGCAATTCGACGGGACTGTTTCTGACCAGCGAACCTGCGCTGATCGAACTGGCAACCGCGCTCGACACTGAAACGCGTCGTTCCCGCGCAGGCGGGAACCCAGGTATTTTTTCTTTGCTCGGCAACGCTAACCTGGATTCCCGACTACGCGGGAATGACAAGCAAAGCGAGCCAGCCATCGCCGTGACCAACCCTGCCAATCGCAACGACACATTGGGCCAATGGCAGCCGTTGCCGGTCGCTCTTGTTGCCGATGTCGTCGCGGATGCCCGCAGCGCACAGTCGCGCTGGAACGCCACACCCGCCAACGCCCGCGCCGCTGCCCTCGAACGTGCGGCAGACCGTCTCGAAGCCACGCCCGCGCTTTTCCTGCACCTGCTCATCCGCGAAGCCGGCAAGACACTGGGCGACGCCAACGCCGAAGTGCGCGAGGCGGTCGACTTCCTGCGCTACTACGCCGCCCAGGCGCGTCGCCTGATGAGCACGCCCACCACCCTGCCCGGCCCCACCGGCGAGCACAACGAGTTGCAACTGCATGGCAAGGGCGTGTTCGTCTGCATCAGCCCCTGGAACTTCCCGCTCGCCATCTTCGTCGGCCAGATCGCGGCGGCCCTGGTCGCTGGCAACAGCGTCATCGCCAAGCCCGCCGAACAGACCAATCTCGTCGCCCATGCAATGACGACGCTGCTGCATGAAGCGGGTGTACCAATCGGCGTGCTGCAGCTGGCACTCGGCGACGGTGCAGTCGGTGGCGCACTGGTCGCTGCACAGCACATCGCCGGTGTGGCTTTCACCGGCTCGGTGGAAGTCGCGCAGAAAATCAATCGCACGCTCGCCGCCAAGCCCGGCCCCATCGCCACCTTGATCGCCGAAACCGGTGGCCAGAACGCGATGATCGTCGACAGCTCCGCCCTGCCCGAACAGGTGGTGAAGGATGCGATCAACTCAGCGTTCTACTCCGCAGGCCAGCGTTGCTCGGCACTACGCGTGCTCTGCGTGCAGAAGGAAATCGCCGAGAAGGTGAAACACCTGCTGGCCGGTGCGATGCAAGAGCTGGTCGTCGGCGATCCCGCCCTGCTCGCCACCGACATCGGCCCGGTCATCGACGAAGATGCCCGCGCCAAGCTCACCCTACACGCCGATGCGATGCGCACTGATGGCAAGGTGATTGGCGAAGTAAAGCTGCCTGCCGTTACCGCAAACGGCACTTTCATCGCGCCGATGGCAGTGGAGATTGCTTCGCTCAGTGCACTGCGCGAAGAGCAGTTCGGGCCGATTCTGCACGTGCTTGCCTACCAGGCGGATGCGCTCGACGCACTGGTCGATGACATCAATGCACTGGGCTATGGCCTGACACTCGGCGTGCACAGCCGCATCGAGCGCACCTGGCGCACGGTGCAGGCCAAGGCCCATGTCGGCAACTGCTATATCAATCGTGGCATGACAGGTGCGGTAGTTGGCGTGCAGCCCTTCGGTGGCGAGGGCCTCTCGGGCACCGGCCCCAAGGCCGGCGGGCCGCACTATCTGTTGCGCTTTGTCTCCGAACGCACGCTGACGATCAACACCTCAGCGGTGGGCGGCAACGCGCGCCTGCTGGCGGCGAGTGGGTAGAGGTTGAAGGCTCCGACAGTTCAGTTCGGAGCAAACGCCAGCAAGTAGGGTTCGTGACGGCCTTCAATCAAGGATTCGACATGAACCTCGCACACAAGCCTCTCAGCTGTCTGGTCCTGAGCCTGGCAACCAGCCTCATCGCCTGCGGCAAGCCGACACCGCCCGCTGATTTGACGACCCCGGTACCGATGACCGCTCCCAGCGTTCAAGCCACTCCACCTCCACCCGCGACGATGGCCGGCAGCACGAGGGCCACTGAAGTGATCGTCGCCATGAAGTTCATCACCGATCAGGGCATAGGTGCGGAGGCTGGCACGCTGATGCTCAGCGACAGCGCCGCTGGCTTGATGGTGAATATCAGTCTCAAAGGCTTGTCGCCCGGCGAGCACGGCTTTCATGTGCATCAAAATGCTGACTGCGGGCCGAAAGAAAAGGACGGCAAGATGATAGCGGGCGAAGCGGCCGGCGAGCACTTCGACCCCACGCAGCAAGGCAAGCACGCGGGGCCGGGTGGCATGGGCCACGCCGGTGATCTGCCGCGTCTGACGGTATCGCCGGATGGCACGGCCACCATGACGCTCACCGCCGCAAAACTGAAACTGGCGGATGTGCGGAACCGCAGCATCATCGTCCACGCCGAGCGCGATGACTATGCCACGATGCCCGGTGGCGCGCGCATCGCCTGCGGCGTGGTGCCGCAGTAGCGCGCAGATTTCACCGCTTCACATGAGTGGCGCCCAGCGCTCAAACCGGGCGCTTTTTCAGGTACGGGCCGCAGCGCTCAAGCGGTGCGCCGCTCCAGTTCGTCCAGGGTCGCCAGTGCGAATTCGCGTGAGGTGCCACACATATCCACGTGAGGCTTGAGGCTGCCGCAGACCCAAGGCCGGCGCGGGTCACCGAATAGCGCACAGCTTGCATCTGCACGCAGTTGCACGCAGCGCACGCCCGCCGGTTTGCCATTTGGCATGCCGGGGATGGGCGAGGAGATGGAGGGCGCGATGCAGCAGGCACCACAGTGGCTTCGGCAATTCATGTCCGCATTGTCGGCTCAGCGCCTGCAGCTTGACAGCGCACACACTTTCAACAAAAAATGACTAATGACCCATTAATTAAAAATATAAGGAGATGATCAGCGTGGATTCGCCCGTGACGACTGCCCCAACTGCTGCTCCCGTCCGTCGCCAGCGCCGCAGCGCGGTGACGCGCCGCCGTCTGCTCGATGCAGCGGAAAAAGTCTTTGGCGATTGCGGATTCCACGCGGCGGCAATCAGCCAGATCACATTCACGGCAGGCATGGCGCAGGGCACTTTCTACGTGCACTTCACCAGCAAGGAGGAGCTGTTCATCCAGTTGGTCGCCGACATCAGCCGCAGCCTGCGCCACGAAATGACGCGTGCCGCCGCCAAGGCGCCGGACCGTCTCACCGCCGAGCGCGCGGGACTCATCGCTTTCTTCGATTACACCCAGCGCCACCCTGGCCTCTACCGCATCGTGCAAGAGGCGCAGTTCGTCGATCCACCCAGCTACCGCCGTTATTATCAGCGCATTGCCGACGGTTACGCACGCGCGCTGGCCAAGGCTGCCGAAGCGGGCGAGATCGCACCCGGCGATCCGATGGCAAGAGCCTGGGCCTTGATGGGCGTTGGTCATTTTCTGGGTCTGTATCACTGCCAGTGGCAGGGTAGGGTGCCGGATGCGGCCACACTCGATGCCGCGATGGATTTCATCGCCCACGGCCTCAAGGGTGCGCCTGTCAGGCCAAAGAAAGTGACGGCACCAAAAGCCGCCGCGAAGTCGGTGACCAGATCACGCAAGGTGCGCAAGTGATCCTGAGCGGTCTCGGCATCTACCTGCCCTCGACCCATCACGACGCGGCCCACATCGCGGCCGCCAGCGGCGTGCCGGAAAATGTGGTGCGCGACAAGCTCGGCATCCAGCGCAAGACCGTGCCGGGCGCGGACGACCACACCAATGCCATGGGCATCCATGCCGCGCGCGCCGCGCTCGCCGATGCGGGCGTTGCGGCAGCCACCGTCGATGTGCTGATCGGCATCACCGAGGAGCACAAGGAGTTTCCGGTGTGGACGGCGGCGATCAAGACCGCGTACGAATTGGGCGCGACCAGGGCCTGGGCCTATGACCTGGGCCAGAAGTGCGGCACGGCGATTCTCGCCTTGAAGCAAGCGAAGGATCTGATGCTCGCCGATGGGTCAGTCAACACCGTGCTGATCGCGGGCGGCTACCGCAATGGCGATCTCGTCGACTACACCGATCCCGCCACTCGTTTCCTCAACAACCTTGCTGCGGGCGGCGGTGCGGCGGTGGTCACACGCAACGGCAAGGGCTTCGAGATTCTGGGCAGCGCGCTGCGCACCGACGGCAGTTTTTCGCAAGACGTGATCGTGCCCGTGGGCGGCACCCGCGCGCCGCTTACCGGTGCCAATCTCGATCAGTTCCGTTTTCACATTCCGGATCAGCCGGGCATGCGTGCACGGTTGGAGGATAAAAGCCTAAGCAACTTCGTCGGCGTGATGGAGGATGCCTGCGCACGCTCCGGATTTGCACCCCAGGACGCGAGTTATATCGGGCTCTTGCACATGAAGCGCAGCGCCCATCTCGACGTGCTGCAACGCATCGGCGTGCCAGCATCGCGCTCGATCTACCTCGAAGACTACGGCCATGTCGGACAGATCGATCCGCTGCTGTCGCTCAAGCTGGCGCGCGATGCGGGGCGGCTGAAGCCCGGCGATACGGTGATCCTCTGCGCCGCCGGCATCGGCTATGTCTGGAACGCGCTGTGCCTGCGCTGCACATGAACCTCGACCTCGCCGCCCGCAACGCCCGCCGCTGGCCAGAACGCCCCGCGCTGTGGGCAGACGGCCGCTGGCTCACGTATGGCGATCTCGCGCGGCGCGCCAACCGCCTCGCCGCACGACTGCATGCGCTGGGCGTGCAGCCTGGCGATCGCGTCGCCATCCTTGCCCTCAACCATGTCGCCCACTTCGACCTGATGCTGGCCGCGCCCAAGCTCGGCTGCATCTACACGCCGTTCAACCATCGCCTGTCGCTGGATGAAACCCGCGTGCTGTTCGACTACGTGCGCCCCAAGCTGCTGTTCGTGGACACCGCCAACGCCAGGCTGGGTGAGTGCTATACAGGCAAATGGCTGCCTCTTGAAACTTACGAAGACTGGCTGGCGAAAGCAGCTCTCGAAGCCATCCCCGTCACAGCGCCCTGCACAGTGGCGAGCACTCACATGCTGCTGTTCACCGGTGGCTCGACCGGCACACCCAAGGGCGCGCTCATCCCCTACCGACAAACCCTCGCCAATATCCGCGCCACCGTGCGTGGCTGGCGTCTCAGGCGCAGTGATTGCGCGATACAGGCCACACCCTGCTTCCATGCCGCGCTCAATGTCTACGCCACGCCGCTGCTGGCGATTGGCGGGCGGGTGATTCTGATGCCGGCCTTCGAGGCAGGCGAGTATCTGCGGCTGATGCAGCAGCATCGTGCAACACGTCTGTTCATGGTGCCGACGATGTATCGAATGCTGGCCGAGCACGGCGACTTTGCGGCTGCGGATTTCAGCAGCGTGCGCAGCGCGATCTCCGGCGGCGCGCCCTGCCCGCCTTCACTGCGCGCGCTGTTCGCCGCGCGCGGCATCGCCTTCAAGCAGGGCTTCGGCATGACCGAGGCGGGCGTGAACTGCTTTGCGATCAGCGAGGCCGATGCCGCTCTGCATCCACTCGCCGTGGGCCGTCCGCTGCCCGGCTTGCAGGCAGTGGTGCGTCAGCCCGACGGCACACCCTGCGCAGCGGATGAAGTGGGCGAACTCACTTTGAGTGGCCCGCAAATCTGCAATGGCTATTTCGAGCGGGAGCACGAATGGGCCGGGTGCTACCGCGACGGCTGGCTGTGGACGGGCGATCTCGCACGTGTCGATGCAACGGGCCTCACCTTCATCACCGGACGCCGCAAGGAGATGTTCATCAGCGGTGGCGAGAACGTCTATCCCGCCGAGGTGGAAGCGACCCTTGCCGCGCATCCGGCAGTGATCGAGTGCGCCGTGCTGGGCGTGCCGCATGCCACCTGGGGCGAGGTGGGGTTGGCAGCGCTTGCACTGCGCGAAGATTCGGTGCTGGATGCCGACACGCTCACGGCCTGGCTCAAATCCCAGCTCGCGGGCTACAAGCGCCCACGCGCGTTCTTATTCCTGCCCGCACTACCCAAGACCGGCGCGGGCAAGTTCAACAAACCAGAAATACGCCGCCTGTACGAAGCGCGGCCAGCCCCCGCTGAGGAGAATCCACATGCAGCGATCGCAGCACCCTAGATTCCGCTTCAAACGCCAGGCGACAGCCCTGCTGCTGGCACTTGCCGGCAGCGCGCACGCGGGCGATGTGCCGCCTCAATTCGGGCGCTATCTGCCGCTGTATCCGGCCTTCCACACCAGCACATCACTCGGCTTCGATGCGCGCGATAGGAGCTATGACGCCAGCGGCAAGGAGCAGGACACCGCCACGCCCAATCTGCCCGGCAAGACGCGCTTCCCCGAGCAGCGGCTTGATGTCAGTGCGATCTGGACCTTGCCGCTGTTCGAGGCCGCAGGCGTGCCGTTTTTCGACAGCCGTCTGCACACCGTACGGCTACACGGTGGCTATTCGCGCAACGACACCCGTGGCGCACTCGCCGACTTTGCCCGCGACACCCGCGATGACCGCACGACACGGGCCAACTCGCTGAGCACGCGCAGCAACGGCCTCACCGACGTGACGATGGAGTTCGGCAGCTGGCTATTGGGCAGCAGCAACTGGCGCGAGCGCAGCGAGACGCCATATGCGCTGCTCGCCCTCATCGGTCTCAGACTGCCCACCGGTGGGTACAACCGCGATGCACCGATCAACCCGGGCAGCAACACGCTGGCGGCGCACGGGCAGCTCGGCCTCTACGCGCGGCCCTGGCCCGGCGCGCATCTCGATGCGGGCACCGGCTATCGCAGTTATTACAAAAACCAGGACCCGGCTTTTGGCGGACTCTCGCCCACCAATCAGGGTGATGACCTGTACTGGGATCTGAGTCTTTCGCAGCGCGTCTTTTCCGGTTTTCATCTCACTGCGTTTGCGGATGGCCACAAGGGGCAGGCCAACAGCTACGCCGATGCCCGCTTCGCGCCCAATGCACCCGCAGCACCCAACACGGTGCCGGCGTCGGACAACTACCCCACACCAGGTGTCTACCGCGATGGTGGCACCAAGCTGATCCGCGCGGGCCTGTCGCTGCAAGGTTTCATCGCGCAGCGCTGGCTGCTGGGCCTGCACTACGCGATGCCGCTGTCGGGCGAGAGCGGTGAGTTCGACCTCCCCTACAGCAACCGCCAGCCAGCGGGCTGCACGGTCGGTTCGACCGGCTGCAATGTCACCGCTGGCGGCAGCACGCGGGTGCATGGTCTTGGACCTGCACGCGTCTATGCCTCGCCCGCGGTTTCGCTGACGCTCAAGCTCAACTTCGGCCAGGGGGACAGCTTCACTTGCACAGGCTGCAAGCAGCCATGAGAGAGATCATGAAAGCAATCCTGCCTCTGTTGATGCTTTGTGTTGCCACCGCCACACAGGCCGGCATCGTGTTCACCCCGCACGTCAGCGAGTACGGCATCCTGCCACCCGGCATCTATGCGGAATACACGCTGATCGGCACCGAGATCGAGGCGATCTATGACCGCAACGGCGACAAGGTGCAGTTGGGCCGCCCCTTTGTGCCGGCGGGCGACTCCACCGACGCAGTGCTGTTTCTCTACAAGGCGCTGTGGATCGGCAACCTGTTCCGCGACAGCAACATCCCCATACTCAAAAACCACTCGCAGTTCTGCCGCGCCATCGGCAGCGTCAGCTACCAGCAGAACACCGGGGCCATCGCCAACCGCGTGCGGCTGTTCAACCAGCGACCCGGCAGCAATGGCCTGGGTGATCTGTTCGGCCTCTGCGGCATCTACAGCAGCGAACTGCGTGCCGGGCCGGTGAAAGCCAATGGCCTGCTTGCCACCACGGTGAAGTTTCCCATTGGCCGCTACGACCAGCGCGCGGCGCTGAATACCGGCACCAACTACTGGAGCGTCATCCCGCAGCTGGCCTTCCACTCGGAGCTGTTCGGGCGCGTCTATATCGACGGCACGGTGGCCTACCAGCTCAATGGCGACAACGACAAACCCTCGTTCGGCGGTCTCACGCCCACGCGCATCGCCGATGTCTACAACGGTGAGATCAACTTCGCCTGGAAGTTCAGTGAGCACTGGTTTGCGGACGTGGGCTTCTCGTACCGCAAGAGCGTCGGCTCCAACGGCTACGACAAGGTGACGGTCAACTTCGAGGATCAGCCGCTCTCCCCACAGAGCGCCTGCGACAACACCAACAACGGCATCACCCGCACCGGCAACATGCTGGGGGTGGCGCTAGGCCCAGTGGTGTCGCAGCAGCTCTGCGACAACCCCGGCAGCGACCAGTTCTATCTCAATCCGCGTGCCGGGCCGTATGAGGACAATGGCGTACAGGGCACGCTGCTGACCACCGGTATCAGCTATGTCTACCGCGCCTCGACCGTAGTGCAGGCACGCGTCGCCAAGCCCATCGGCGGACGCGGCAGCCAGATCGACGTGGTGTTCGATGTCTGCACGAGAGAAGACTGCGGGCCGGGCAACGCCACCTCGCAAGTCACTTCGACGCTGTTCGGCGTGCAGGAGGCGGCGGCGGTCTCGGCCTCGCCGTTCTTCGAGCTGAGGCTCGTCCACCTCTTCTGGGCACCCTGACATGAAGCACATCATTTTGTTGTTCGCGGTGATACGTCAGCGGTTTTCCTGGGTCCCCGCTTTCGCGGGGACGACCTTCATCGTGGCGATGACGGTCGCCTGCGCGCCGCGCGAGATACTGCTGCCCGCCATCGGCCTCAAGCCTTACACGCTCAGTGATTTTCCAACCGGCTACACGCCGCCAAAATCACACGAGACCGGCCAGCCGATGCCGGGTTTCGGCGGCAGTGGCCCGCTCGACCACACCCCGCTGATCTTCATACACGGCAACACCGTCTCGGCACGCTACTGGCTGCCTGCGCGTGCGCACTTCAAGACCCGGGGCTTTGCCGATGCGGGCCTGTGGTCGCTCGGCTATGGCTGGGACAACGTACGCTATTTCGACTCGGCTGATCTCTCGGTGCCGAGCGTCGAGCGCATCGTCAACAGCGTGATGCAGCACCTCAGCAAGGAGACCGGCCAGCCCGTGCGGCAGGTGGACATCATCGGCCACTCACTGGGCGTGACCTTGGTGCGGCAATGGATGAAGCAGACCAACAGCTGGCACAAGGTGCGCAGTTTCATCGCGGCCTGCGGCGCCAACGATGGCGTCTGGACAGCGGACATGTACTCGCGGGGACAGAACCGGGGTGTGGCCTTCGAGTTGGCACCCGGCAGCCCCTGGCTCACGCAGCTCAATGCCGGAGGCGAGACGCCGGGGGCGACGCGCTACATGACGCTCTACGACGGCACCGGCTGGGGCGATGTGCTGTTCCCCAAGCCACAGCAGGACTCCTCCGCGCTCGAAGGAGCCTACAACCTCCCTTACAACCGCGAGCATGGCACCTGGTACGACCATCTCGAACTGCCGCGCAAGCCGGAGACGATGGACGCGATGATCGCGTGGCTGAAGCAGGCACCGGAACCCTCGCGCACAGCCGAACTGCCTGCCATCGTGCGCAAGGGCGACAGCTTGAGCGTCGACCAGCCCGAAGCCGCGCTGCACTGCGCCACCGGCGAGAAGAACCCCGATGCGCGCAACGCCGTGGTGCAGTCGCTGCAACTGGAGCCGGGCATTGTAACCAGCTGCTACGCACACAATTCGGCGACGGGCCTGTCGAGCGCGCTCGCACGCTACAAGCGAGGTGACAAACCGCTTGCGCCGGGCAAGCTGACCGTGAGCAGCGCGCAGATGGCGAAGAGCTACCAGAACCCGATCAAGGTCACGCTCACCGCCAGCGAGCCGGAAGCCTTCATCGTCTATACCACCAGCGGCACCCCACCCAACAGCGGCTCGCCGCTGTACACCGCGCCGGTGTATGTCGCCGGGCCGCTGCGGCTCACCGCAATGGCGATTGCACCCGATGGCCGCCGGAGTGCACCGCTGATTCTCGACTACGACATCAGTCTCGAACTGATCGAGGCCGAGCGCAGCTTGCAGCGACAGTACGACCCCGGCACCGCCGCAGACTACGATGGCAAGAGGAAGAAAGGCAGATGACGCAGAAGACAGCCGTAGTGACCGGCGGACTGGGCGCAATCGGCAGCGCGATTGTCGATGCGCTGGTGTTGGCAGGCCATCGCGTGGTGGCGCTCGATCACCCCAGCGCCGAGGTGCGTGCGGCGGAGTGGCTGGCCATGCGCCCAGGCTGTGCGGCGTTCTTCGCGGACCTCGCCGACAACGAAACCAGCAGCAAGACGATGCAGACCATCGGGTCGCAGATTGGCCCGGTGGATGTGCTGGTGAATGCGGCGGGCATCACCCGCGATGCGCGCTTCGTGAAGATGAGTGCCGAGCAATGGCGGCAGGTGCTGAGCAGCAATCTCGACAGCGTCTTCAACGCCACTCATCCCGTGTTCGCAGGCATGTGCGCGCGCGGCTTTGGCCGCATCGTCAACATCGCCTCGGTCAACGGCCAGAAAGGCCAGTTCGGGCAGGCCAACTACTCGGCGGCGAAAGCCGGGATGCACGGCTTCACCATGGCGCTGGCACAGGAGGGTGCCGCACAGGGCGTGACCGTCAACACCGTCTCACCCGGCTACATCGCCACGCCGATGACGGCGGCGATCAAGCCCGAGGCGCTCGCCAAGGTGAACGCGCAGATCCCGCTCGGCCGAATGGGTCGCCCCGATGAGATTGCCCGCGTCGTGGTGTTTCTTGTGGCCCCCGAATCTGCCTATCTCACCGGGACCAACATCCCGGTGAATGGCGGGCTGTACATGAGCCACTGACATGCAGAGCAAAAGCCCCGCCTACGCGCTCGCTGTCGCCGCTGCCGCACTCGGCTATTTCGTCGATCTCTACGACATCGTCATCTTCGGCGTCGTGCGCGTCGCTTCGCTCACCGACCTCGGCGTGGTCGGTGAAGCCAATACCACCTGGGGCATCCGCCTGTTCAACCTGCAGATGATCGGCATGTTGTTCGGTGGCTTTTTCTGGGGCTGGATCGGCGACCGCTTTGGACGCAAGCGCGCGCTCATCGCCACCATTGCGCTGTATTCCATCGCCAATATCGCCAATGCCTTCGTGACCAACGTCGAGCAGTACGCACTGTTGCGCTTTCTCGCCGGCGTGGGACTGGCAGGCGAGCTGGGCGCCGGCATCACACTGATCTCGGAGCTGCTGCCGAAAAACCTGCGTGGCTATGGCACCACGGCCATCTCCTTCCTGGGACTGCTCGGCGCCCTCACCGCCGCTCTCATCGGCGGCGAACTCGACTGGCGCTGGGCCTATGGCCTCGGCGGCGGTATGGGCCTCTTGGTGCTGGCCCTGCGCATCGCGGTGCTGAAGGAGTCGGCGATGTTCGAGCAGCACCGGGGCGAAGCCGATCAGGGCAACTGGGGTCTGCTGTTCGGGCGCGCCAGGCCAGCACTGCGCTTCGCCCAGGTCGTCGCGGTCGGGGTACCGCTGTGGTACGTCTCCGCGCTGTTCGTGAACTTCGCGCCCGAGTACGGCAAGGCGCTGGGCTTTGAACAACCACTGCGCGTTGCCGACGTGCTGCTCTGGCAGGCCTCGGGTCTTGCGATTGGTTCGGCGTTCTCCGGCCTCATCAGCGAGTGGCTGCACAGCCGCAAGAAAGTGATTGCCGTCTGTCTCGTTGCCCTTGCCGCGCTGGTGCTGGCGCTGCTGCGCGCACCCGACCGCGAGACCTACATCGGCCTGATGCTGGCAATCGGCCTCGCTCAGGGTTATTGGACAGCCTTCATCACCATGAGCGCCGAGCAGTTCGGCACCAACCTGCGCGCCACCGTCGCCACCTCGGTGCCGAATGTGGTGCGGGCGATGACGGTGCCCGTCACCTTGAGCCTGCAAGCCATGAAGCCGATGACAGGGCTGATCCCCGCCACGCTCGGACTGGGCGTCGTGGTGTTTGCCCTGGGCCTGGCTTCACTATGGAAACTGCGCGAAACCTGGGGGCGTGATCTCGACTATCGCGAGCACTAAACCGGTGAGGGACAGGATAATGGTGCACTCCATTCCCCAAGGCGCACCATGCCCGACGTAAGCCCTGAAACACTGCCCACCCTCACCTCGGCGCAGGTGCTGCAAGACCTCATCACCGTGCTCGATCTGGAGACGCTGGAGGTCAACCTGTTTCGCGGGGTATCGCGCGATCTCGGTGGCCGCAGCGTGTTCGGCGGACAGGTGATCGGCCAGGCGATGGTGGCAGCGAGCCGCACGGTGGAGGGCCGGACGCCACACTCCCTGCACGCCTACTTCCTGCTGCCGGGCGACATGGCCGCGCCCATCGTCTACGAGGTGGACCGCATCCGCGACGGCGGCAGCTTCAGCGCGCGGCGGGTGCAGGCGATCCAGCATGGGCGACCGATCCTGTCGATGATTGCCTCGTTCCAGGTCGCCGAGGGCGGGCTCGAACACCAGACGACGATGCCCGAAGTGCCGCCGCCAGAAGCACTCAAGCCGACCACCGTGCTGATCGACGACTGGCTGGCAAGTGCTGGCGAGGTGCATCCGCGCATCCGTGCCTCGCTCACCCGTCATCCGGCCGTGGAGTTCCGACCCGTCTACCCCTGGAACCCGCTGAAGCCCGATGTGACGCTGCCGCGCCAGGCCATCTGGTTCCGCATCGGCAGCGCGCTGCCGCAAGACCCGATGCTGCACCGTTGTCTGCTCGCCTACGCCAGCGATTTCAACCTGATCGGCACCGCCCTCAGGCCGCACGGCAGAAGCTGGTATTCGCCAGATATGCAGGTGGCGAGCCTCGACCATGCGCTGTGGTTCCACCGCGATGCGCGGGTCGATGACTGGCTGCTGTACTGCATGGACTCGCCCAGCGCCCAGAGCGCGCGCGGCATGGCGCGCGGACTGATCTACGATCGCCAGGGACGGTTGATTGCCAGTGTTGCGCAAGAGGGCCTGATGCGGCATACCACGAGCAGACGTACAGCTGCGGTTCAGGCTTGAAGGTCGTTAATCTTTCACTGCACCTTTGAAATCGAAGGAGGTCGTGATGAGCTACAAACATCTGCTGGTGGCCGTGGATGCCACCGAAGACCGCGGCGCCTTGCTGAACAAGGCTCACGCCTTGGCAAAAACCTTCAATAGCCGGTTGAGCGTGCTTTCGGTGATGCTACCGCCACTGGTCGATTCGCTCGCCGTCGATGCTGGCATGGGGGTGCCGGTGCTCTCCGGACTTGCCGCCGACCCGAGCTGGGCTGTGCAACTGCGCGCGCGGATGCACCAAAGCCTGTCTGCGAGCTGCGCGCCGCTCGGCATCGCGGAGAGCGATATCCATCTGGTGGTCAATCACATCGACCACGGCATCCTCGACAGCGCCCGTGATCTGAAGGCCGACCTCATCGTCATCGGCCATCACCATCACAAAGGCTGGTTCGCGCGGCTGCTCGCGCACACCGACCAAAGTGTGATCGGCAAGGCGACCTGCGACGTACTGGTGATGGCGCTGTAAGGCCTCAAAGCATTGCTTTCAGAAAGTGCCCGGTGTAGCTGCCCTTGACCTGGGCAACTTGCTCCGGCGTGCCCTGCGCCACAATGCGCCCGCCACCGTTGCCGCCCTCTGGCCCCAGATCGAGTATCCAGTCGGCGCGCTTGATAACATCGAGGTTGTGCTCGATCACCACCAGCGTATTGCCGTGGTCACGCAGGCGCTCGATCACTTTCAGCAGCTGCGCCACATCGTGGAAATGCAGGCCCGTCGTCGGCTCGTCGAGGATGTAGAGCGTCTGGCCCGTATCGCGCCGTGAAAGCTCCTTGGCGAGCTTGATGCGCTGCGCCTCACCGCCAGAGAGCGTGGTCGCGTTCTGCCCCAGCGTGATGTAGGAGAGGCCCACGTCGAGCAGCGTCTTGAGCTTGGCAGCGAGCGAGGGCACGGGCTTGAAGAACTCGTGCGCGGCCTCGACGGTGAGGCCCAGCACCTCGTCGATGCTTTTGCCCTTGTACTTGATCTCCAAGGTCTCGCGGTTGTAGCGGCGGCCCTTGCAGGTGTCGCAGGTGACGTAGACATCCGGCAGAAAGTGCATCTCCACCTTGATCAGGCCATCCCCCTCGCAGGTCTCGCAGCGCCCGCCCTTGACGTTGAAGGAGAAGCGCCCCGCCTCGTAGCCGCGCGCCCGTGATTCCGGCACCTCGCAGAACAGCTCGCGGATCGGTGTGAACAGACCCGTGTAGGTGGCGGGGTTGCTGCGCGGCGTGCGGCCGATCGGCGACTGGTCGATGTCCACCAGCTTGTCGAGATGCTCCATGCCCTTGATGGCTTTCACCGCAGACCAGCGCGCTGCCGCACCATTCAGATGTCGCGCCGCGTAGTGCATCAGGGTGTCGTTGATCAGCGAGGACTTGCCGCTGCCGCTGACTCCGGTGACACAGGTGAACAGGCCACAGGGTATTTCCACCGTCACGTTCTGGAGATTGTTGCCGGTGGCGGACTCGATGACGATCATCTTCTTGGGATCAGCCTGGTGGCGCGTCTTCGGCACCTCGATCTTCACCTCGCCGCTCAGATATTTTCCGGTCAGCGAAGCGGGGTTCGCCATCACCTGCGTGGCCGTGCCTTCGGCGACGATGCGCCCGCCATGCACGCCCGCCCCGGGGCCGATGTCCACCACGTAATCGGCGCTGCGGATGGCATCTTCATCGTGCTCGACCACGATCACTGTGTTACCCAGATCGCGCAGGTGCACCAGCGTTTTCAGCAGGCGCTCGTTGTCGCGCTGATGCAGACCAATGCTCGGTTCATCCAGCACGTACATCACGCCCACCAGCCCTGCGCCGATCTGGGAAGCGAGCCGGATGCGCTGCGACTCGCCACCGCTCAGGGTCTCGGCGCTGCGCGCGAGGGTCAAATAATCGAGTCCGACGTTGTTGAGGAAACCCAGTCGCGCGACGATTTCTTTCAGGATCTTCTCTGCAATCTCGCCCTTGTGGCCCGGCAGGGTCATCTGTCTGAACCAGACTTCGGCATCGCGGATGGAGAGGGCTGTCAGCGCATGGAGGGGGCGATCCGCGACGAAGACGTTGCGTGCGGTGCGGTTCAAGCGCGCGCCGCTGCAATCCGGGCAGGGTTTGCTGCTGAGGTAACGCGAGAGTTCTTCCTTGACCGCCA
This sequence comes from Nevskiaceae bacterium, assembly GCA_021731445.1. Taxonomy (GTDB): domain Bacteria; phylum Pseudomonadota; class Gammaproteobacteria; order Nevskiales; family Nevskiaceae; genus Stagnimonas. Next base: position 23,344 of record JAKFXK010000049.1, on the reverse strand, counting down.
TCGACTCGGTCTCTTTGTAGCGGCGTTGCAGGTTGGGGATGATCCCCTCGAAGCGATGCGAGCGCGTGACCGTCTTGCCATGCACATCGGGGTAGGTGAATTGCAGTTTTTCTTCACCGCTGCCATGCAGCACCAGATTCTGCATCTTGACCGCGAGCCTGTTGAAGGGCTTGTCGGTGTCGAAGCCGTAGTGACTGGCGAGGCTCTTGATGAGCGCCCAGTAATAGGCGTTCTTTTTATCCCAGCCCTTCACCGCACCATCCGACAGCGAGAGATCGGGCGCGACCACGACGCGATCCGGGTCGAACACCTGCAGGTTGCCCAGGCCATCGCAGGTCTGACAGGCCCCATGCGGTGCATTGAACGAGAACAGGCGCGGCTCGAGCTCAGGCACCGAGTAGCCGCAGTGCGGGCAGGCCATGCGGTTGCTGAAAGTGATTTCGGTCGCTGCGTTGGCGTCCCCGTGAGGCGCGACCAGCACGAGTCCATCGCTTAAACGCAGGGCAGTTTCGAAGGATTCGCTCAACCGCTGCTTCACATCGGTGCGCACCTTGAAGCGATCTACCACCACCTCGATGTCGTGTTTCAGCTTGCGGTTGAGCGCAGGTACTGCGTCGATCTCGTGCACATGACCGTTGACCCGCACGCGCACGAAGCCCTGCGCGCGCAGCTGCTCGAACCAGTCGGCGTGCTCGCCCTTGCGGCCACGCACCACCGGGGCGAGGATCATCCAGGCGCTCTCGGCTGGCAGTGCCAAGACGTGGTCAACCATCTGCGAGACGCTCTGCGCTTCGAGTGTCACCGCGTGATCGGGGCAGCGTGGCGTGCCAACGCGGGCGAACAGGAGGCGCAGGTAGTCCTGGATTTCGGTGACGGTGCCCACCGTCGAACGTGGGTTGTGGCTGGTGCTTTTCTGCTCGATGGAAATGGCGGGCGAAAGTCCTTCGATGGAGTCCACATCGGGCTTGTCCATCATGCTCAGGAACTGCCGCGCATAGGCGCTCAACGACTCCACGTAGCGCCGCTGGCCTTCGGCATACAGGGTGTCGAACGCCAGCGAGGATTTGCCCGAACCCGACAAGCCGGTGATGACGATCAGCTTGTCGCGCGGCAGTGTCAGCGAAACATTCTTGAGGTTGTGGGTGCGAGCGCCGCGGATGCGGATAGCGTCCATGGACATATGCGAGCTGCCTCTACTTAAAGCCGAAATGGGATCGGCTACTATACGTCCCCTGCCTTGTCCGTCACTGACTGTGACGTGTTTTCCGGCCTGCATACTCTTATCCACACCCGCGCCGCCGCAGTGCCGATGAAGATCGTCTTTCCCTACATCGCGCAAGCGCACCAGATTCCACACAGCTTTCCGCTCGCCGCCGAGCTGGCCTCGCGTCCCGGCTACACCGTTCACATCGCCTGCACCACCAATGCGCAGGAGATTTTCGTACGGCAACTGCTGCCGCTCTACCCAAAGGCCCGGCTGCAAATCGACCGGCTGAAAGTCAACGCCATCGGCCGCTGGCTGCAAGCGCGCTCGGCGGAGGGCGTGCCGCCCAAGGGCTTCATGCTGGTCAGCAACCGCAGCTATTTCAAGGCGTTCGATGCCGCAGTGGTGCCGGAGCGCACCTCACTGCTGCTGCGCAGACTGGGGCTGCCAAAGCTCAAGCTGATCTACGGCCAGCATGGGCCGCCGGGGCGGGCCATCACCTATGCGCCAGACATCCGGCGGTTCGATTTCGTGATGGTCCCCGGCAAGACCCAATTGCAGCGCTACCTCAACGAGGGTCTGGTGCGCCCCGGTCACTATCACACCGGCTGCTACCCCAAGTTCGACCTCGTGCGGCGGCTCGATATGCAAGCACCGCGCCTGTTCGAGCAGGCGCGCCCGACCGTGCTCTACAACCCGCATTTTCTGGCGACGCTGTCGTCGTGGCCCAAGCTGGGTTTCGAGCTGCTGGACTTCTTTGCAGCCAGCCGCGACTACAACCTCATCTTCGCGCCGCACATCCGCCTGTTCGACCACCAGCGCGCCTCACTACACCGTGCGCTCGACCGCTATCGCAACCTCCCGCATTTGCTCATCGACACCGGCAGCACGCGTAGCATCGACATGACCTACACGCATGCCGCCGACATTTATCTCGGTGATGTCAGCAGCCAGGTCTGCGAGTTTCTGCTGCGTCCCCGGCCTTGCGTGTTTCTCGACGCCCATGGCGTCGACTGGCGCGATTCGCCGGACTATCCGTTCTGGCAAGTGGGGCCCGTACTGCGTGATCTTGATGCACTGCCCGCAGCACTTGCGCGTGCCACCGCAGAGCACGGCCAGTGGCTTGCCGCCCAACGCGCATTCGTCTGCGACAGCTTCAGCACACATTTCGATGCCGAGGGCCGTGCGGCGGTCGGCGACAGCGTCGTTGCCGGAGCCGATGCCATCGCCGACTTTTTGCAACGCCGCCAATGAACGCACTTGAAATCCGCGCCACCATTGGTCTCGCACTGATCTACGCACTGCGCATGATCGGCATGTTCATGATCCTGCCGGTGTTCGCGCTCTACGCGCATGGCCTGCCCACACCCGCCACCGATTTCCAGATTGGTCTGGCCATCGGCATCTACGGTCTGGTGCAGGCAGGCTTGCAAATCCCGCTCGGCATGGCCTCCGACCGTTTCGGTCGCAAGCCCATCATCGTCATCGGCATGATCCTGTTCGCACTGGGCAGCTTCGTGGCCGGTGCCAGTGACGATCTGTTCTGGATCACTTTGGGCCGCGCCGTGCAGGGCCTGGGCGCCGTGTCATCGGCAGTCTCGGCGCTGCTGGCCGATCTCACCCGCGACAGCGTGCGCACCACTGCGATGGCGATTCTCGGCATCGGCATGGGTACGGCTTTCATCGGCGCGTTGGTTGCTGGGCCGATCGTTGCAGGCGTGATTGGCGTGCCGGGCATCTTCCAGGCCACGGGCATGCTGGCGCTGTGCGCGATCCCCGTCGTGCTCTGGCTGGTACCGGCAGCCCCCAAGCCGCAGGCCAGCAATGCCGGGGTAATGAGCGTGCTGCGCGACCCACAACTGCTGCGGCTGGATGGCGGCATCCTGATCCTGCATGCGCTGCTCACAGGCCTGTTCGTCGCCGCACCGTTTGCCATTACCGACACCCTGCTGCTCGTCAGCACCCAGCACTGGAAACTGTACCTGCCGGTGCTGCTGATCTCCATCCTGCCGGTATTCCCGCTGGTGAAACGTGCCGAACAGCGTGGCGAAGTGCGCGGGCTGTTCCTGAGCCTCATCGTCACGCTGGCGGTAAGCCTCGCCCTGCTCTCGGCCCTGCACACAGAGCCGCTCGGTCTTATCGCCGCACTCGCCTTGTTCTTCATCGCCTTCAACAGTCTGGAGGGGATGCTGCCCTCGCTGATCTCCCGCCGCGCCCCTGCGGATCGCCGTGGTGCTGCTCTCGGTGTCTATTCCAGCGCGCAGTTTCTCGGCCCCATGATCGGTGCCAGCCTGGTCGGCGCGGTGAAAGGCCATTGGGGCCTGAGTGCGGCCTTTGCCGTGGCCAGCCTGCTGCCGCTGATTTGGCTAACATTCGCCATCCACCTCGCCGCGCCAGAAGCGCGCGCACCACTCGCAACCAAATAATGAGCGTTTGTAAATTAAGTTGGGCGCGGAACCGGCGACAAAGTATGGTCACTGGATGTCTGGCAGAGACAAAATAAGTTGGCCTCCAATTCGCATATCGGCCGAATGTTGGGCCAGAGCAGAATGAAAATTCTGGACGCCCATAAAATCAACAACTTGCGGCTCACAACGAAAAGAACGCACTTAGGGCATCCGTCCCGAGATCTCAGGTAGGGATTCACGCGGGAACCAGAGGGCGTTCTGGCCTCATGCCAATCGAGAATGTTACGGATCAGTTCTAGGAGACCCGCGATGCCCGAGGGCATCTGAGGGAATCAACGCCCTCGAGCGGTTCACGGCCGGCGTGCACGGACCCACTCGCGGCATTGCACTGATCAGCGGTCGGTGGTCCGCTTGTTGCTGCTCCCGTTGGATCAATCATATTCAAATCAACCTGCTCGTGTGCAGTTGACCAGTCTTGACCGAACAGAGCCGATGTTTGAAAAGACGCTTCTGATTTTACTCCTGATCACCTTGACCTCGCAGAAACCTAGCGTGACCAGTGGCTCCCGTTCCTAGCTTGGACATCATCGGGGCTGACGAGGTACATAAAACCGCTCACTTGCCTACTAGCGCCAAATCAGTTGACCGCGCAACGCCACCTCATCTGACCAGCCCCGCCAGAGACTTGCACATTTTCACCAAATCGCTGCCCACCGACACCAGTGAATTGACCAGCAGCGCCAAGCAATTGCCCAGCGCCGCCGTGTAACTGACCACCACCGCCAAGCTACTGACCAGGAGGCGCCTTCAGCCTGCGCATCGACTCGCCCTTGAGCGCCAGCTTCATGCTGCTATGCACCAGCCGATCCAGGATTGCATCGGCGAGTGCCGGATCATTGATGAAGCCGTGCCATTCCCGCACCGGCATCTGCCCCATCACGATGGTCGATGCCTTGCCGACCCGGTCATCGATCAGCTCCAGCAAGTCAGCCCGCCCGCGGTTGCTCAGCTGCGTCAGGCCGAAGTCATCCAAGATGAGCAGCTGCGCCTTGGACAGCTGATTCCGCACACGCAGGATCGAGCCATCCTCGTGTGCAATCGCCATTTCCTCCAGCATGCGAGCCGTGCGGCGGTAGGCGATGGTGATCCCCTTGCGCGCTGCTTCCACCGCCAGCGCGCAGGCCAGCCAGGTCTTGCCCGACCCGGTCGGCCCGGTCATCAGCACGTTGTGCTGCTGCCAAATCCAGGCACAGCTCAGCAGGTCACCCACCACCGCCTTATCCAACCCCCGATCTGGGGTGAAGATGATGTCCTCCGGCTGCGCCTGCACCTTGAGTCTGGCATTGCGCAAGATGCGCTTGTAGCGATTGGTATCCCGATAGCTCGTTTCCGCATCGACCAGCATTTGCAGACGCTGCTCGAAGGCCATGCCAAGGAATGCGGATTGATTGAGCTGCTGACTCAGCCCCTCGTGCATGCCAGAGAGACGAAGGGTGCGCAGCTGATTGAGTGTGTTTTGAATGGTCATGGCGTGGTCCTGATAGATGGTTGTGGTTAGCCGTAGATCGCACCGCGCACGTTCTCGTGCGCTGGCAGTGGGTCGTTGGCGGCTTCACCGCGCAGCGGCGCGGACTCCATGCCGCGCTGAAGCATTGAGCGCACCGAGCTGACGCTGGTGGCTTGCAGCCGCAAAGCGCGATTGCACGCCGCGTCCAGACGCTCGACGCCATGCTGCCGCGCCAGGTTCTTCAACCCTCGGGAAGCCTGAAGCGACAGCTGTGGCTTGCGGTGCTTGGCGATGTGGGCCTTCATGAAGCCACTGATCGAAGCGCCCGAGCGCTCAGCCCAGATGATCAGCTCCGCCGAATCGTCCTGCGCGAAAGCGCGGTGCGCGGGGGGCTGATGCTCTGGATTGGTGGTCGTACCGCCGATGACGTTGCTGCGCAGATGCGTCGCAATCGGGAAGTTGTCGTTCTTGTGAAACACTTCGATCAGCTTCGCCGACGCCCGCAGATTCACCCTGGCACCGACGTAGCGGTAAGGCACCGAGTAGTAGTGATCCTCCCAGACAACGTGGTAGTCCTGTGCCACCGTGATGCCCAGCTTCCAATCAGAAAACTCGAAGCGCTCTACCGGCATGGGCTTCAAGGCTGGCCGATCCAGCTCCTCGAACAGCTGGTTCCGTGATTTCCCCTGATGCCCGCGCATGGGCCGGTCATTGAGCATGCGCAGCATGTATTCGATCTCCTGATTCAGCTCGTCGATCGAAAAGAAGGTGCGGTTGCGAAGGCGCGCGAAGATGAAGCTCTTCACGAGTTTCACACCTATCTCGACCGGGGCCTTGTCCGTAGGCTCACGCACGCGCGCCGGTAGCACGAAGGAATCGTAGTGCGTCGCTAATGTTGAGTAGGTGTGATTGATGATCTGGACTTTGTTTTTGGTGATGCGATCCACGGCCGCCTTGAGGTTGTCCGGCACCAGCAGGGTCGGCACGCCCTGAAAAAACTCCAAGGCCCTGACATTGGCTTCGCACCAATCACGAAGGTTCTGGGTCTCGCTGGCGAAAGCAAAGGTTTTTCGGCTGGCACCCAGCACCGCGACGAAGACCTCCACCTGCCGCGTTTCGCCCGTCTTCGGATCGGTCACACGCGGCCTGAAGCCGCTGTAATCCAGAAACAGCTGATAGCCCGGCATGCGGGGCTGGCGCATGACTACTGACATCGTCTTCCTGAAGGCCTTGTAGCGACGACGGAACTCCGTTTCCGACATCACGCCCTCTTTCACGGCAGCGGCGTATTCCTCATACAGCAGGGCCTTGGTTACGCCCGGCTTGCGCAGCTCGTTGTAGACGTAGGTGAAGTCGGGTTCCACAAACCGCTGCTTCGCCTGCGCGCGGCCTTGATTGAGCCGCTTCTCCAGTTCGGCGTCGGACAGCATCGAAATCTCGATCCAGGACAGCTGATCTTCGAGCAAGCGATCACGGTAGCGACCCGCTGTGTTGTGGGACACATCGACGATGTGGCCGATCTGTCGATTCGATAGGGAAGTTGTCAGCACGAGCCGACAAAGGTCTTTCAGATTCATCTGTACTCTCAATGGGGTTCCAGGGGGAGCGGGCACCCGCACTGAGGCTTATCAAGGGCAGCAAACAGCCATCAACCTCGAATCGAGATCGCTTTTCTTGACAAGGGATCAGGCAGAAATGAGAATACAGATGTCGGGGTCGAAATCGACAAAGCATCTCAAGGCTCACGTCTACAAAAGGCGTGGGCCTTTTGCGTGCCCGCTGAGTAAATCTCAGCAGTGGGTCGAACTGGGTGTCTGGCCTCCTTGGCAAAGGTGTCGGTGATGCGCTCTTGCACCGGCATCGTGTGAATACCGATCCGGCCAAAGCATCTGAGGAGTAATCCCCAACTTGATAGCTACAGCGGACTCGATCCGGCGAGAGCGCCGAAACCCCTGGCAGACACTGGTGACGGTGGTTGGTGCCAACGAGAGTTCGCGGGCGATGTGCGCGAGCGAGCTGCCCGCGAGCCGCAGGCGCATCTTGATGTTCTCGTGCTGTTCCAGTCGCGGGCACATATGTGATAGCGTGAGTCGAAATAATGTGACTCACATATATTCGGCATAAATGAGTAGTCTGTCAACAGATCAATCTAATATCGCTATCGGTCAGCGACTGATGGCTGTGCGTGCTGCCAGTCAGCTGACGCAGGTGGACTTCGCGGCACGACTGGGTCTGTCGCCTAGGGCCTACGCCAACTACGAGCGCGGCGAGCGGGAGATGCCGGTCGCGCTGTTCAAGCTGCTCTGCGACGTTTTTCTCATCGACCCACTCTGGGTGCTGACCGGGCCGGGCGATGTGCCGATGCACATCGGCAATCGCCGTATCGACGTTGATCTGCTGGAGAAGGTCATCGTGATGATCGATGGCTGGCTCACCAAGCATCGCCGCAAGATGGAGCCTGCCAAAAGAGCGCGCGCCATTCGTATTGCCTACGAGCAATGTGTGATGCGCGGTCGCGCCGACTCCGACTACGTCGGCGACGTGCTTTCCATTGCTGCTTGAACTTGAAAGATCCGATGGACGACGACCGCAAACCCCCGAACGAAAAGCCCTCCAACAAGGTCACGCCGATTCGCCGCAAGACGTCTGACAAGCCGCCGCTCGATGACGCGTTGGAGGAGTTGCGGCGCTTGTTACAGGAGACGGAGCCGCTCGACGACGAACTCTCCGATGCCGAAGTCATCCGGGACGAGAAGCAGTTTCGCCGTCGGTTTGGATCCGGGTTCGATTGGCCCAAGCGTGATCGCATTGCACTGATTGCGCTCAAGCACGAGAAGGATTTGACAGATGCCGAGATCAAGCTGTTTCGGCGCACTGGCAACCTCAGCCGTGGGCCCTTTGGCGTGCGCCTGACCGCCAGTCGTTGGGCAGCTTGGTTCGGATGGTTTCAGTTGGCCTACCTCACACCGTTGTTGCTCGTGCTGCTTGCCGGATTGAATGCGAACATGTTTCGTGATCCGGGTCGCGCCATGCTGGTGATCGTCTTGCTGTGCGGGGTCATCGGCTTCTGCATCGCGATCTATCTGCTCTACATCAAGCCGTGGTTGATTCAGAAACGCACACAAGTCAGAGACAAATCGTCGTTGGTTGACGAGTAGCGGACGTGAGACCCGCAGCGGAACAGTGCCGGTTTTCGTCTCCACAAGATGACATGGAGGTCATTCTGTTGGCGCTCACTCAAATTCAGAGTCTACGTATGGCCTTGGGAGCTTGCGCAATCTCGGAGCGCTGAGTGCCGACCGTGTCGTTGAGATCTGAACTAGCAATTATTCGACGCGAGCATTGCTGAAGCCGCTCTCTCTCGAAAAATATTCTTTGCGATATCAGAGTCCTGCGCAGTCCGTCGCGGGACAGCGGTGGCGCCTGACTTTCAGATGCGCTGATTATTCAGCATTCACTTGGCAAGGGATGTCAATGCATGTGATAGCAAGGTGCCGGGATGCGCTAAGTGCCGTCGGGTCGTGCTAGGCGTCAGTGGGATGCTGACGATCAGTGGGCTACGAGGGATGTAACAGGCCGCTGCGTCCCGGTGGGATGAAGATACGTTTAAGGGGATCTGCCATGGGAGAATCATCGACAATCTGCGGAATTAACCAATAATCGATGGAGCTTGCTGCCAATGAAATTTTCTAGACAACACATTCTGCAGAGACAGCTGTTTTGACCAGTATAAATATTTTCAAAAGCCTCTTGTTCAATACAACAATAATCCCTTCTTTGGTGCGTTAAGAAATTATGGATTGGACCATGAATTCAATTGCAGCGGTTTCATCAATGTATAGAAGAGCGACGCGACACAAGCAATCAGCGTTTTTAGACTTTTCGCCTAAATCTTTGCTTCTTATTTTTTTTCTGCTCATCTTGGCGCCACAGTCAGTTTTTGCTGAATGTTATGTTTACGTTACCAGAACCAATGGACATGTCACAAATGTCTCCCCTCCACATTGCGAGTATCGATCATCGCTAGATCGAGGAGGTCCTTCTGGAAGCCTCTATGATTCTCCGGGAGGATCTGCGTCTCGCGCAGAGCGCGAGCTTGTCAAGGCGGACGTTGATACAGAAACACAATCCTGCAAAGCCCCCCATCCGGTAGTTATTGCAACCGGCAGCAAGTTTCTTGCGCACTCCGACTTTGACTCCCTTGGAGAGATGGCGCTCGAACTGAAGCGCACTTACAGCAAGAACTATGGCCGCTCTAATCCGTCATTTGGGCAGAAGTGGGACTCGTCGATCGACATCAGCTTGCAATTCAACTATTCCGGTGGAGGCACGTGCGGATACTTCCCGGGATCGTCGGTCACCACATGCCCCACCGCCAACATCGCGTCCATCCAGTCCTGGCGGCCCAATGGCGAACGATTCACATATACGCTGGAGCCGTCTTCTGGCACATATCGTACAAGTCCGACGAAACCAACGCCCCGTCTGGAGTTGAGTGGCAATTGGCAGTTAATCCGAGAGGATAATGCCGTCGAGACCTATTCGCTGAAAGGTGCCCCACTCTCGGTCAATAATGAGTATGGAGTAGGCTGGACATTCAATTACAGCAGCAATCTGCTCACGAACATCACCCATTCCTCCGGCCGAACCATGCAGTTTCAATGGTCAGGCGCTTCGGTGTTTAAGGTGTCCCAAGTCACCGATCCAGCCGGCAACGTCTACACCTACGGCTATAACGCCAATGGTTATTTGACCACTGTCACGCGCCCAGTCTCCTCGGGAACCAACGAGACCATCACCTATCACTACGAAAACGGATCGTTACCCGACGCACTTACGGGTGTCTCATACAACGGCGTGCGTCATTCAAGAGCGACTTACCAGGCTGACGGCAAGGTGCAGAGCAGCGGACTTGAAGGAGGGGACGAAACATCCACCTTCACCTATGACCCTAGCTTCACACAGGTCACGAACAGCAAGAACGCATCCTCCACTTTCAATTACACAGTGGTCGCGGGCAAGAAGCGGCTGAGCTCCATCTTCAGAACTGGTGTGACGAGCTGCCCCAATGCCTACGCCAGCCTTACCTACGATGCCAATGGCTTCAAGAAAACGGCGACCGATCCCGCCGGGCGCGTCACAAACTATCAATTCGATATCGACGGTCAGGTGCTATCAAAGTCACAAGGTAACGGCGCCTACAAAGAGGACATCGTGTGGGATCCGACGCTCCGCGAGCCCACGAACTTCAAGGTCACGCTGTCCGGGGTGCTGACTTCGGAGACGCTATACGAGTATTACCCGATCGGTGATCCGGCCGCTCGGCGGATCAAGAAGGTGACGGTCATCAACCGATCCCCGCACGGAGTTCCGAATCAGTCCCGCGTCACGACATATAGCTACACCGTCGCCGCGAACAAGCTCCTGACGCGGATGGTGGTGGATGGCCCTCTCGCAGGCACTGGTGACGCCCTTACCTATAACTACAACACGACCGGAGACCTGGCCAGCGTGGTCAACGCCCTCGGCCATGCCACTGCGTACGACGGCTACAACGGTCTGGGTCTGCCTGGTCGCACGATTGATCCCAATGGCCTGCAGACGACATACACCTACGACCGTCGAGGCCGCGTGGCGACGGAAGCGCTTTCGGTCGGAGGGCGCTTCACGAGCTACCAGTACAGCCCCTTTGATCGCGTCAAGAGCGTCTCGGTCTCGCCGAATGGATTCACGAAGACCTTGACCTACAACCAGCTCAATCGTCTGACGCAAGTGAGCGACGGCACCGGTAAATCGCTACACAATACCTACGACGTTCTCGGGAACGTAACCTCGGAATACGCGATGAACGGGGCGTCCATGACCTACCGTCGCTTCTTTGACTACAACGAGGCAGGCTACCTCGTCGCGGAACGCGGCAACGGACTTCAGAAAGTCACGTATGCCCGCAATGCCGCAGACGAGATCACCAGCAGTACCGATGCGCTAGGCCAGATCACCCGGTTTACCTACGACGGCATGGGACGCAATGACACCATCACCGCGCCCGACAGCAAGGTCTTACGGCAGACTAATGACGGAGCGGGGCGTGTCACGAGTGTCCAGGACTATCGCGGTATCACCACCAGCTACAAGCACGATGGATTCAACAACCGCACCGAAATCAACAGTCCTGACAGCGGCCTGACGACCATCGCCTATAACGTAGATGGTCAGCCGAACCTTGTTACAGATGTGACCGGCAGCGTGTCCTACACCTATGACTCGCTGGGCCGGGTGCGGGCAGTGGCAAACAGCACCACCAAATACTTCAACTACGACAGCTGCACCAACGGGCGCGGACGACTCTGCTCCTTCAGCGATAGTTCCGGGTCAACGAGCTATACCTTCACCAAAACCGGCCAAGTCGCCTCAAAGGAAAACACCGTGCAGGGCTTGAGTTACTCGTCTGCCTGGTCCTATGACGGTTTGGATCGCCCGCTATCCATTACCTATCCGAGCGGCAATATCGTCAGCTATGTCTATTCCGGCGAGTACGTTCGCTCTGCTGCGGTATCGATTCAGGGGGTCTCCACCTCGATTGCCGATTCGATCACCTTCAACCCCACGCAACAACTCACTTCGATGGTGTTCGGAAACGGTGAATTGCGAACTAAAACTTACAATCTTGAAGGCCGCATTAATCAAATATTGAGTGGTGCCAGTGGCACCGTGGGCCCAATAAGCGTTCAGAATTTGCAACACATTTATGACAGAACCGATCAAATCACGACGATCGAGAACTTCGCCAATATTGATGCCACACAAAGTTTTTCATTTGATACCAGAGCGAGGATTACCAGTGTAGCTACTGCACTTGGGAATCAGGCCTGGGGCTACGACGACAACAGTAATTGGCTACAACACACCAGCGGTGGGCTCACCGAGAACATGGTGATGCAGGCAGGCAAGAACCGGATGACGCACTCCTTTGGCGCCAATGCCCGAGACTTTGGACATGACGCACGTGGAAACCGGACTTCCAGCACTGGGGCATCAGGTGATTTTGACTACACCTATGACCTGTTCAACCGCATGATTCGGGTCAAGAAAACAGTCACTGATGCAGTGCCACTTCGCCCGGTGGTCAACACCACCAACTATCACTACAACGCACTCAACCAGCGGGTCAGCAAAGAGGGGGAACCGTCCAACCGTCATTTTCACTACACCGATGGTGGTCAATTGATGTCGGAAGTGTCGGTTCTCAATCAGCGAGTGGACAGTACGGTGGACACCAGCACCCTCCCGCAAACCGCCCTGACGTTAGGCGACTACACCGATTATGTGTGGCTCAACGGCCAAGTGGTGGCGATGGTGCGGGGGCCGTCCGTGTATTACCTGCACAACGATCATCTGGGCCGCCCCGAGGTCGTCACCAACACCGCCAAGCTCGTAGTGTGGCGTGCCAACAATCTGCCATACGACCGCACGGTAACGACCAACCTTATCGGCGACCTCAACATCGGGTTCCCAGGCCAATACTACGACAGCGAGTCGGGGCTTTGGTACAACCTCAACCGCGATTACGACGCCAGCACAGGACGCTATACCCAATCCGATCCAATTGGACTTGCAGGGGGAGCAAATCCTTTTGCCTATGTCGGGGGGAATCCGATTAGCTATGTGGATTCCAACGGTCTGAACCCTGCGCTTGCTGCCAGAGGCGGATATGCATTAGGCGGACTGGTCAACGCTTTGTTTTATGAAATTACGGGGACGACTATCGGTGTTGGCATCTACGATCTGACGCACAGTCAAACGGCAATGATGAACAGTCGGCCGCCTGGCTACTGGGATGGCCTTTCTGGTGCAGTCGAATGGGGGAAGCGGAATGGTGTTGATCCTAGAGAAGCAAAAAACAGATTTCATCGCGGGGTGAAGGGAAAAACCTCTGCAATCGGCGGCGCTTCTGATTGTGGTGTAAATCCGGATACTGGCGATGTTGTTGACCCAAATGGCGAACCGATTGGCAACCTCGGGGACGCCGATGGTGGATAGCAACCAAGATGTTATTAGTGTGGGGATTTATATTCTTGGCGATCAGCTGGATCCAGAGTATATATCCGAAAAACTGAATGCGGAACCTTCGAGAAGAGAAAAAAACGGTGAGAGTAAAATTTCTAAAGGCAAGAATATCACTATCAAAAAAGGCTTATGGGCAAAAGAAGTAATATTGAAAGGTAGAAATGTGGAAAAGCACTTGGAACAGCTACTTTTTTTCTTTCAAACAGTATCCGCGATCGACGTATTGAGTCTGGATAATGTTTCTGATGCACACATGGATATTTATGTGGGCACAAGTGTGATGAATAAAACCGCACAAGCATCATTTTTAATTTCTGGAAAATTTATCTCAGAATTAGGAAAGCTAAAAATCCCTCTTATGATCACCTTCAGTGCTGATGAAGGGACGTAGGGCCGTATGCTGAGCAAGTGTAGTGTGGACAAGCTTCATCTGCCCCACAGGATATTTGCGGAGCAACTCCCACCGACCCTGCCTCGCGCGGGGTTTTGTATGCCGTCAGCCGCTACGCTCTGACAGCCAGCGTAGCCCGGCTGCAAGCCGGGTTTTGCTTCACCCGATGATGTTTGCGATGACAGTACGCAGTGTTTTCTGATCATCGGCCTTGAGCTTGCCGAGCGTTTTGCGGATCAGTGATTTCTCGGCCGTGAAAAGGATGGGTTTGAAGTTTGTTGTATGGTTCTGGCGGTGGTGATCGCTCTGGCGGCGAGTGTGCTTGCAAATGAACGTAGAAAGTCCGGCTGAAAGAAGGAGCGTTGTGCGCTTCTTTCTATTGGTTTGGATTGCTGTGTGGGTTACTCTCGTGGTTGGGCTTTATATGTTCTGGCACTCCATGCCTGTCTGGGTTTCTTGGCTTCTTGCATTGCTTGAAGCGCTTCTAATTCCGGATTTGAGGGTGGTCAGGAGATATGTAATGAAACGACATCTTCCTGTGCCGTCGCGCTCACCCTAAGCCAGCGCATCCAGGCTGCAGCGAGGTAGCCCGGCTGCAATCCGGGGCCATTCCTCTCCAGCACGGTGAACTACCGCTTACCAGCACTTCAGGAAGACAGGGAAATCCGAAATCGGAAACACGGGAGTGGGCAATGAAGGCGTTGTCATGGCTTGTGTTCGTTGCTGCTTTGTATTTGACGTTTCCAGCCCGCGCCGCCACCACCATCAACCTCAACCAAGCCGACATCAAGATCCTGATCCAGACGGTCAGTGAGGTGACGGGTAAAAACTTTCTCTTCGATCCCAACATCCGCGGCCAGGTGACGATTGTCTCGTCCACCTCGATGGACGCCGATGCTCTGTATCAGACCTTTCTCTCCGCGCTGGGCGTGCTCGGCTACGTCGCCATTCCCGATGGCAAGGTCATCAAAATCGTTCCCGAGGACAAGGCTCGGTTCGAGGGCAATGAGCGTGGTTCAGGCGGTGTGCCGGGCCTGGTAACCACCCAGGTCTTCCAGCTCCAGCGCGCTTCCGCCAACAGCGTCGCCAACCTCCTCAAGGCCTTCTCTCCCCAGTGGGCCCAGGTCGCGCCCGGCCCCAACAACACCGTCATCGTCTCCGACCGGGCCAGCAATGTGGATCGCTTCGCGCGGCTGATCGCCCAACTCGATGGCAATGCCGATCTCGACTCCGAAGCCGTGCCGCTGCAATCGCTCTCGGCGGCGGAGGCCGTGCGCATGGTCACCCAGTATCTGCAACAGGCTCGCACCCCGGAGTCGCCGCCCAATACGGCCTCCGTCATGGCGGACGAGCGCTCCAATACGCTCGTGGTGCTGGGCACGGCCGGTGAGCGCGAGCGCCTGCTGAAGCTGTTGCGCCAGCTTGACCAACCGGTGAAGGCCGAGCGCAGCAACACCCAGATCGTCTTTCTCAAGAATGCCCAGGCCGATCAGCTGCTGCCGGTCTTGGAAGCCATTCTCCAGAAATACAAGATTGCCCCTGCCGGGGGGGCGCCCGCTGCGGGTGGGGCTTCACAGCATCTCCCAGTCGTGGTCGCCAACAAGCCCCTCAACGCCCTGGTGATCTCGGCTACGGCGGACATCGCCAAGGAACTGCGCAGCACTATCGAGCAACTGGATGTGCGCCGTGCGCAGGTGGTGGTGGAAGTGCTGGTGGCCGAGATCAGCCGCGAGCGATCCCAGGAACTCGGCGTGAACTGGGCCGTGATCGACGAGAACCGTATCGCCGCCGCCAATGTAGTCAGCCCTGGCGTTCTGTCAGCCCTGCAATCCGCCGTGACCAGCGGCAGTGCGGCCGCTGCAGCGGGAGCGGTTGGTCTCGGCCTTTCGGTGGCCGGTGGCCGGGCTGGTCGAAACGGCACCAGTTTGGGAGTCTTGCTCAACGCCCTGCGCGGAGATGGCACCACAAACATTCTCTCCAGCCCCTCCATCGTCACGCTCGACAATGAGGAGGCCAGTGTGACCGTGGGCCAGGAAGTACCGTTCATTACCGGCAGCTTCACCAACACGAATGGCGGCGCCGGCGGATCAATCAACCCTTTCCAGACCATCGAGCGCAAGGATGTGGGTTTGAAGCTCTCGGTCACTCCCCAGATCAACACGGGCTCCACGGTGCTGCTCAAGCTCAAGCTGGAAGTGAGCAGCCTGGCGGCAGGTGCGACAGGGGCGGCCGACCTCATCACCAACAAGCGCAGCCTGAGCGACACGGTGATGGTAGAGGATGGCCAGGTGCTGGTATTAGGCGGGCTGGTGGATGACAGCAGTACGGATTCGACACGGGGCATTCCGGGACTCTCTGCCATCCCGGTACTGGGTGCTCTGTTTCGTAGCCAAGCCACCAGCAGCACCAAGCGCAACCTGATGGTGTTTCTCGCCCCACACATCCTTCGCGGCAGCGGACAGGCGGACTACTACACCCGGCGCAAGTACGAGCAGCTTGAGCGCCAGCTCCCGCAGCAAGCGGAGTTTCTGAGAAACAGCTTCGGGCAGCCCATTGCGCTTCCGCCAGAGCGTCAACCAGGGTCCGCTCCCGAGAAGCCAGGCAGCGATATTCCAGAGCAGCGTCGGCAGGGGTGGTCGCTGCGGATCAGTGAGGAGGTGCCAGCTTTCCCCGCAACTCCAGTAGCACCCGCAGTCCAGCCGATACAAGAAGTACCCGGATCCACTCAATGACGAGGGCGATCCACCAGCCAGCGAAACCGCTTGCTGTCTGTCCGGTGCGACTGCCCACCGCCGCCAACGACCTGAGCAGCAGCGCCATTGACTTGCCGCTGGTCAGTAGGCTGGCACTCCTTGCACAGCTTGAATGGCGGTGCTGGTCAATCGAGTTGGCTGCGAGTGGGCAACTGGGTGGCTATATGTAGACGAGGAAAGCAGACTGAAGAGGATGATTTTGGAAACCGCGTCTTCCGGCGATCTGACGGGTTTCATCGAAAGCCCAATCTTCGTTTGGCGGCGCTTCGCCGCGAAAGAAGTGCAGCGATATCCACTCCAGTGGCTTACCTTCGGGGTCGAACGACTGGACCGTGTGGATGACTTTTCGTGAGCGGACGAGCTCGACATCATCGCCCTCTGTGGTTTCGACTCCGATGTGGACCATTCCTGGATGCGCGCCAGTGAATTGCCCTGTTGCCTCCGCGAGCCGCTTCCTGACATCGCGAGCCTTTTTCTCAATCGCCTCTGGTGCATCGCAATGCCAGAAGGCCGCGTGCGCATAGTCAATATCGAGCCAATACTTGTTGCCAGCAACCTCCCGCTCACCCATTGATCCCGTCTGCCCATGGACCGCGCAGGTAAATCCGAAATCGCGCTCGTAACGTCCGCCGATTACAACTCGTTCCGCGGCGCAGTTCACCTTGAGATAGTTTCTTTCGAGATGGCGCCGGATGCCGTGCAGATCGGTGCGAACTCCTGAGATGCTGCAGCGTTTGTCATCACGGTAGACACGGCCGCTCGCAATCTCCTCCATGCCCCGGTGAATCGTCGCGAGAAGATAGTGATCGGGCAGCGAGACCACCTCCACATGGAAGTTGACTGTGAGCACCCATGCGTATCCATTCCGGAACAGCCACTCGGACACGGGCTTGTATTGCCGTAGCCAAGCATCGCGTTCCAAGGTCGTGTAATCGGCACGCCGCGACAGCCGCTTACATTCGACCTCATAGGTCTCGTTCGCCTTGGCGACCAGGAAGTCTGGTGTCTTTGCAGCACCAGTTTCTGGGATCGCCGTCACTGTCCAGCCTTCTCGGACGTAGGCTGCGCCGACCAGCAGCTCGAACAGCGCTTGGTCCGGATCCTGATTCTTCAGGCGGCGCACCAAGGAGGACAAGCGCGCCTCAACGCCCACGATCTGCTTGATCGCCGGAATGTTTCGGCCAAACGCAGAAAGATACGGCGCCACTCGGCTGAGTTGATCGGCGTTAACCGCCGGCGGATCTGCAATCGAGGTTTCGCACAGGAAGATGTACCACCCGACTTCATCTTCGCGGTCCCTGATGCTGACGCCTTCGATCGGCGCAATCGCGGGATCGGGCGACAGGCGCTTTCCAAAGCGAGAGGCGATGTCGGCACGGCGCAGTTGCCAAGCGTCGTTCCCGATCTGCCCGACCAGAAATACGACTGCCTTTTCGAGATCCTGATCTCGCTGGTGGTAGCAGTGCTGACCGATCTGGGTCAGCGGAAGGATATAGGTCACATCGTGGATCTCACTGAGACGCTTGATGAAGGCGGGGAAACTCGTCGTCTAACCTCTCGTGAGTCCGCTTGCATTCAACGTATGTGCGGAGTGAGGGTCGCAGCACGAGCAAACCGTCGATCTAGGTGCTATAAATAATAGCGGACCAATCGCCAAAAGTAAGTGTTTTGTGTTCAGATTAAGTGGTTTTAATGATTGCGGCGGTTTGAGCAGCCGACCTTGAGTAATCACTTTTGTCAGCTACACAGAAAACTTAAGCACTTTTCTTTCGAGTTATACGCTTTTAGCAGCGAGGAGATGTTTCTATGCCAGATTCAGTTGGGTATGCGTGGCTTCGCGAAAACTTCGAGATTGAGACTGTCCAGCAGTCGCCCGTAGTGACCCGGATCGGCCCTTCACGCATCGTCCGCTGGATCGACGGGGTTGAGCACCGGATCGTAGTGGAGCAGCAGCGTCCTGAAGCAACCTTGTCAGCGCATTTGACCTTCGCCCTGAAAAACGAAGGGGTTGATCTGGAGCTTCTGTCCCGGCTGTTCGCCGAGGTCGCTCCCGACGATCTGGAAGCGTGGATCCGGAGAGAGCCGACTGGTCAATACGCCAGAAGAGCCGGTTTCTTCTATGAGTGGATCACCGGGAAGCGACTCGATGTTCCGGACGTGGTCTTCGGCAACTATGTCGAAGCATTGGACCCCGCCCACGATGTCACTCTGATGCGCTCGACCAATGTCACGCGCTGGCGGGTGCGCGACAACCTGCTGGGGTCGCCCCAATTCTGCACCACCGTTCGGCGAACGGCGGCCGTCGAATCCATGCTGGCCTACGACATCGCGGCCCGCGTCGATGAACTCGAGGGGCAATTCGGCTCCGACATCCTGATGAGGAGCGCCGTATGGCTCAGCCTCAAGGAAAGCAGGGCATCCTTTGCAATTGAGAACGAGGGCGACCAGGAAGACCGCATTCGCCGATTCGCGGCCGTGATCGGAGCAAGAACAGGTAACGGTGCCGATCCGACAACGCCAGAGCAGTTGTTGCATCTACAGAAGGAGATTCTCGGCAAAAAAGCGACCAATTACGGGTTCCGGAAGTCACCTATCTTCGTCGGGGAACGACAGTCCTACGGAGAGCACGTTCACTACATCGGACCACATTGGGAACAGGTCGAAGCCCTGCTCCAGGGGCTCAACGAAATGAAAGAAAGGTCGCGGGGAATCAATTCGATCGTTCGCGCCTCGCTACTGTCGTTCGGCTTCGTTTACATCCATCCGATGGTCGACGGCAACGGTCGCATTAGCCGATTCCTTATCAACGACGTTCTTCGCCGCGATGGCGTTCTTCGTGCGCCATACATCCTGCCGGTGTCCGCCACCCTCCAAGACAAGGGCTTCCGACCGCACAACTACGACTTTGCACTCGAACGGTTCTCGCAGCCGCTGATGGAGCGCTACCGGGAGGATTGGCGTTTTGGCGCAGAACAGATTGGTGAAGACGGCGTGCCCTACAACCTGGAGTTCGACTCGTACGAGGACGCGCTCCATGCCTGGAAGTTCCCCAATCTGACGAGCCACGTCGAATTCATGGGTGCGGTCGTGAAGCACACCCTCGAACACGAGATGAGGATCGAGGCGCAGTATCTGAAAATGCACCACGCGGCACGGGTGGCCGTGAAGAACGTCATCGAAGCACCGGACCCAATCGTCGATCGCATCATACGCGCCGTTAGAGAAAACAACGGTACGCTGAGCGGCAAGCTCCGCAAGGAAGTTCCATTACTCGAGGACGAGGAGCGTGGCCTGCGAGTCGTGGAAGCAATTCGTGACGCATTCCCTTGGCTGCCGAAGCCCTCTGCCACGGAGGGGACGCCGCAGGCGCCCAAGGAAAGCGATGACCTGAGTTTCGAATAAGGGCTGGATCCAAACGAGCGAAACGTAATCGAAAGCATGGACTTGTTGAAAAGGCTGCAACTCGGCACCGCATGTAACAGCGTAGGACTTTTCGTCGGTGCCTTACGTGCGCCGACGGATATTTCACCGAGGTTCAAAGGGCCGTTTGCTAGATCAGCACCTTCACCTGTCACCGACTCCGTGCGATGAATGCATCGACCCGTCCGATGAGATTTACGATGACGACATGGACGGTGCTGCCGAGCCTATGCCCATCCCAGTGACGCCCAGATTGCGCTGGAGCCCTTGGTCGATCATCGCGACAAGCTCAAAGCCCTGAAGCCTCAAAGCGTCGGGATGCGCCACCTGCTCTTTCTCGTCGAAGAGCGGCAGATACTGGTCAACGATAAAGTCCGATTTACCAATCGGCTGGGCAATGCGCTGAAGCAGTATTTCCCACAAGCCATTGAGTGGTTTGATCATCGGGACACCATCTTGTTTTGCGATTTCATCGCGCGATGGCCGACGCTGGCACAGGCAAGGGAGCCCGGTCGGAGACCCTGCCGAACAAGTCAGAGTGGCTTCGATGTCGCCCGCACAGCAGAGCAGTCTCGTTGCCACCCCAGGATTCGCCCCGCTTGAGTTCTGAAAAGTCTCAAGATGATTCGAACCAGAAGCTGAAAATCCGAATCAAGCGGTCCAAATCAATCGCCAAATTTCTGGAGAAAGAAGTTAAGGAGGAATTGTCGGTGAAAAGCCATCGATGGTTAAAAAGCGCTGCCTACCTTCGCCAAAGTCTATGGACAAAGAAAGCGTGGGAGTGTGAGTGCGCAAAGCCAGCAGAAGAGCGCCATCCAGCGATGCGGTGGTATGACTGCCTTGTTGAGGCCGTCGCAATCGCTGCGGCAAGACAGCGATGCGTACTTTCCTGGCCCATTCTCGATGTGCTCCCGTTGGCTGAGATCAGCCCCATAACGACCCCGCGCATTGCCGACCGACAATTAGAGTGACTAGGCGTGGCGCTGACCGCGGCAGTTGGAGACATTGAGCCTTCGAGGTGAGCTCGAGACTCAATCGACTTTGAGCCCATCTTTCGGATCCGAGAAGGCTTGGCGCCTGATCACGCACGTCACCTGCCCTTTAGGACAGTTGCGAACCCCCTCTCATTCCTGATTAAGTGACTACAGAAAAGGGGTCGCCCATCGTTGCGGCACGAGCCCTGAATCATTAGGCCTGGGAGCTACGGGAGTAGGCGATGCTGACATTCAAACAATTGGCGCCGTTGTTATTAACCTGCGCTTCCGCCTTTTGCCTTCTGGCGAGTTGTGAGAGCCAGGAATCGAATGCTTTGCGCGCGACCGCGGCGGAGTTAGAGCGCAAAGTGGCCGAGTTGGAAGCCAAGGAATTGGCCAGGCAGAACGCGGAAGTCGCGAGGCTCAACGCAGAACGCATCGAGGAGCAGCGAATCGAAGCCGCACGAATTGAGCAAGCCCGTGTCGAGGTTGCCCGCGTGGAGGAAGAGCGCGTTCGGGCCGAGCAAGAAGAAAAGGCGCGTGAGGAGGAGGTGAAGCTCCGGGCAGATTTCGAACGTGCACGAACCGCAGAGCTTGAAAGACTTCGTACAGAAAGGCTTGTTACGGAGGAGTCCGCAAGGATCGCTAACGAGCGGGCCGCGCAACATAGAGCGGTGCCGGAATCGCAACCGGTGCAGTCATCAAGTTTGATGAAGTCGGCGGACAATAGTGAAACGGAAAAGGAGAGGATCGACCGTCAGTTCGAGCAATTGCGGCAAACCGGTCAGCTGCCCGCCGACTACGAACCGCCTAAGCAGCCGTCAGCGATCAGCAGATTTTTCGGCGAAGTGCTCACCGCAGCAGCCGAAGGTGCTGTTGGCCGCGTGAGGGGTAAAGGCAGGAACAAGGCACGTGGTAGTGCCTCCAACGATCAAAGCAGCGGAAACGCAAACGACACGGGGCGTGTTTACGAAAGCAGGAATAGCTACGGAAGAGACAATAACTCTGCAAGTGCCGGCGACAACACGGCAGGCGGCTCCCAGAGTGGTAGCTACGACAGAGGCGATTCCTCGTCGCCGCGACCAGCCCCCACTGCAGTAACCCTCCGGAACGGCGGACAGTTTCCCGTCCCTCCGGGCTCTTGCGCCTATTTTCCGGATTCGTGTCCTTCTGGCGTCAGATTCTTTGATCGAGGGAGCGCCATTCACGACGCATGCAATCTTTCCGACGGCGCCCAATACGGTGGAGGCACGGTCTCCAACCAGTCTGCCTATGAGGTGGTCTTGGCTTTGAAGCCCTGCAACTGAGCCGCCCCGAATCGAGAACGTGCGCTGATTGCTCGCTTTTGGTTCATGAGCTCTGCTCGTCCTTGGCAACTGCCGCCCGCTGATTTTCCGGGAGATCAGATGAAAACTTATTGCACTCGCTTCTTTGCATTCTTTGTTTTGGGCTCACTCGCCCAGTCGCCTACTCAAGCTCAGGTTCGCTGTCATTCTGGCGGCATTCAGTCGACGGAGGAGGCCTGCAGACAGCAAGACGCCAAGTTGGGAATTAGTTGTGCCTCGGGCGGAGTCCAGCCAACACCTGAAGGTTGTATGTCGCAAGACCGAAGACTTGGCGTCCCTTGCAGATCCGGAGGAAGAAGACCTTCCATCAGAGAGTGCATAGATCAAGACATAGCAAAAAACCGAGGCATTGTCCCGAATAGTGCGCCTCAATCTCAGAGCGGAAACCGAGGTTGTCCGCCAGAGATGTATCACGATGGCCGCGCGTGTCGCTGCCCTGATGGCACGACAACGAATGGGAGTCGATGCTCAAGAATGGGAATTCAAGCCGCTACCGTCAGGAAACCACTGCAAGGGCCGATGTCACTTTCGAACGAAGGGGGTTTCTTTGATGAAAAATACAATAATGGCATTCCTAACCAAGCCGGTTGGCGTCAGCATTTAGGAACTGATTACAGAGCGTCTGGTGACACTATGGTATACGCCACTAGATCAGGCAAAGTCGTAGAGAATGAAAAACGCTCAGACCCGTATGATGCGCGATTAATAGTCGAGCACGACGATGGATCAAGAGGCGTATATGGACACGTAATATCTAATTTGAGAGTCGGTGATACTGTGCAGTCGGGCGATAGTATCGCCATCGTAATGAAATCCGACTCTCAATTTAGGTTCAGCTCTCATCTCCATTATGGCGAGAACCGATATGGGAGAGTGGGGTTCGGTAGAAACCTGACCAACTGGGGCTGGGGACGGGCGCCATATTCAATAACGAAATCTGAGGCGATGCAGAACGGTTGGATTAATGTTGAAGAGAATTACCATTTCTCGAATTAATTCAGGTTGATCGCCCGAAGGTTTTTTTGCTGAACTTCCCGACGGGCGGAAGCCCTTTCCATCTCGGTTTGAATTTGGATCGCTGCGCGCGGGAGCCCACGAGTCCCATCCGATTGAAGCCGTCTAAGCAGAACGGACGGCTGGGTCATTAGTAACCGTCCGGTCATCCCCACTATTTTTGTGAGGTCGTAGCCGTAACGATCGTGTCCACGGAGGGTTTTACGTGGACACGATCATTCATGGTGTTGGTGGGGTGCCGGCGACGGCACGGCGTCGCA
>JAKFXK010000062.1 GCA_021731445.1 Nevskiaceae bacterium | reverse complement strand
CCGGTCTCGAGGTTGATGAGATCGCCGGAAATCAGATAGCGGCCATCGGCGGTGACATAACCGAACAGGGAGCCACGCTGCACCTCGAATACGCCGGGGATGGCGGAAGGACGCACGGCATCCAGCTGCAGCTCCGGCATCGCGGCATGGAGCTTGGCCTTGAGCGCCTCCGCATCCAGCGCCGCACCTGGCGCGGCAGGCTGGGTCTTGGCGGCCTTGCCTTTCTTCTGTGTGGCCTTGTCGGGCTGCGGCGGCGCGCAGGAGGCTGTGGTGGCAGCAAGGGAAACGGACAACAGGCCAAGACGGCAGAACTGGAGGAGATTCATGGAGGGCAGACTGGGGGGAACGGTGCGATTGCAGTATGACAAATCGGCCTCGGGGACGTTCATTCCACCGTGCTTGCTGGCTTGACACCGCGATATTTTTCGCGCGGGTGGTGCTCGGCGTGCAGGGCCTTGAGCCGTGCCTTGGCGACATGGGTGTAGATCTGTGTGGTGGAGAGATCGGCATGGCCGAGCAGGCTCTGCACCGAGCGCAGGTCGGCACCGTTTTCGAGCAGATGGGTGGCAAAGGCGTGACGCAGCGTATGCGGCGACAGGTTGGCCACGATGCCTGCTGCGCGTGCATGCAACTTGATGCGGTGCCAGAAGTTCTGCCGCGTCATCGCCTCGCCGCGATTGGAGAGGAACACCGCATCGTTGAGCGCAGCGCCTTCGGCAAACCCGACACGCGCCTGGTCGAGATAGCACTGCACCGCCTGCGAGGCAGGATCGCCCATCGGCACCAGCCGTTCACGCCCGCCCTTGCCGAGGATCAGCACGACATTGCGCGCAAGGTTGAGTCGCGGCAGCACGAGGCTCACCAGCTCGCTCACCCTGAGGCCACTTGCATACATCAGCTCCAGCATGGCGCGATCGCGCAGACCCATCGGCGAATCATCGGGCGCGGTCAACAGGCGCACGGCATCGGCGGGCGACAGTGTTTTCGGCAACGGGCGGCCCAGGCGCGGGGTTTCCAGCAGCCGCGTTGGGTCGTCCTGGCGACGGTTTTCGCGCACCAGCCAGCGGTAGAAGCGCCTTGCCGCCGTGATGTGACGCGCCTGCGAGCGCGCCGCAAAGCCCGCCCTGCCCGCGACGGATTCGCGCTGGCGATGCGCCAGGTATTCCCGCAGCTCGACCTCACCAGCCGTCAGTAGCGAATGACCGCGCGTCGCCAGCCAGCGGCCAAACAGGCTGAGGTCGCTCGCATAGGCACTGCGGCTCAGCGCGCCCAGGCCGTTTTCCAGCAACAGCATGTCGTCGAAAGCAGAGAGGGCCGCTTGGTCTTCGGCAGCGAGCGGCAGCTTGGTTGGTGTCAGATCAGGGCGGGGCACAAACCTATAATAGAGCGATGCTGCAACGCTTCTTCAAAACCCTCTACGGCCTTTATGCGGCACTCGCGCTGACGCTGGTGATCGTGCCGCTGTGCCTCCTCATCATCTTCGGCCCGACCCTGGCCATCCGCCGCGCCATCGGGCGTGCAGGCGTGAAGCTGGCCATGCTCGCCATCGGCCAGCCCTTGCGCGTTACTGGCCTGGAGAACCTGCCATCCGGCCCTGCCGTATGCGTGGCCAACCACGCCAGCTATGTCGATGGACTGGTGCTGACCGCCGCCCTGCCCCCGCGCTTCACGTTTCTGGTACAGAGCCGCGCCGCCAGCTGGCCGCTGGCTGGCCCCACCATCAAGCGCATGGGGGTGAGCTTCGTCAACCGCGCCTCGGCGCGCGAAGCGGCACTCGCCACCCGCGAGCTGTTGCGGCGACTGAAAGAGGGCGAGAGTTTCACCATCTTTGCCGAAGGCACTTTCAAGCGACCGCCCGGCCTGATGAGCTTTCACAGCGGCGCCTTCGTGATTGCCAGCAAGGCCAATGTCCCCGTGGTGCCGGCAGTGCTGCGCGGCACCCGCCAGCTGTTTGGTGAGGGCATGAAGCTGCCGGGCTGGTCGCAAGTCCACATCGAGATATTGCCGCCCATCGCGCCCACCGGCGAAGGGCGCGAGGTGTCGGGCAGCCTGCGCGATGCGGTGCGCGCGGCCATCCTGGCCCGCTGCGGCGAGCCGGATGTGGCGCACCCGCTACCCGAACCCACCGAATCCAAGGACTGAAACCTCATGGTGCTGCGACCTGCTGCTTTCAAACCCCGCTTCACGCGCGGCGCGGCGCTCGCCGACCCGGCGCACATCGCGCGGCCGGTCAACGTCGAAGACATCCAGTCGGAAGTGCTGCGCTGTGCCGAGGATGGCGAGCGGCTGCGCGTGGCCGGCGGCGGTACGGCCGCCAATGCGCTGTGGCGTACCGACGAAAACCTGCTGACGCTCGACCACTTCGTCGGCATCGAATCCGCCGATCTCGAACGGGGCCGCGTCTGGGTACGCGCCGGCACCCGGCTGGGTGCGCTGGCGGAATCGCTGGCGGTCAACAATCTCGCGTTGCCGATGGATGGATGGCCGGCAGGTGCCACCATCGGCGGCGCAGTCAGCGTCGGCGCGCACGGCTCAGGGCCGACGCTGTGCAATCTGTCGGCGCATGTCACCGCAGTCGGCCTCATCACCGCCGACGGCGTGCTGCGCCGCGTGACGGCGGACAACGATCCGGCGCTGTTTGGGGCTGCGCGGCTCTCGCTCGGCGCGCTCGGTGTGGTGAGCCATGTCGAACTCGAATGCGACCTCGCCCGGCCCATGCGGGTACGGCGTTTCAAGAGTGCGCTGGAAGACACCCTGGCACGCCTGCCGGAATTGCGCACCCATGCCGCGCAGCTCTCCTTCGAGTGGTTTCCCGGCACCGGCGTCACCCGCATCCGCACCGCGATGGCGACCGAAGCGTCGCCGCGCTCGGAGACCAACAGCGCCATCGGCCGTGAGTGGCTGATGCGTAATGCAGGGCACTGGATGCTGGCGCACGCGAGCGATCGCGCGCCACGTTTCGCCCACCGCGCGCAGCGGCTGGCGCTGCAACTGCTGCCGGAGTCCGAGCGGATCGAGGCCGCACCCGCGCCTGCCGCGCAAGCCCTGCTGCGACAGGCGGAGCTGCTCGAATACCAGCTGGCGGTCGATGACCTGGGCGACGCTCTGCAGCAGCTCGAGCACCTGTTGAAAGCACTGAACCTGCGCGGCTACCTGGCGCTGGAAGTCGGCTTCATCGCCGCCGACGATATCTGGCTGTCGCCCGCGTTCGGACGCGACTCGGCCTTCGTGCGGCTCAAGCGGTTTCGCGGCATCGAGCAGGACTCGATTGCCAAGACCTTTGCCGATGTGATGGAGCGCCACGACGCGCGTCCGCACTGGGGTTCGCCACATGGCCAGGACGCCAGCGCGCTCGCCGGGCTGTATCCGCGCTGGCAGGATTTCATCGACCTGCGCGCCCGGCTCGATCCGCGCGGGGTGTTCCTCAACGACTATCTGAGCCGCCTGCTCGGCGTACGCCAACCTTGAGCGCGGCGCTTTCGCCTGCGGCCCGTTACGCGGCCGATCTGCAACGCCAGGGCTTTGCTGTCGATGCCGCACAGGCCAGTGCCGTCGCGGCGCTGCAAAGGCTGTACGAAGAGCTGATTGCCAAGCCACCGAAGCGTGGTCTCACCACCGGCCGCCTGCGCTATCCGCCAGTGAAGGGGCTGTATCTCTGGGGTGGTGTCGGGCGCGGCAAGACCTATCTGATGGATGTGTTCTACGAGGCGCTGCCATTCAGCCGCAAGCGGCGCACGCACTTCCACCGCTTCATGCTCGATGTCCACGAGCGCCGCCAGCGATACCCCGGCGTGCGCAATCCGCTGGCAAAAGTCGCTGACGAGATCGCTGACAAGACGCGAGTGCTGTGCTTCGACGAGTTCTTCGTCAGCGACATCGCCGACGCGATGATCCTGGGCCAGTTGATGACGGCCTTGTTTGCACGTGGCGTGACTGTGGTGACGACGAGCAACATCATGCCGGATGGCCTCTACCAGGACGGACTGCAACGCGCCAATTTCCTACCCGCCATCGCCGTGCTGAAGACCCATGTGCAAGTGCTCAATGTCGATGGCGGCGTCGATTACCGCCTGCGTCAACTCACCGATGCCGAGCTCTATCTCACGCCCTCTGACACCGCCTGCGAATCACGACTGGCTGACTACTTTCGTCGCTTTGCGGGCACAGAAGGCACCAGCGGCGTCACGCTCACCATCCATGGCCGCGAACTGATCGCCCATCGCCATGCCGAGGGTGTGGTGTGGTTCGAGTTCAGCGAGCTGTGCGAAGGCCCGCGCGGCGCGGCCGACTACATCGAACTGGCGCGCACGCATCACACCCTGATGCTGTCGCAGGTGCCCGTGTTGACCGTCAGCGACGAGAATGAGGCGAGGCGCTTCATCACCCTTATCGACGAGCTGTACGACCGCAACGTGAAGGTGGTGATTGCGGCAGATGCCCCCATCGCCGCGCTCTATCGCGGCGACCGGCTGACATTCGAGTTCGAGCGCACCCGCTCAAGACTCACGGAGATGCGCATGCTCGAATATTTGCAGCGTGCGCATCGGCCCTGAGTCTTACATCTTCAGCCGCGCGCGCTCGATGTTTGCCAGGTACCACTGATAGACCGAAGCAATGCCTTCTGCCAGCGGAATGCGCGGCTGCCAACCCAGAGCCTTCAAGCGACTGATATCCAGCAGCTTGCGCGGCGTGCCATCGGGCTTGCTGCTGTCGTAGACCACGCGACCCTCATAGCCGACAGCTTGACGCACCAGCGCGGCCAATTCGGCAATGGATACATCCTCACCGCAACCGACGTTGATGATGCTTTCCGCATCGTAGTTTCGGGCGAGAAAGAGGCAGGCATCGGCCATGTCGTCCACATGCAGAAACTCGCGGCGCGGCGTGCCGGTACCCCAGACGACGACCTGTGGCAGGCCGCCCAGCTTGGCTTCATGAAACTTGCGGATCAGCGCGGGCAGCACATGCGCGTTGTTGAGATCAAAGTTATCGCCCGGCCCATAGAGATTGGTCGGCATCAGCGAGATGGCATTGAAGCCATGCTGCCGTCGATACGCCTGGCAGGTCTTGATGCCTGCAATCTTGGCAATCGCATACCACTCGTTGGTGGGTTCTAAGGGGGCGGTCAGCAGGCTGTCTTCGCGGATCGGCTGGGCTGCGAACTTGGGATAGATGCAGGACGATCCGAGAAACACCAGTTTCTTCACACCAAAGCGCCAGGCGGAATGGATGACGTTGGTCTGGATCTCCAGGTTCTCGCGGATGAAGTCGGCGGGGTATTGATCGTTGGCGAGGATGCCACCGACCTTGGCGGCGGCCAGGAACACGATCTCAGGCCGCTGTGACTCGAAAAAATCCGCCACGGCCTGCTGCTGGCTGAGGTCGAGTTCGGCGCGGCTCCGGACCAGCACATTGGCAAAGCCCTGCGCCTGCAATTGCCGGACGATGGCAGACCCCAGCATCCCGTGATGGCCCGCGACGTAGATGCGTGCTTGCAAGTGCATGGCGCTCATTCGAAATAGCTGAAGGCGCGATAGCCGGATTGCTCGATCAGGCTGTCGCGGCGTGCAAGTTTCAAGTCTTCGGCCATCATCTCCTGCACCAGTTCGGCAAAGCTGGTTTTCGGTGTCCAGCCCAGTTTTTCGCGCGCCTTGGTCGGATCGCCCAGCAGGCTTTCGACTTCAGCGGGACGGAAATAGCGCGGATCGACCGCGAGGATTTTTGCGCCGATCCTGGCGCCGCATTCCGCCGGTGCTGCACTGATAGTGGCGTATTCCTCCACGCCCTTGCCATGCCAGGCCAGGGTCATGCCCAGCTCGGCAGCGGCGAGATTGATGAAATCGCGCACCGAATGCTGCACACCGGTGGCAATCACGAAATCTTCCGGCTGCTCCTGTTGCAGCATCAGCCATTGCATTTCGACGTAATCGCGTGCGTGACCCCAGTCGCGCAACGAATCAAGGTTGCCTAGATAGAGCGCATCCTGAAGGCCGAGATATATCCGTGCCAGCGCGCGGGTGATCTTGCGGGTGACAAAGGTTTCACCACGCACCGGCGATTCGTGATTGAAGAGAATGCCATTGCAGGCATACAGCCCATAGGACTCCCGGTAATTGACTGTGATCCAGTAGGCGTAAAGCTTCGCCACGCCATACGGTGAACGGGGATAGAACGGGGTCGTTTCCTTCTGCGGCACTTCCTGCACTTTGCCGTACAGCTCCGAGGTGGAGGCTTGGTAGATGCGCGTTTTCTTCTCCAACCCCAGGATGCGGATGGCTTCGAGTAGGCGCAACGTGCCGAGCGCATCGCTGTTGGCAGTGTACTCGGGACTTTCAAACGAGACCGCGACATGGCTCTGGGCGCCGAGGTTGTAGATTTCATCCGGCTGTACGGCCTGCACGATACGGATGAGGTTGGTGGAATCGGTGAGATCGCCGTAGTGCAAAACAAGGCGACGATCCGTCTCGTGCGGGTCTTGGTAGAGATGGTCGATTCTCGAGGTGTTGAAGGACGAAGATCGGCGCTTGATGCCGTGCACCTCGTAGCCTTTGCCGAGCAGGAACTCGGCCAGGTAGGCGCCATCTTGCCCGGTGATGCCGGTAATCAATGCTTTTTTCTGCACCTGTTTTTCTCTTAGAGAGCTATGTGGAAATCAAACGTCGTAGTACGCACGGTACCATTTGACGAAACGCGGAATGCCGATGTGGATCGACGTCGAAGGCGCGAAGCCGGTTGCTGCCGTGAGGAGGCTGACATCGGCAAAGGTTTCGGCGACATCGCCAGGTTGCGCGGGCAGCATCTGCATCAGCGCTTTTTTGCCCAGGGCTGCTTCAAGCGCGGCGATGTAATCCATCAGGTTTTCGGGCTTGCCGTGGCCGATGTTGTAAATCGCATACGGCGCCTTGCTGCTGGCAGGGTCAGGGGTCAGCGCATCCCAGCCCGCATTGCCCTTGGGCGGCAGCGCCATCACCCGCACGATGCCCTCGACGATGTCGTCGATGTAGGTGAAATCACGGCGGTGATGGCCGTGGTTGAACACTTGGATCGGCCGACCTTCGAGAATGTTGCGGGTAAACTGGAACAGTGCCATGTCTGGCCGGTACCAAGGCCCATACACCGTGAAGAAGCGCAGGCCCGTGACCGGAATGCCATACAGCGAGGCATAGGTGTGCGCCATCAGCTCATTGGCTTTTTTGCTGGCGGCGTAGAGCGACAGAGGGTGATCGACGTTATCGCTCTCGGAAAACGGCTGCTTGCCGTTGGCCCCATATACCGAGCTGCTACTGGCAAAGACCAGGTGAGGCGTCTTTGCATGGCGGCAGCTTTCGAGAATGTGGGTGAAACCCACCAGATTGCTCTGGATGTAAGCGTGGGGATTGGTCAGCGAGTAGCGCACCCCAGGCTGTGCGGCGAGATTCACCACCACATCGAATGCTGTTGCTTTAAACAGCGCCTCGACAGCCCCGCGATCGGCCAGATCGCCATGGATGAAGCTGAAGCCCGATTGCGGCCTGAGCTGAGCGATACGCGCTGCTTTCAACGCCGGGTCGTAGTAGTCGTTGAGGCTATCGAAGCCAGTGACGGTATCGCCGTCCTGCAACAGGCGCTGGGCCAGGTGATAGCCGATGAAACCGGCAGCGCCGGTGAGCAGGATGTGGCGGGTCATGCTGTTAGTGTACCCGCCACTCTCAGCGACGCGCTGCGAGATCCTCCAGGCAGAGGCGCAGCGAGTGCTCCCAGTGCGGCAGCTTGAGGCCGTAGGCGCTTTCGATGGCGGCATGGCTCAACAGCGAGTTGACGGGGCGGCGGGCAGGCGTGGGGTAGTCTGCCGTGGTGATGGCGTTTACCGACACGGTCTTGCACAGGCCCAGTTCCGCGCCCCACTCGACGATGCGGCTGGCGAAGCCATGCCAGCTGCTGTGGCCCGCGCCGGTGAGATGCACGAGTGAAGCGGCCGGCGCCGAGCCTGGTGCGATGCGCGCAAGGATTTGCGCGGTGCCATCAGCCAGAAGCCGGCTGGTGGTGGGGGCACCGAACTGATCGGCCACCACACGCAGGCTGTCACGCTCACGCGCGAGCTTGAGCATAGTGAGCAGAAAGTTGTGTCCGCGCGTGCCATAGACCCAGCTGGTGCGGATCACGACATGGCGGCAGCCGGAGACTCGGATCGCCTCCTCCCCTGCCAGCTTGGTGCGGCCATAGGCCGAGACCGGTCCCGTCGCGTCGCTGACCTCGTAGGCCGCCGCCTTGCTGCCGTCGAACACGTAGTCTGTGGAGTAATGCACAAGCAAAGCGTTCTGTGCCGTGCACTCACGGGCGAGCACACCAACGCTGTCGCCATTGATGGCCTGTGCGAGGGCGACCTCGGTTTCGGCCTTGTCCACTGCGGTATAGGCGGCTGGATTGACGACGATGTCCGGTTTGATGGCTCTCATGCAGCGCAACAGGCCCTCTGGGTCGGCGAGGTCGAAATCGGCGTGGCTGGGGGCGATCACCTCACCCAGAGGTGACAGGCTACGGCGCAGCTCCCAGCCGACCTGTCCCTTGGTGCCAGTGATCAGGATGCGCATCAGGGAAAAACCTCGGCGTCGAGAAAGGCTTTGGCGGCGGCATCCTTGCCGGACAGCGATGGAGCAGCAAGGCCATCGATGTCAGGCCACTGGATGCCGAGCGTAGGGTCGTTCCACCGGATGGCCCGCTCGCTGGCCGGATCGTAATAGTCCGTGGTCTTGTACAGGAACTCGGCGGTGTCGCTGAGCACTACAAAGCCATGCGCGAAGCCCTTGGGCACCCAGAGCTGGCGAAAGTTTTCCGCTGACAGGTGCACACCGACCCAGCGACCGAAAGTGGGGCTGGCGCGGCGCACATCGACAGCGACATCAAACACCTCGCCCTGCACCACTCGCACCAGCTTGTCCTGCGCGTGGTCGAGCTGATAATGCAGGCCGCGCAGCACGCCCTTGGCGGACTTGCTGTGGTTGTCCTGCACGAACTGGGGCCTGAGGCCCGTGGCCTTGGCGAAGGTTTCAGCGTTGAAACTCTCGATGAAGAATCCGCGGGCGTCGCCAAACACTTTTGGTTCGAGGACGAGAACGTCCGGGATTTCGGTAGCGATGCAGTTCATTGAGCGACATCCATGCTTGTAGGGTTTCTTTACTTGTCATTCCCCCGAAGGCGGGAATCCAAGTGTCTTTTACAGTCAAGTAGCGTGTGCGCTTCGCGCTAACTGGATTCCCCGCCTTCGCGGGAATGACAGCAGCAATTCAGAAAACAGGTTGGTCAAGCAGGTCGAGTAGGTATTTGCCATAGCCGCTCTTGGCGAGTGGCTTGGCCAGTGCCTCCAACTGCGCACTGGTGATCCAGCCCTGCCGCCAGCAGAGTTCCTCGGGGCAGCACAGTTTCAAGCCCTGCCGCTTTTCAAGCGTCTGCACGAATTGCCCGGCCTCGATCAGCGAGTCATGGGTGCCAGTATCGAGCCAAGCATCGCCCCGACCAAATCGTTCCACCCTGAGCTGGCCGCGTTGCAGGTAGGCAATGTTGACATCGGTGATCTCCAACTCACCGCGCGGGCTGGGCTTCACCGCCTTGGCGATTTCGACCACTTGCTCATCGTAGAAATACAGGCCGGTGACGGCGTAGCGGCTCTTGGGTTGTACTGGTTTTTCCTCGATGCTGATGGCCTTGCCGGCGGCATCGAACTCGACCACGCCGTAACGTTCCGGATCGTGCACGGGATAGGCGAACACTGTCGCGCCGGCCTTGGGTGCCGCCGCCGCTGCGAGACGCGGCATCAGGTCATGGCCAAAGAACAAGTTATCGCCCAGCACCAGCGCACAGGCATCACCCGCAATGAACCGCTCGCCAATGATGAAGGCCTGCGCCAAGCCATCCGGCGAGGGCTGCACCGCGTAGTCGATGCGGCAACCCCAGCGGCTGCCATCGCCGAGCAGATTCTTGAAGCGCGGCGTCTCCTCCGGGGTGGAGATGATGAGCACTTCGTTGATGCCCGCCATCAGCAAGGCTGACAGCGGGTAATAAATCATCGGCTTGTCGTAGACCGGCAGCAGCTGCTTGGACACCACATGCGTCAGGGGATACAGCCGCGTGCCGGAGCCGCCGGCCAGGATGATCCCTTTCATGCCTGTCCCCGCGCAGCATAGTTGTGATCGATCCACTGCCGATAACTGCCACTGATGACGCCCTGCACCCATTCCGGATTGTCGAGATACCACTGGACAGTCTTGCGCAGGCCACTTTCAAAAGTTTCCTGCTGCCGCCAGCCCAGCTCGGTTTCCAGCTTGCTGCAATCAATGGCGTAACGACGGTCATGGCCGGGGCGATCTTTGACGTAGGTGATAAGCCGCGCATGCGGTGCACCTTGCGGATGCAATTCGTCCAGCAGCTCGCAGAGCGTATTGACCACCTGCATGTTGGTGCGCTCGGCTCGCCCACCGACGCAATAGGTCTCTCCCACCCGCCCATGCTCCAGCACAGCACGGATGGCGCGGGCATGATCCTCCACGAACAGCCAGTCGCGCACATTGAGGCCATCGCCATAGACCGGCAACGGCTTGCCTGCGAGGCCGTTCAAGATCATCAGTGGGATGAGTTTTTCTGGGAAGTGATACGGCCCGTAGTTGTTGGAGCAGTTGGTGGTGACCACCGGTAGTCCGTACGTGTGGTGCCAGGCACGCACCAGATGATCGCTGCCCGCTTTGCTGGCGGAATACGGCGAGTTGGGCGCATAGGCGGTGTTCTCGTCGAAGTAGCCTTCAGCCCCCAGCGTGCCATAGACCTCGTCGGTGGAGACGTGGTGGAAGCGGAACGCTGCCTTGCGTTCGCGCTCCAGTGCATTCCAGTACTCACGAGTGGCTTGCAGCAGCTCGTAGGTGCCAACAACATTGGTCTGGATGAACTCGCCGGGACCGCTGATGGAGCGATCCACATGACTCTCGGCCGCGAGGTGCACGATGGCATCCGGTTGCACGCGGGTGATGAGGGTGCGCACGGCGACGGCATGGCAGATATCCATCACTGCCAATTCGAAACGGGGGTGCGATGCCGGCAGCGAGGTGGAGTTACCGGCGTAGGTAAGCTTGTCGAGGCAAACCAGATGCCAGTCTGTTTCCGCCAGCCACTGGCGCACCACAGCGGACCCAATGAAGCCGGCCCCGCCGGTGACGATGATGGTTTTCGACATGTTGTTTGCGGTCAGGTTCTTGAGGTCAATGACTGGGAAGCATGATACCTGCCGCATCTGCAAGCGTCAGATCTTTTCGATCCCAGGCAATCATCCAGGCCACTTCCTATAATCCGCGCTCACCAACGGACGACACCATGCAAACCCACACGCCATCTGAGCCACAGCCCTATCAGGATGACGAGATCGACTTGGGTGAGCTGTTCGCCAAGCTCTGGGCGCGCAAGGGATTGATCGCCTTGCTGACTTTTGCTGCGGCATTGATTGGCGTCGGGATTGCCCTGGCACTGCCGGTGATCTACAAGGCCGATGCGCTGGTCTCGCCGGTCAGCTCGGAAGATGGTGGTGGCCTTGCTGCAATGGCCAGTCAGTTCGGTGGCCTAGCCGCACTGGCAGGAGTGAACGTGGGCAGCGGCGGCAAGAAGAACGAGGCGATTGCTACCTTGAACTCGCGCAAGCTGATTGAGGATTTCATCCGACGCAACGACCTGCTGCCAGTCCTTTATACCAAGCAATGGGATGCCGCGGGCAAGCGATGGACAGTCGCCGAAGCAGATCAGCCAACACTGTGGAAAGCGGTTGAACACTTTCGTAAAGATACCTGGTCGGTGTCTCAGGACAAGAAAAACGGTCTCATTACCGTAGCCGTGCAATGGGGAGACCCGGTGCTGGCCGCGCTGTGGGTGAACCAGTTGGTGGACGCGGCCAACGAAACACTGCGTGCACAGGCCATCGCCAACAGCAACCGCCATCTGGCCTACCTCAACGAGCAGCTGGAAAAAACCAGTGTGGTTGAGCTGCGACAAGCGATGTTCCGGCTGATCGAGGCCGAGGTGAAGAACGTGATGCTGGCCCAGGGGAGCGAACAATATGCCTTCAAGATCATCGACAAGGCAGTGGTGCCGGAGCGTAAGATTAAACCTAAGCGCGCACAGATCGCGGTGATGGCGACGGTTCTAGGCCTGATGTCAGCCTGCTTCTACGTGCTGCTGCGCGGCTCACGCCGCAGCGCGGGGTCTGGTCACTGAAGGCACTTGATCCTCGCACGCGGCAAGATGCACCCAGTCCACAATTTCCGATTCGGGCTGGTAGCCGCTCACTAGTTCCAGCAGCAACTCCCGCAGGCGCTGTACTTCGTTGCCTTTCACGGCCAAATCGAGCGTTTTCAGGCGTTTGAGCAACAAGTTCCAAGGCAGATGTGCCTCCGACGCTTTCATGATGCGCGGATGTTCGGTACCTTTCGGCTCGTTGCCAATCAGCAACTCCTCGTAGAGTTTCTCGCCGGGCCGCAAGCCGGTAACGGCAATGGCGATATCACCCTCCGGGTCGTGTTGGTCGCGCACCCTGAGGCCGGAAAGTTCGATCATGCGGCCAGCCAGCTCGACGATGCGGATCGGCTGGCCCATGTCGAGCACGAATACATCGCCATCTTCGGCCATGGCACCGGCCTGAATCACCAGCTGTGCGGCCTCGGGGATGGTCATGAAATAGCGAGTCACCTCTTCGTGCGTCACTGTCACCGGCCCGCCGCGCTTGATCTGGTCACGAAACAACGGCACTACCGAACCGCTGGAGCCCAGCACGTTGCCAAAACGCACCATGCAATAGCGGGTGTTTAGGGTGACGTTCGCCGAACCGAGGCCGAAAACTTCCGGCTGCACGCTTGGGGCTGCCGCGAGCGCCTGCAACACCATTTCCGACAGCCGCTTGCTGGCACCCATGACGTTGGTGGGGCGCACGGCCTTGTCGGTAGAGATCAGCACGAAATGCGCGACCCGATGCCGGGCAGCCTCGATCGCGCACACCAGCGTGCCAAAAGTATTGTTGCGAATGCCTTCGGCAGGGTTGTGCTCCACCATCGGCACATGCTTGTAGGCTGCGGCGTGATAGATGATGTCCACCTGCCAGGTGGAGAGCACCTCAGCTACGCGGCGTGCATCGCACACCGAACCCAGCAGCGGGATCAGCTCCTGCGTGCCCGACAATTGCTGCGCAATGCTCTGTAGGCTCTGATGAATCTCGTAAAGCGAGTATTCGTTGTGTTCCAGAAGTAACAGGCGTTTGGGCTTCAAGGCCAATAACTGGCGGCAGAGTTCACTACCAATACTGCCCCCCGCCCCCGTCACCAGCACCGTGCAGCCAGTGTTGTAACGCGCCATGAGTGCGGCGGAGGGCGGCACTGGGTCGCGCCCCAGCAGGTCCTCGATATCAAGTTCCTGGATCGGTGTGGCGTCGTCGCCCCGTCCCGCCATACCCAGTGGCGGCAGGGTGCGCACATGGAGAGGGTGTGATCGCAATGCCGCCAAGATTTCATTGCGCCGGCCGCGCGAAATACGTTGCATGGCCAGTAACACGTCAGTTGCGCCATAACGTGCTATCAAACCATTCAGATCGCGCGGCGAGTGAATGGGATGGCCATTGATGTAGCGGCCGACCAGCGCTTCGTCGTCGTCAAGAAAACCGATCACCGTGAACTGGTGGCTGCGCTCAATGGCGGTGGCGGCTGCGGCGCCTGCAGAGCCTGCCCCGTAAATCATTAGGCGCGGACGGCTTTCGCCCGGCACCCGGCCTGAGCGATCGGTGCCCAGCCAATAGCGAATGACACTGCGGACGCCTACCATGAAAGTGAGCAACAGCCAGGGTTGCACCAGTGCAAGTATGAGCGGCACCTCGCCGGGCAGTACCACAAGGGCTGCAAACAGTGCCAACGCGTACACAGTCACAGCCTTTGTAGTGGTCAACACATTAGATAGGCTGGTATGGCGGAACACTGCCCGGTAAAGGCCGAAAGCGGCAAAAATGCCAAGTGCCAGCGTGCTACCCAAGCCATAGACCCAAGGCATGGGAACCGCCTCGGCCGGCCAAGGCTGCTGGTGATAGTGGATCGCAAGAAAAAACGCCACCATGCCCGCCACGAGATCAAAGCCCAGCATGGCCGTCTGCTTGAGACGGCGTGGCAGCTTGAGCGCTGCATGGATGGGAGGTAAAGAGGCTTGCATTATTTGCATCAACGTCAGGACAGTTTCACCGTTACTTTTACTTTACTTGTCGCAGTATCAGTCTGACATTTTCAGACCAAGTGCATTCAGGATAGCTGGCGCAACGCGGTTTGACCCAAATATGTTTAAGTGGTTGTCGTCAGCGTACAGCAATTGACCATCCCGACGACCGTTGCAACTGGCTTCGTTGCAGAACACTGATTCAAGGTCGGCAACTGACATAAAATTCAGCGATGTGCTGACTTGCTCGATAAGGGAGCGGTAGAGAAACATCCGGTTACGATAGACTGGATAGGCAACCGTGCAGCCCAAATCGATATTCGTCAGCGTCCATGGACGCTGCATACAGTTGCGAACGGAGACACCTAACTCCGGCACCTGTAGAACATACGCGACCTTGATTTCCTGCTCATGCAAACGTTTCACGGTGCGTTTGATCCCGTCTCGGAACACGTCTGCAGGTAGCCGCAGACTTCCTGAGTCAGTGTTGGGCCAAGCCGAAATCGGAGGGTATAGATAGGTTTCCTCCGCAGGGCCGAACCCACTGCCGCTGATATATTGAGGTCCCCTTGATGCGATTACGGTGAACTTGACACTAGAATCACGCTCGATGGCGGTTAGGATTGTCTCTATGTTGGCCGCACAGCGACTCCTCTCGGACAGATTGCGGCCTGTGACAGCGCCATCGAAGGGCGGGCAACTGGAATTCGCCAACAATAGAGTTCCATAACCGAGTTTTGCTGCCAAGGCAGCGACACCGTCGAACAGTACGTGTGCGTGCGAATCACCTATGACAGCAATCATTCGCTCGTTAGAACCCTGTTGACGGCAATACACAGGCGCAACGCTTGCGGCAAAACGAGCCATACATGCCTGATCCTGCGCAGGCTCGCGCTTCATATATGCTTCTGCAGCCCGGTCATGACGCAACGCAGGCCGGTTCGGTAAACCATCCGACTTCACCACAAATACTGATATGGCCAGCAGGACTCCCATGGTGCCCATTAAACCAACCAACCTGGTTCGCGACTGCAACGGCACGCGCAGAGGTTGTTCGATATAGCGATAAGTAGTCGCTGCCAGCAGCAGGGAAAACCCGGCGCCTAACCAAAGCGCGGCAAGATGGGGTTTGCCGGACTCCACGATGTGTAGAAATGAAAGTATGGGCCAGTGCCAAAGATAGAGTGGGTAACTGATGAGCCCAATCCACACCAGCGGCTTCAAAGCCAGAAGGCGATTGCCGGCTGCCAGACTGCCACACGCGATCACAATCACGGCACCCAATACTGGGACAATGGTGAGCCAGCCAGGATGCGTGAAGTCTCGATGCCAGAGCAACAGCGGTAAAATGATGGCGACCAAACCAACAGCCGACAGCGCATCTTTGATACGGTGCCCGATGCGTGACGGCAGTACATGTGTGCCCTCTTGGTGATGTACATGAGCAAGCACTGATCCAGCAAGCAATTCCCAAAAACGGGCAAGCGGATGAAAAAAAAGTGCATCAAAATCGTGTTGGGCAAGATCAAGCGCATATATCAGGGAGGCACCGCTTAGAATCGCAAGCACTGAGCCATTTTGCAGCCCTAAGCGCCTGAGCAGCACCAGCAATAGGGGCCAGAAGAGATAAAATTGCTCCTCGACCGATAGCGACCAAAGATGGAGCAGCGGCTTAGCCACAGAGGCCACGTCGAAATAGCCGGCCTCATCAATCAAACGAAAATTTAGTAGGAAAAGGATCGCTGACGCCGCATGTTTACCGAGACGTTTATATTCATCTGCGAAGAGCACAAATCCGCCAAAAGCAATCGTTGCCGACAGCACTACAACTAAGGCAGGAAACAAGCGGCGGACGCGTCTCGCATAGAAATTAGCAAAGCTAAAAGCACCTGCAGACAGCTCACGAAATAGGATAAGCGATATTAAATAACCCGAGATCACAAAGAAGATATCTACGCCCAAGAATCCCCCAGGTAAGGCGGAAGGAGTGATGTGGTAGATGACGACGCTCAATACAGCCAACGCGCGTAAGCCATCAATGTCTGAACGGTATTCAGTAGTGCTCAAAAGTGGCCCACCAAGCCGTATCCGATGAGTGAATTCCGCCCGAAACCTTGTCCGCGCCGGTTAAAAACACAGGGCTGTCACTGAAGCGTATGGCAGTGGCTGCCATGTAGGAATCGTCAGGAGCCTCTAGTTGTCACCTTCGCAATGTCGCTCTTTCCATCACTAGCCGCAGAACCTCGCAAGTTTTCTTGATCTCGACTTCTGTCAGAGTAGGGTGCACGAGGAACATTAAGCTCGTCTCGCCTAATTCTTTTGCTACTCTTAACCGTGCGATGGGGCGCCAATCCGTAGTGTCAAACGCTTTTTCCTGATAGATCTCTGAGCAAGAACCAGCGTAACAGGGCACGCCCAGCGCGTTGATTTCGCCCATAACGCGATCACGGCTCCACCCCTCAGCCAGCTGTCTGAGTTCGATAAAGACGTAGCACCGGTAAGCGGCATGACCAGCCCATGACGGCACTTCTGGAACGCGCAAACCGGGGTAGTGACTGGCAGTAGTCCAGATAAGCTCCGCGTAGCCACGGCGGAGCTGCGTCCACTCTGCCATGCGTCGAAGTTGAATGCGTCCAATGACCGCCTGCATTTCAAGCATGCGCCAATTTGTGCCGAAGCTGTCATGCACCCACCTGAAGCCCGGTGCATGTTCACGTTTATATACAGCCTCCCAGCTTTTACCGTGGTCCTTATAAGCCCACATAGCCGACCACAATGAGCTTTCATTGGTTGTGACCATGCCACCTTCACCGCCAGTGGTCATGATTTTATCTTGGCAGAATGACCAAGCACCGATATGACCGATGGCACCCACCGATCGTCCTTTGTACTGAGCGCCATGGGCCTGCGCGCAATCCTCAATCACAAATAGGTTCTTTTGCCTAGCAAGCGCCATTATCGGATCCATATCGCAGGGCATTCCAGCGAGATGGACGCAAATCACGGCCTTGCTGCGCGGAGTCAGCACCGCCGCGATGGTTTCGGCCGTGATGTTTTGGCTATCGTGGTCAATCTCGGCAAATACGGGAGTCGCACCAGCAGTCACTACGCAGGAGACTGACGCGATAAAACTGCGCGGTGTCACGATCACTTCATCGCCTGGGCCAATCCCGAGCGTCTTCAACGCAACGTCCAGCGCTAATGTGCCGTTGGCCAGTGCAACCGCGTGACGGACACCGCACCAATCGGCAAATTCGCTTTCAAATTTTCGACATTCGCTGCCAGTCCAGTAATTTACTTGATTTGACAACAATACCTGCTGCACAGCCTCGGCCTCTTCAACTGTAAAGCTGGGCCAAGGAGAAAAAGGTGTATTTAGCAAAAAATCGCTCCTGTGATTATTATCGTACTAGTATGCGAGCAGGATTCCCCACCACAACCATTCCAGCTGGCACATCCTTTGTCACCACTGCGCCCATACCCACCACTGCACCTCTGCCGATTATCAAGGGCTTTCCTGGTTTTCCCTGCTTGATGACGACACCCGTGCCAATGTAGACATGATCTTCAATGACGACGTTGCCATTGCACATTACTCCAGGCGCAAATGTCACGAAGCTGCCTATTTCGCAGTCGTGCTCGACATAACTATAGAGATTGGCATGAAAATATCGTCCGATCCGGATATTAGATGTCAAAGTCACAAAAGGACTGAGAACAGCGCCTTCACCCAGCGAGACATGATCCATAATCACGAGGTTATGCGCACGCACTGACCACGGCTGAACTTCATCACTGAACAAGCGGTCAGCCAACCGTTCTCGGATCGCACTATTCGCAATGGCAATTACCGCATACCTTGAAGAAGCCGGCATAGCAAGAAACTCTGAGTACGATAGAACGCGATTACCGTTGATGGATTCGGCTGGAATATTATCGTCAAGGAAGAATAACTGATCATTTGAAATACCTTCTTTCACCAACTGGCGGCGCGCCAACGGCATGATCCCGCGGCCACAACCGCTGGTGCCATACACAGCGTAAATGGCTTTGTTCATTTTATTCAGTGCGACCCGATCCCTTAAAGCGTGGCATAGTTGCTTCACCAGTAGCAGTTATCCCGTCGCGCATTACAACACTTTTCACAGTCAGAAATAATATTTTGAGATCGAGCCAAAGGCTATAGCTATCTACGTACCACACATCCATTGAGAATTTCGCTTCCCAGCTCAAAGAATTTCTACCATTTATCTGAGCCCAGCCAGTTACGCCTGGCCGCACTTCATGTCTACGCATCTGTTCTGGCGTATAGTGCTGCAAATACTCCATCAGCAACGGACGCGGTCCTACTAAGCTCATATCACCTTTGAATACGTTCCATAGCTCAGGCAACTCATCAAGGCTAGTCGATCGTAAAAACCGGCCGATCCGAGTGATGCGCTGAGCGTCAGACAGAAGAACGCTCGATGCATCTCGTGTATCGGTCATGGTGCGAAATTTAACCATCCTGAAAGGCTTGCCATGAAGCCCTGGTCGGACTTGATAAAAAAGAACTGGGCGACCTAGTCTAACTAATACCAAAACAGCCAACCCAAAAATAACTGGCAATACGATCGGGAAACTAGCTGTAATCACTACTAAATCGAGAATGCGTTTCAATCGCTGAGCCTTGCTAAAGTAAGTCGGTTTGAATTTTTTCTGACGCACTCAAAATTCTTTATGGGGGTAGATTAAGCAGCTTATGTCTGATCTGAAATTAGCATTTTAGAGGGGGACTGCAGCAGCTCTCTGTTCGCCAACGGCAGCACTTAAAACAGATTCCAGCAGCTGCGCCAGTCTGTCCCTGCTAAACTCATTATCAGCGAGTTGCCGAGCTTTTGTGCGCGCTCCGGCCATCCATGCAGTGTCGTTAAGTACGTCGTACAGTTGATGCGCCGCACCTATTGGGTCGTTGGGTGGCATGATGAGGCCAATCTCATACTTGACCGCTAACTCTGATTGAAATCCTGAGAAATTGCACGCTACTGGTTTACCGGCAGATATGGAATCGAAAAATTTGTTCTGAACTGCGTCCTTCCATAGCACTCTCGGTCCCGCGAATAGGCCAACGGTAAAATCGCATGCCGCAACCCAGACGGCAAGTTCCTTTTTTTGCATCGCCGGCAGCATGAAAAATGATTCGTCTATTAATTTTGCTTTGCGGGCCTGCTCCTGTATTAGTTCGCGTTCAGCGCCATCGCCGATAACGACAAATCGAATTTCAGGGTCAACTTTCTTCATATGTACTGCTACTTCAACTAGATACCCCAACCCATTAGCCTGCCCAAAAGTGCCAGCAAAAAGTATAAGTTTGCGTTTTTGCAGCCATGCATACTGAGAACGCAGAGCGATCGCTGCTGATGAAAGATTAGCGCCGAAAATGTCTGTATCGCATCCATTAGGTATAACCGTGATCTTGCTTGGATCAATTCCCATAGCTAAGATGTCATCGCGCATACCTGGAGCCAAAGCTACTATATGCTGCGCACATCGATAAGCAAACCGCTCTAGACAGACGGCCGCTAGCTTTATAAGTCGATTCTTTAGGATGCCCATCGCAATGGGTACCGCAGGCCACATATCCCGCACTTCGAAAACAAACGGAACGCCAAGTCGGCGTGCGGCATATAAACCAGGTATAGCAATAGTCAGGGGAGTACTAGTAGCAAACACTATATCTGCGTCAAATGATGCGGCTTTTCTCGCCGAAGCCACAGCGAACCGAAGGAAAGCACACACTCGCGACGTGAAGCTCATATGGTTCGAGTAAGGGACTGGATACCAATGCACACGAATACCCTCCTCGATCGTCGTGCGCCACCCGTTTGCCGCGCTCTGCTCTCTTATGGACGTGACCAGGTTTACTTCATGTCCGGCCGCAACTAGACGCCGGGCCATCTCGAACGAGCGTGTGCCACCCGGCATCGAGAGTGTATTGAAGTATTGATGGAGGTAGACGATTCTCATAGCGCTCTCAGGTTGCTAGCGCGGATAAAGTCCACGGCTGCGTAGGCGGTTAGCGATTGACTTCAGTAGGTTTACTAAACTGAAGGAATTCTTGTAGCTGCGAAAATTTTTGCATGGGAGTGCCATGATCTCATCAAACCCACTTTTTCGTAATCCAAGCTTCTTACTGATGTATTCAACATCCTCAGTCTGCTGGATCTCCGCATAGGGCGGTTTCTTGATTTCTATTAGGGCCTCTTCTCTCGTGAGTTGACCGGCGTTGATCAGATCCGAAAGATGCCCATATCGCTTGTCAATGCCAAATTTTTTTGGCAACACATGTCCCTGATAAAACCTTGTATAGATTGATTCGTGGTGCTTACCGCCGTAGTATTGCCAGCCAAGTTCCTGGGTAAGAATGCGCATCGCATCGTTCTTGTCGTAATCAAGGTAATTCAGGATTGAGACAGTGCGAATCCGGCTGATGAGATTTACGTAAAGCAAATAGAGCAGAGAAAAATGCGGATAAGTGCGCAAACGAACCCGACCAAATCTGCTGTGCACATCTTTGATATACCGCCAGTCAGAATGACCGTACGCCCAATCAGGAACACTGATAGATTCGGTTGTAAAGTTCATTCCAGAGACAATATACTTGATGCCGCGTTTGGCTG
This sequence comes from Nevskiaceae bacterium, assembly GCA_021731445.1. Classification (GTDB taxonomy): domain Bacteria; phylum Pseudomonadota; class Gammaproteobacteria; order Nevskiales; family Nevskiaceae; genus Stagnimonas. The sequence goes on along the minus strand of JAKFXK010000062.1, from coordinate 22,150 downwards.
CCTCGCGCCATAGCAGAGCGAAAATCGCGTGGTCTGATGGAATCTCTCCATCGGGGGTCGAAGCCTTTAAGAAAGCGATCTGCAGATCCTTGAACTCCTCCCAATCGATCACATAGGTGTAGAGATCAATGCCCAGTTTATTCAGCACTCGTTCGATATTTTTAACCGCCAACTCCGAGTTCCATCCATTGTCCAAATGAACCGCAAGTGGCCGCAACCCGAGACCCTTCACTAAGTATGCGACATATGTACTATCTACGCCCCCGCTTACACCGATGATGCAGTCATAAAACCGTCCTTTTCCCGTCGCCTTGATTTTCTGTATGAGAGCGTCTAGTACAGCCTTGCCTGCCTCGCCGCGTATGACCCTAGTAGAGAATGAGCTGTCGTAACGGAGGCAATGACCGCAAACTCCTGCGTTGTTGAAAATAATGCTACGGTCAGCAGTAGTGTCCATGATGCAGCGTGTGCATGCTTGGTAAGCGCGATCCGAAATCATTGACCAACCCCATTGAGTTGTTCTCGATCAGGGTATGTAATCAAGATAGCGCGGTGCCTGCCGTGAAAAACAAACATACTGCCCGCCGCCACTGCGGAAGCTCCGGCTCGTACTGCTTCGTTGAGGTGTTGAACACTGCCGGCGCCACCAAGCGCAACCACCGGCACGGTGACTGCTTCGCTGACCCGGCGCACTAATTCCAAGTCATAGCCTTCCATTGTTCCATCCTGATTGATCGAGTTAAGAATAATTTCACCAGCTCCGCGGGCCTCCATACGGGCCGAGTAAGCCACGGGATCCTCCGCCAATTCGCGTGTACCACAACGTGTGACAACGTTGTAACGGCCGAACCGGGAACGTTTGACATCCATCGATACGACAACTCCTGAGCTTCCCGCCAATTCTGCGGATCTGGCAACAAGGTCGGGGTCTTCGTGCGCAATAGTATTAAGAATCACCTTTTCCACGCCTAGAGAATATAAGCGACGAACATCAGCAAAATCACGTATTCCGCCCCCGTATGCAAAAGGCATGAAAGCCTCAGAAGCAATGTCAGCCAATAAATCAAAATTGGGGCCTAAACCTGTTGGCCTGGCAGCAATATCCAGAAATACAAGCTCATCCACTTCCTTATCATTAAAAATACGCACTGCATTAATGGGATCTCCGATATAGCGATGATCCTTGAATCCTACGGATTTTACCAAACCGCCATTTCGCAAGAGAAGGCAGGGAATGACGCGGACGCTCACCGGTTTAGTCCTGAAAAATTTCTAAGTAATGTCATGCCAAACTGGTGACTCTTCTCTGGATGGAATTGTACGCCATAGATATTGTCGGCCTGCACGGCAGCGGCGTAGGGCAGACCATAGCTGGCTTTCGCAGCCACATTATTTGGCCGATCACATTCCATATAGTAAGAATGAACGAAATAAAACCGTGGCGGAGCATGCATGTTCTCAAACAATGGACTCCCGGGATTCACTTCAACTGATGTCCAGCCCATATGGGGAATCTTCAACCGCTTATCACCAAATGCTGGAAAACGCCTACATCGGCCTTGCACAAGCCCAAGTCCTGAACGGCTACCTTCTTCGCTGCTTTCACCCAGCATTTGCATGCCTAGACAAATACCTAATAAGTCAGCACCTAGACGAATCCGCTCACGTATAGCGGTGGCAAACCCCCTATCTTCGAGGGCAGCCATACCGCTGTCGAAAGCTCCCACACCCGGCAAAATCATCTTGCGCGTATCGGACAACTCCTTTGGGTCAGAAATCAACTTGGCTGGAGATCCAATTTTCTTTAGCATATTTAATATAGAGCCAAGATTGCCATGTCCATAGTCGATCACCGCGATCGGAGGTGGAGTAGGTATGTCTAATATATTTTCCGACATGGCGATCACGTGCCTCCATATTGGCGAGAGGGCGCTGACATTTTTAATGAAATTGTAGTGCCTAGAAGCAAAAATGGCAAAATATATCTAATGTAAGAAACATCGCCACTGAATAGCATGGATATAGTCATAAAAATTGATATTGCTCTAACCCAGCTTTCCCCAAAAAATATAGCGCGGCACAGTAGTATTAAATATATAAAAAATGCAAATATGCCATATTCAAGCAATATTTCAAGGTGAACATTATGGGGATACATTAATAACGGTTCATAAATGGCGAAATTACCCGCGCCAATACCAACCAGATAGTTACTGCGTATCAGTTGCCAAGCCGTTTCGTAGCTCGCAAGCCGCGCACCCACCGAACCCTCGGAGTAATCAATTTCAGATTCCATAAGGGTTGCGACCAGCATAAAACGCGTCTCGTCAAATTCAATAATCTTGAGGGCCGCACCAAATATCAGTATGCACTTCAGTAACAAGCAATAACGGGCGAACATAAGCATTAAGTATGCGCATGAAATCAAATAGGCCAAAATTGGGCCTTTAGATACACTCCAAAGTACACCGACGGATAAGCTGCCCCAAAGCAGCAGCGAACTCATTCGCTGGGTCTTTAGATAGGTATAGGCTGCAGCTAGCCCGCCTATTCCCATCAGCCAACCAAATACAATCGGCCCGTTAGCGATATACGCCAGATCACGATCAAGCAAGCCGTTATGCCAAATTTTAAAAAGCAAAGTGGCTAACAACACCACAAACAAAATTACCGCCAACCCACGAGCCAAAGCAATGTGGCCGTAATAAAGAACAACATGACTCATATAGATCAAAATTATCGCTGATGCCAACAAACCGCCCCATGATTTTGACCATACAAATTCAGGTAGCTCTGAGTTACCTGACAAAGCTAGACACCAAGCGCTAAGCAGTAACAAGATTACTTGTAAAATGATTCGTGGCGAATATTTTATAAGCAGCAATGCCGGGACCATTAAGAAAACCATCAGCATGCTCAATCCAATCTGCACTTCGCAAACTGATTCGCTACACCTAATGGGATTACCCGCGCCACTAACCAGTGCAATATAAATAGCAACTGGCGCAACCCAAACTGGCCAATATGTGCGACCCGATCGAATGCTCATTCTGCACTTTTCAGAAGTTTTCGGGTTTTAACAAAGGAAATCAGAAGCAGTGGTATTGCTAGCCAACTAACAACTCCTTTCAGATTCCATGCCCCAGTCAACGGCTCCCCAAAATTGGGCCAGCCAAGTGCTAGATAAGCCGCTGGTAAAGCGACACCAGCCCAAATTATCAGGCCACCCTGCCGAAACGGCATGCTTATGGCATAGAAGAAAAAAAACAGTGCAACTGTAAAGGATAGAGACTGAACTAGGGAAAATACAAAAAAAACTGTGCCAGTCGAATGGTTTTCGACGCTTGCGATCGCTATGATGCCAGCTAGTAGCGTCATGAGTCGAGACAGAGACAATAATTTCTGGCGTGATTCAGAAATCATGATGACAGAAACCAGTTCGTATGCCAACTTGAAGGGCAGCTGAAGGAACAATATCCCTGCTACTGCCCCAGCACCGCGCCAGCTTTCTCCAAAAACAAAAGTGAAAATTTGCTCACAGAACGGCTGAATCAGCAATATGCTGCCAAGCATCGAGATGAAAATTAGCGCTGTCAGGCTTACCAGGGGCTGTGCTGTTGTTTTTCCAGTATGCGACTGTGCCAACCACGGAAGAATAGATTGCGACAATATGCTGGCCAAGGTTAAAGCCGGGTTGAATACAACCCGCTGAATAAGTGTATAAAAACCCCCGGCCAAAGGACCGACAAAGACAGTCACAGCAACACCGGGTAGATTGTTCTGCAGAGTGCTAAACAGCGTCGCGACTGTGCCGAATAAAAAATCGTCACGATGGTTGTGAAACGTATTTGAGAGAGTTAAACTCGGCTTACTTGCAGTCAGACTTAAACAAACCCGCAGGTGTAAATACAAATACACAGTAGTCGCAAAATAACCAGCGACTAATCCAGCAACGAATCCTTCAGCTCCGCACCCACTGTAGCCTGCCAAAATTTGAAAAATTATTGCAACTACGACTAAGAATATACGACCATTGGTGACTAAGATCGCCTTATTTGATTGTAAAGCCAAGGCATTAAGAATGTCGTAGAGCCCACCCATAACAAGGTAGAATAGCAAGAGTACTGCAAAATTTAGATACTGCCAAACTTGGAAAAAGTACAATAAAGCCAATGAAAAGAGAGATAACCCAAAGGAAATCAAGAATACAAGTTTAGCAGTTAGTACCGCCAAACGAGCTGCATACTCGTTGTCCCTACAGCGGATAATTGCGTTATCCAGCTTCGCGCATACCAATGCAGCCATACCCGCACCAAATAGCAAAAAAACACTTACAGTGGCGAAATCGGATGGAGAGTACAATCGTGTCAACCATGGGGACACTAGAAGCATTAAAAATTGAGCAAAAAAAGGCCCTACTGACAGTATGCCGATTAGCTTAAAGAGTGCTGTCAGCGACCCTGAACTCATTTGTCGGTCGTATCACAGGTATTAGGGCAACTCTGCTGATTCGTCAATTTGTTCCAGTTCATGAAGCTTTTTTTGCGCCTCCACGCCTACTCGTCTTAATTCCGCGTCTGAAACTAAAATGGCACGCAATGGCTAGGCGTGTGATCGTCGAACGATCATCTGAAAAAGGCACGCACAGCCTGTACGACCCCCTGCGCCTCAGCGACCGATAGGTGCTCGCCGATGGGCAAGCTCAGCAAGGTTCGGTCGGCCTGGTTGGCGAACATCGGCTCACTGCCCTGCCCGATGTAGTCGTAGGCGGCGAGCTTGGGCAGTGCGATGGGGTAGTGCACGCCGGTCTGGATATCTTGCGTCTTCAGATGCACGGCCAGAGCATCGCGCTGCTGGCTGCGCACGACGAAGAGATGGAAGGCATGACGCCCGCCCTCGGCCATGCTGGGCAACTGTAGATCGCCCACACCCGCCAGCTCTCTGGCATAAATCTGCGCGATGGCATTTCGCTGGTCGACCCAGCCATCCAGATGCGGCAGCTTGGCACGCAGTATGGCGGCCTGAAGGCCGTCGAGGCGACTGTTGCGGCCCTCAAAACGGTGGTCGTACTTATCGACGCGACCGTGGTTGGCGATCATTCGGCACTGCTTTGCGAGTGCGGCATCGTTGGTGACGATGGCACCGCCATCGCCGTAGGCACCGAGGTTCTTGCCGGGATAGAAGCTGAAGGCTCCGGCATCGCCCAGCGCGCCGACACGCTGGTTCTTGAACTCGGCACCGTGCGCCTGCGCGCAATCTTCCAGCACTTTGAGCGAGTGCTCACGAGCAAGCGCAAGCAGCTCGTCCATTCGGGCTGGATGGCCATAGAGATGCACGACGATGATCGCCCTTGTGCGCGGCGTGATACGGCGGCGCACGTCGGCGATATCGAGTGTGTAGCTGACCGGATCGACATCGGCAAACACCACCTTGTGGCCCGCGCGTGTAACTGCCTCGCTGCTGGCGATGAAGGAGTTGGCCGGGACTATAACCTCGGAACCGGCCGGCAGCGCGAAAGCTTCGAGGATGATCTCGATCGCATCGGTACCGTTGGCGACACCAACGGCGTGCTGCGCGCCTTGGTAGGCAGCGAACTCGGCCTCCAGCCCGGTGACTTCCTCACCGCCGATGAACGCAGCCTGCTCGATCACGCGGGCGATAGCGGCGTCGATTTCGGGCTTGAGCTTGCGGTACTGGGATTGCAGGTCGAGGAACTTAATCATTTCTGTGAGGCCTTATTTTTCGGGCGGGATTGCCGGCGTAGATGCCGGGTTCGGTGATGTCACGAGTCACCACCGCGCCGCTACCGATCACCACATCGTCGCAGATGCGCACCGGCAGGATGGTGGCGTTGGTGCCAATGGACACGCGGTTGCCGAGCTTGGTACTGCCCCACAATGTCTTGTCTCCCCGTGCCGGCCCGCCGCGCCGGAACAGATCGTTGACGAACATCGCACCGTGCGAGATGAAGCAGTCTTCGCCGATGCTGACCAGCTCGCAGATGAAGGCATGGGACTGTACCTTGCTACGAGCCCCGATGGATACATCCTTCTGGATTTCGACGAAGGGACCGACGAACACATCATCGCCCAACTGGCAGCCGTAGACGTTGCTGGGCTCGACGATGGTGACGCGTTCGCCTGCCCGCACGTTGACAACACCGATCTTCTTCAACACCGGCACGGCCATCAGCGCACACCTAGTCGGCAGTGGCGTGGCTTGAAGCGCAGCGGCACTTCCACCCCGGTTTCCACGGACTCATAGATGGCATTGATGAGCTCGAGGCTGCGACGGCCTTCGAGGCCATCCACAAGATGGCGCTTGTCGCGCAGGATGCAGTCCACCACATGCTCATAATAGGCTTGGTGGCCGAACCCGTAGACGCTGGGCGGGTTGACGGAATAGCGCGTGAGCACGTCCTCGTCGCCCTGCTGCGGCTTGGCAAAGCGCCAGACCTTCATCTCATTGACGGCGAAGCCCCCGATCTCGACCGTTCCACCTTCACCGAGCAAGGACAGTGAACCTTCGAGGTCGGTCGGCCGCGCGGCAGTGGTCGCCTCGATGACGCCGAGCGCGCCGCTGGCAAACTTGAGCACCACTACCGCAGTATCCTCAGCCTCGATCTTGGCGAGAGCGGTGGTCGAACGGGCGAAAACGGACTCGACATCACCCATCATCCACTCGAGCAGGTCGACGTGATGGCTGGCCTGGTTGGTGAGCACACCGCCATCCATCGCCCACGTGCCGCGCCAAGCGTCCTGATCATAGTAGGACTGCGGACGGCACCAGCGCACCCGCACGGTGCCCAACACCATCTTGCCGAAGCGCCCCTCCGTGAGTGCATCGCGGGCCTTGACCACTGGCACGTTGAAGCGATTCTGCTTGACCACGAACAGGCGCACGCCGGCGGCATCGCAGGCGGCGATCATGGCGTCGGCGTCCCTGAGCGTAAGGGCCATCGGCTTCTCGACAACCAAGTGCTTGCCATAAGGCGCAAGTTCGACCACGTGGCGGGCGTGCAGACCGCTCTCGGTCAGCACCACCACCACGTCGATGGATTCAGCACGCATCATCTGATGCATGTCCGTGTAGTGAGGCACCGCAAACAGCTGCCCTATGCCACGTGCCTTGTCTTCAACTACATCGCACACCGCTGCAAGTCGCGCCTGCCCAATCTGGTTGTGCCCCAAAAGCTCCGAGTGACGCTTGGCAATTCGCCCGCATCCGACCAATGCAAAATTCAACATGCTGAATGTTTTCCTGAAACGGTACTAACGATTTTTATGCGTGTGTGACCCGCAATTCCTGCACGAATCACTGGGCTTCAGAAAGGCAGATAGCTCGGCTCGCGGGTGAAGTGCACGTAACCCACGTTGACACCGGCCCTCAATCCTACCCCCGTGCGGATGGGGGCCAAGACCAACTCGTCAGAGCGTAGATAGTTTAACGCGAAACCGGCCACCACGTAGAGGCTGCCCTCCACGCCGGGGAAGCGCTGGAAGAGTTTTTCGGTCTGCTTGAGGTTGTAAACCAAGGTAAATACCTTGCTGGCATTGCCGCCGTAGTCAAAACCGATGGATGGCCCCTGCCAGAACACCGGGCCGCGGCCGCCACCCTTGTATTGCAGATAACCCTGGCCGTAGCGCAGGCCGACAATGAAGGCACCGGCGCCCTCTTCACCCTCGATGTAGGCGGTTGGTTCGCCATAGTCGGCAAAGGCCCTTTCGATGAGGCCGGCAAACTCGGCGGTAGTACCGCCGAAGAAGGTTTTGGCGGAGTTAATGATCTCTTCGCGGGTGTAGGTCTGGGTCTGGGCCGGGGCTTCCGGCACTGGGCCGCCAGCTCGAGCACGGTCAGACACCGTCTCGCCCTGTCGGCCATCGTCGGTGCCACGGATGGGCGTACACGCTACTAGTGCTGAGACAACTAGTGCTGCGATGAAGCGATTCATCCGAAGAATCCTGAATGTTGGAGAGCGGAGTGTACTGGCCTCTCGGGGCAAAAGGCTGAAGTACGGCGATGATTCTGTTCGAACCTGTATGCGCAGGATGTGTCCAACGCGCGCTGGCTGCGCTAACCCCTCCCCGCAAGAGCGAGGGTGGAGACTGAAGGTGCTCGTGTCTCCATAAGAACTTCCCGCCGGGTTGGGCGGGACAGCTGCCGGCGCGTTACACCACCTCGAGCGCGCCCGCTTTTTCTCGGCCTTCAATCTCGAAGCTGAGACCAGCATCGATCAACCGCACCAGCACCTTGCCACCCTGTGTGAGCTTGCCAAACAGCAACTCTTCGGCCAGTGGCCGCTTGATCTGCTCTTGGATCACCCGCGCCATCGGCCTTGCACCCATCTTCGGATCGTAGCCTTTCTCGGCAAGCCAGAGTTTGGCAGCTTCATCCACTTCCAGCACTACGCCCTTCGCACCCAGTTGGGCTTCGAGCTGGATCAGGAACTTCTCGACCACGCGGAGGATTTGATCCTGACCGAGAGCGGCGAATGGGATGACGACATCGAGGCGGTTGCGGAACTCTGGCGTGAAGCCCTTCTTGATCGCTTCCAGTGCATCCGGTGCGTGGTTCTGTTCGACGAAACCCATTGTACTGCGCGCAGCGTCGAAAGCGCCCATGTTGGTGGTCATCACCAAGATCACGTTGCGGAAGTCCACATGCCGACCGTTGTTATCGGTGAGCGTGCCGTGATCCATGACCTGCAACAACAGGTTAAAGACATCGGGATGCGCCTTCTCGACCTCGTCGAGCAGCACAACGGCATGCGGGTGCTTGAGCACGCTATCGGTCAGCAGGCCTCCCTGGTCGAAGCCGACATAGCCCGGCGGCGCGCCTATCAGGCGGCTCACCGTGTGGCGCTCCATGTATTCGCTCATGTCGAAGCGCACCAACTCGATGCCGAGAACGCTGGCAAGTTGCTTGGTGACCTCGGTCTTGCCCACGCCGGTGGGGCCTGCGAGCAGGAAGGCCCCGATGGGCTTGTCGGGATTGCCGAGGCCCGAGCGCGCGAGCTTGATCGATGAGGCTAGGAGTTCGATGGCCTTGTCCTGCCCGAAGATCGTGAGCTTCAGGTCGCGCTCGAGCGTGGCGAGCTTGTCACGGTCGTTGGTCGAGACCGCCTTTGGCGGGATGCGCGCAATCTTGGCCACGGTCTCTTCGATGTCGCGCACCTGCACGGTCTTGCGGCGCTTGCTCTCCGGCAGAAGGCGCAGGCGTGCGGCGGCCTCGTCGATCACGTCGATGGCCTTGTCCGGCAACTGGCGGTCAGTGATGTGGCGGGCGGAAAGCTCCACTGCACTCTTGATGGCACCGCTGGTGAAATGCACTTGGTGATGCTCCTCGAAGCGGGTTTTCAGGCCTTCGAGAATCTTCACGGTGTCTTCCACCGAAGGCTCTATGACGTCGATTTTCTGGAACCGCCGCGCCAGCGCCCGATCCTTCTCGAACACACCGCGGTATTCCTGATAGGTGGTCGAGCCGATGCACTTCACCTCGCCCGAAGCCAGCATGGGCTTCAGGAGGTTGCTCGCATCCATCACGCCACCGCTGGCGCTGCCTGCCCCGATAATCATGTGAATTTCGTCGATGAACACCACCGCGCCGGGCGTCTTGACCAATTCGTTGATGACCGCCTTGAAGCGTTTTTCAAAATCGCCCCGATACTTGGTGCCGGCAATCAGCGCGCCCAGATCCAGCGAATAGATCACCGCATTCTTGAGCAGCTCCGGCACCCGGTCTTCGGTGATGAGCCAGGCCAGGCCCTCGGCAATCGCGGTCTTGCCGACGCCGGCTTCGCCGACGAGCAGCGGATTGTTCTTGCGTCGACGGCAGAGCGTCTGCATCACCCGCTCGATTTCGTGGTCGCGGCCAATCAGAGGGTCGATCTTGCCAAGCTTGGCGCGCTCGTTGAGGTTGACGGCAAACTGCTTCAAGGCGGATTCCTTCGCCTCGCCCTTATCGCCCTGCTCCTCCTTTTCTTCACCGGCCTCGTTCTCTGGCGTGGGCTTGACGCCGTTCTTGGAGATGCCGTGGCTGATGTAGTTGACGATGTCGAGTCGGCTGACACCCTGCTCGCCAAGCAGGAATACGGCCTGAGTGTCTTTCTCGGCAAAGATCGCCACCAGCACGTTGAGCGTCGTCACCTGCTTTTTGCCGCTGGCCTGCACGTTGTAGATGGCACGTTGCAGCACGCGTTGAAAGCTTAACGTCGGCTGGGTGTCGATCTGCCCCGCCTGGTCTTTGTTGGCATGCAGATTGTTGACCAGGTACTCACGCAGGGCCGCTTCGAGCTTCTCGATGTCGGCACCCGCCGCGTTGAGCACTTCCGAGACATTGGCGTCCGATACCAAGGCCAGCAGCAAGTGCTCGACCGTGAGCAATTCGTGGCCCTCCATGCGCGCTTGCACAAAGGCAGCGTCGAGGGCTTTTTGAAGTTCTTCGGCCAGCATCAGACTTTCTCCAGTACCGTCAGCAAAGGGTGTTGATTGTTGCGGGCGAAGGCATTGGCCTGCGCCGTCTTGGTTTCCGCGATCTCAGCCGGGTAGATGCCTGCGGTGGCTTTGCCCTGCTGGTGAACCGCCAACATAATCTGCACCGCCTTTTCACGGGCGTGCCCGAAAAACTGCTGCAAGACTTGCACCACGAACTCCATCGGCGTGAAGTCGTCATTCAGCATCACCACCTTGAACTGCGGTGGCGGTTGCAGCTTGGGCTTGGCGGGTGCGATGGCAAGGGCCGCGTCGCGACCTCGCTCGTCATCGTGTTCAGGTGGGTTTTTCGGCGAACTCATGGCTTGAATATAACGCGCTGCTGACACTTCTCAAGACATGGCGACGAAGGAGTTTTTTGGGGTGCCGGACGGCGCTCATGCTTTGGATCTTGTCATTCCCGCGAAGGCGGGAATCCAGCTATCTTTTACGTCGGGTATTGGTGCGCTTCGCGCCAACTGGATTCCCGCCTTCGCGGGAATGACAGTCGTTGGGTCTGGGCATAATGTGACATTGCCGCTGCGCCTCGTCTCATGCCTCTCTCCACCGAAACCATCACCCTGCCCCCCGCTGGCCCCGGCACCACGCGTCGCCTGACGGTGTTGCGGTTCAAAAGCAACCAGCCCGGCCCCAAGGCCTATGTGCAAGCGGCAGTCCATGCTGATGAGGTGCCTGCCCTGCTGGTGGCGCAACACCTGCGCGAGAAGCTCATCACACTGGATGCAGCAGGCCAGCTCAAGGGCGAGATCATCCTGGTGCCATATGCCAATCCGATCGGCCTCACCCAGTTCCTGCAGGGCTGGCATCTGGGTCGCTACGAGCTGGACAGCGGTAGCAACTTCAATCGTGGCTACCCTGATCTCTTCGAGCCGGTTGCCGCTGCCGTGTCAGGGCAATTGGGGGCGGATGCCGCCGCCAACGTCGCACTCATCCGCCAGGCCCTGCGCGTTGCGCTGCCGGCTGAGTACAGCAGCAACGAGAACATGGCACTCAAGCAGCATCTTTACGGCTTAAGCTGCGATGCAGATGTGGTGCTCGACCTGCACTGCGATTACGAAGCAACCATGCATCTCTACATCGGCACGCCGCTCTGGCCGGCGGCGGCCGATCTCGCCGCCTGTCTGCAAAGCTCCGTCAATCTGTTGGCGGAGGATAGCGGTGGCGAGGCTTTCGACGAGGCCAACAGTCGTCTCTGGTGGCGCTTGGCCAAGCACTTTCCGCAGCATCCCATCCCACCCGCCTGCTGTGCGGCGACGGTCGAGCTGCGGGGTGATCGTGACGTCAGCGATACCCTGGCCGCACAGGATGCCGATGGCCTCATCGCGTTTCTGGCCGGGCGCGGCTTCGTCGATGCGCCAGTCCCGCCAAAGCCTGCCTTGCTGCCCGAAGCCACGCCGCTCGAAGCCGTGGATAGCTTGAGCGCCGGCCATCCCGGCGTGCTGGTGTGGTCGGTGAAGCTCGGCGATGAGGTGATGAAAGATCAAGTCATCGGCCATCTGATCGACCCCGAAACCGGCGCCCGTCAGCCCATCACCGCCCGCACCGACGGCTTGTTCTTCGCCGCGCGCGGCCATCGCTGGGTGCGGCCCGGCCATTGGATCGCCAAGATCGCAGGCCGCCAGAAACTCGACTGGCGCAAAGCCGGCGCACTGCTTTCCAACTAGCTCGATGCCACTCACTCTCGCAATCATCGGCGGCCGGCTCGAAGCCGATAACCTTGCCGTCTTCAATGGTCTGCGCGAACGCGCGCCGTGCGGCATCGCCGTGCTCGCCACCGCCTCGCAGATGCCGCACGAGGTCGGGCCGGAGATGGTCGCCGACTTCCGCAATCACGGTACCGATGCCGAGCTGGTGCCGCTGTTCCACGGCAATGCGGCGACGGCCGCACATGATCCGCGCCTGGTCGCACAGATCGACCGGCTAGGCGGCGTCTATTTCACCGGAGGCGATCAATCCACGCTGCTGCGCGCACTCGCCCCCAATGGCCGCGAGACACCGGTGCTCGCTGCCATCCGCCGCCTGCACGCCAAGGGAGGGCTGATCGCCGGCAGCAGTGCCGGTGCGGCCATCATGTCGAGCACCGCGATCATCGGCGGCACCTCGATGGAGGCAGTGATTCACGGCGTCGTCGGCGACCCCGAACTGCCGGGTCTGCTGGTGGGTGCGGGTTTGGGATTCTTCCCGCATGGCCTGGTCGATCAGCATTTCATCCAGCGTGGCCGCATTGGCCGGTTGGTGGCTGCCATGGCTCATGCAGGCAGTGCCTATGGCTTCGGCATCGACGAAAACACCTGCATGTTCGTGGACGATCACATGCTCAGCATCGTCGGCGAAAAAGGCGCGCTGATCGTCAATGGCAGCCTCGCCCATGCCGATGCGCGGCATCGTCGCTTCGACCACTACCGCGTCAGCTATCTCGATGACGGGGATGCCTGGAACCTGATCGAAGGCATGGCGATGCCGCATCCGCGCAAGAAAACCACAAGGCGCGCCAGCGGCCGCATCTTTGAAGGCCCCGGCTATCTCGAACGCAGCATCTTCGCGCCCAATGTGTTCGACGAGTTGCTCACCCGTCTCGCCGATGGCGACAGCGAACGCTATGCCCGTGACATCGGCACCGCCTATGACCCGGACTCCCAGATCGAAGTCACCGTCGAACTGGAACGCAGCCTGATGCCCAGCGCCTCGCGTGTCGCGCGCATCGGCTCCGCACGCCGTTATACCGTGCTCGACTACGGCCTCAACATCCGTTGCCGCGCCCTGCCGCCTGACACCCGCAAAGCCTGGGTGGCGCGCCACACCAAGCAGCTGATGCGCGGCCGCACCGTGGCGGCCAGCGCAAGGCTGATCGCCATCGGCGCGCTGCTTACTGCCGAGAGCAAGGCCTGGCTCGACGACCTGAAGGCGCTCGACAAGCTCATCACCATCGTCACCGTCGCAAGCGGTGAAGCCCTACAGGCTGGCGAAAGTTATCGCGCCCTGTTCGAGTCGCATGGCATCCGCTGCACGGTGTGGGATGGCAGCGAGGAGACCCTGCCGCTGCTGATGTCAAGCCCCGCGACGCTGTTCACCGGTGGCAATCAGGATCGGCTGATGCGCGCGCTGTTCCAGCAAGGCGAGGAAACCCCGCTGCTCGATGCCGTCATCACCGCCTACCGCAGCGGCGGCACGCTGATCGCCGTCGGCGGCAGTGCCACTGCACTCGCCAGCGCGATGATCTGCGGCGGTGCCAGCGACGAGGCCCTGCTCTATGGCACCTCGCCCGATCCCTGGTATCGCGGCGTGGTGGTGCAGGAGGGCATGGGCGCTTTCAGCGAGGGGCTGATCGACCAGCACTTCGTCAGCCGCCACCGGCTCGGGCGGCTGCTGGTGGCCTGCCTCGAAGAGGGTGTTCGCTACGGCTTTGGCCTGCCGGAAGAGGCGGGCTTTGCAAGCACCGGCGGCGGTCACAAATTACAGGCGCTCGGGGCCACCGGCACCGTGGTGCTGGACTTGCGTGAAGCCCGCTACACGCCAGGGCCACGCGGTTTCGAGGTGCTGGACGTGCGCCTGCGCCATCTCAAGCCGGGGCAGGTCCTCGACACCGTCAGCGGCCAGATCGCAGGCGAGGGCAAACCCGACTCGGTGCGCGTACGCGATGTGCTGAGCCGTTTCGAGGCCGATGCCAGCCGACTGTTCGATCACGCACGGCAAGCCAGCTGCGAAGTGTTCGGGGTGCGCGTCGACGATGCCCTGGACGAGGCTCATTTCAGCCTGCGCATGACCCGCCCCAACGAACCGCGGCGGGCGATCCGCGAGCTGGATTGGCAGCGAACGGGGTCACGCACCAGCTGACGGGGCCGAGGTGCACCAACGTTGCCAGGCTTCGCGGTAGAGCTGTTCGAGGTTCCGGGTGAAGCGCGGCGCGTCCATGAGTGCACTGGCCCGCATCCGCGCCGGCAGCTCGGCGCGCAGGACCGCGAGGCGCTCGGGTTCGGCCAGCTGGCGGCGCAGAAGTGCTGTCAGATCCTGGGCCGACTCGGCAACCCAGTCCTCCAGGCCGATCGCAGTCAACAGGCTCACGCCGCTGCGGGCAATCGTCCGCTCACCGGCAATGGTGGCCACCGGCAGGCCCATCAGCAGCGTGTCACAGGTCGTCGTGCCACCGCTGTAGGGAAAGGAGTCCAGCGCCACATCCACCCCGCCGAAGCTGGCGAAGTACTCGTCCACTGGAATGCGCTCGATCAAGTCGACGCGGTCGGTGGTGATGCCATGCTTCGCCAGGCTGACGCGCGCGCGGTTGCGGATCTCCTCGTTTTCCATCGAAAAAATCCGCAGCCGGCTCTTGGGAATACCGTGCAGCACCTGTGCCCAGACGGCGAAGACCGCATCGTTCAACTTGAGCCCGTTGTTGAACGAGCCGAATGTCCAGTAGCCGCGGCTCAGGTAAGGCAACGGCGTGGTCTCGGATCGGCCGAGTTGCGATTCGTAGCACCACTGCGTATCCGGCAGGCGCAGAAGGGCCTCGGTATGGCGCGCTTCGGCGACACCAATCGGGTCGGTGCGGGCATCGCAGAGGCGATAGTCCATGCGGCTCAGACCCGTGGTGCCGAGATAACCGAGCCAAGTCATCTGCACCGGGGCCGGCTTCAGGGCGAACAGTACCATGCGGCCGCCGTTGGTATGTCCTGAGAGATCTACCAGGATGTCGATCCCATCCTCGCGGATGATGTTGGCGACTACCTTGTCATCGAGTTCGATGATATCGCGCCAGTGATCGCTTGCCTCGCGGAGCTTTTCGCTCATCGCATCGCCGTCGCGCAGGTTGCTGTAACTGTAGACCTCGACGGCCTCGCGTGCATGGTTGCGCAGGACCGGCAGCATGAACACCGCGACCGGATGGCGACGGAAGTCAGCTGACACATATCCCACCTTGAGACGGCGCTGCGGTTCACGCGTGTTGGCGGCTTCAGGAAGCGGTCTTTGCGCCTCCACCTGGCGGCCGAAGGCGGCGTGCGCCTCGAAAAGCTCGGCACTGCTGATCTCGGGCAGGAAATTGAGCGAAAACAGCAAGGAGCTGTGGGTTGGCAGATAGTCCGGCGAGTTCGCGACCATCTGCCGCAACAGCCTCAAGCTCTCGTGAATGCGCCCGCTATCACGCTCGAGATCGGCCAATCGCGCCAGCAGACGGGTTTGCCCTGGATGCTTTTCGAGGGCCTCGTTCAGCACCTGGCGCGCGGCACTGATCTCGTTGCGCTTCACATGTTGCTCCGCAAGCAGGTCGCTGAGGTTGAAGCTGGCTGTCGTCAAACCCGGCTCGTTTTCGAGTGCCCGCCGGTAGGCGATGCAGGCTTCTTCAACAGCAGGTATCGCCTCCAAGGCACAAGCCAGGCCGAACCAGGCCTCAGCCCATTCCGGCCGCACTCTGAGCGCCGAACGATAGGCCGCCTCTGCCTCCTGCAGAAAATCCCGGCGCTCGGACTGGCTGCGCGAGGACATCAGCATCATTGCATTGCCCAGATTGAGCCAGGCCGGTGCGCTTTCGGCATCCAGCGCCAGTGCCTGGCGGTAGCTGGCAATCGCCGCCGAATGCTCACCAAGGCCCTGCAGTGCATTGCCCTGGTTGAGGCAGGCCGAGGCAGAGCCAGGATCGGCAGCGAGCGCGCGGCGATAGCAGGCCAGGGCTTCGGCGAGCTGGCCTGCATCCTCAAGTCGGTGACCTTCTTCGATCAGGGCCAGCGCGGGCGATACGGATGCCGCCGCTGTTTCTGGGGGCTGGGCTTCTACGGTTTTGCCGGTCCATCGGGAGAGCCAGGATTTCATGATGCGAATTGCCGAGGTAAGCCCTTATGCTAAGTCCATCGGTGACACGCCTGCTGCATCACAGACAGATTCCAAGGGATAACAACAATGGCTTTATCGTGGTTCGATCTCACCGAGGTGCGCGCCTATGCCATAGCCCTCGTCGAAGACCTGCACCGGGTCAAGGCCGGCGGCTCCGCGCGCGGCGACAAGATGGCCCAGACCGGCAAGCGCATGGAAAAGCTGCTTGAACAGGCATCCGCCTTCGAGAATGCGCAGCGCCTCAATTTCTACAAGAAAGCCAGGCTGCTGGCCGACGTGCGCGAAGGCCTGACCAGCAAGGGCTGGGTGGCGGCCGACACCGAGGCCATCATCAACCAGCTGCTTACCAACCGATTGCGGAAAGCCCCAAAATGAAAATCACCCATACCGGCGTCTTCGTAGGCCCCAACCGCTATACCATCGGCCGCGCCATCCGCCTCACCGTGGACTACGGCCGCGATGGCGATGGTGCCGTCTACCGAAAGCAATTGCCTGCCTTGCTCGACAAGCTGGCGGGCTGGGGCAAGGCGGACTGGCTGCCGGCCAGGGGCGATGCCGGGGCGATCCATGCCGCGTTGGCGCTTGAGTTGCAGCGGCAGTCGGGTGTTGGCGCCAGCTATTGCGAGGCGCGACCGATGCCCAAGTCCGATGGCGAGGTATATGTGCTCTATGGCCACGACGACGAGGAAGTGGGTCTGCTGGCCGGCGAGCTGGCACTCGACATTCTCGACTTCATCGCCTTCGGCGACCGCGCTGCGCGCTCCTGGGCGGAGCTGACCCAGGACTACGACGACTTCCTGCATCTGGCCGAAAAGCAGGCACTCGGCCCTTCCACCCGTTCGCTGATCCAGGCTGCCGAGGCGCGCGGCATCCCCTGGTTCCGGCTCAACAGCCAGTCGCTGATCCAGATGGGTCATGGCAAGTACCAGAAGCGCATCGAGGCGACGACCACGTCCGGCACCTCGATGATTGCGACCGAGATTGCCAAGGACAAATCGCTCGCTTACCGCATCCTTTCCGACCTCGGCCTGCCGGTGGCGAAGCAGCGGCTCGTCTACAAGCTCAACCGCGCGATCCAGGCTGCTGAAAAGATCGGTTATCCGGTGGTCTTGAAGCCCGTCGATGGCAATCACGGCAAGGGTGTGACCGTGAACGTGAGGAACGAGGAGCAGCTCGAAGCCGCCTACGACATCGCCAAGGAGTTCTCCGATGGCGTGCTGGTCGAGCAGATGATCAAGGGCTTCGACCATCGCCTGCTGGTGATCAACGGCAAGCTCGAAGCGGCTGCCTTGCGCATGCCAGGCCGCGTCGTCGGCGATGGAAAAAGCACGGTGAAGCAGCTGGTGGAAACCCTCAACCGCGACCCGCGCCGTGGCGTCGGGCATGAGAAGGAGCTGACCCAGATCCACATCGACCCGCAGGCGATGAACTGTCTGGCCGACAAGGGTTACACGCTGGAAACCGTGCCGTCCAAGGGCGAGACGGTACTGCTGCGCAAGACCGCGAATCTCTCCACCGGTGGCACTGCCATCGACGTCACCGACGTGATCCATCCCGACAACCGCGAGATGGCCGAGCGCGTCATCAAGGCGGTGGGGCTCGACATCGGCGGCGTGGATTTCCTCAGCGAGGACATCACCGTCAGCTACAAGGACAACAGTGCGGGTATCTGCGAGGTCAATGCCGGGCCAGGCTTCCGCATGCACGTGGCGCCGAGCGAAGGCAAGCCGCGCGACATCGCAGCGAAGGTGATCGACATGATGTTCCCGCCCAATACACCGGCGCGGGTGCCTATCGCCGCGCTTACCGGCACCAACGGCAAGACCACCACCGCGCGCATGCTGGCGCATGTGA
Source organism: Nevskiaceae bacterium (assembly GCA_021731445.1). Classification (GTDB taxonomy): domain Bacteria; phylum Pseudomonadota; class Gammaproteobacteria; order Nevskiales; family Nevskiaceae; genus Stagnimonas. Next base: position 3,983 of record JAKFXK010000062.1, on the reverse strand, counting down.
TGCGCATGGCAGGGCATCACGTCGGCCTGACCACCACCGATGCCGTCTACATCAACGGCAACCTCACCATGAAGGGCGACATGACGGGGCCGAAAGCTGCGGCGATGGTACTGCGCGACCCGGACGTCGATTGCGCCGTGCTGGAGACCGCACGCGGCGGCATCCTGCGCGCAGGCCTGGGCTGGGACTGGTGCGATGTCGGTGCCGTGCTCAACGTCAGTGAAGACCACATGGGCCTGGGCGGCATCCACACACTGGAGGAACTTGCCGAGGTGAAGCGGATTGTCGTCGAGGTGGCGAAGGACACCGCTGTGCTCAATGCCGACGATCCGCTGGTGCTGGCGATGGCCGACCATACGACGGCGAAGCACATCTGCTACGTCACGCTCGATGCCCAGCATCCGCTCGTGCGCGAGCACATCCGTCTCGGCCACCGCGCCCTAGTGCTGGAGCAGGCCGATCACGGCGAGATGATCTCGCTGTTCGACAAGGGGCAGCACATTCCGCTGATCCGCCCGCAGCTGATCCCCGCGACCATGGAAGGCAAGGCGCAGCACAACACCCAGAACGCAATGTTCGTGGCCGCAATGGCCTACTCGCTCGGCAAGTCGCTGGACGACATCCGCCAAGGGCTTCGCACCTTCGATATGTCCTTCAGCCAGACACCAGGCCGCAACAACGTCTATGACGAACATGGCTTCCGCGTTGTGCTCGACTACGGCCACAACCCCGCTGCCATCGCGGCAATGACGGGGCTGGTCGAGCGCATGAAACCCAGGGGCCGGCGCATCGTCCAGATCGGCGCACCGGGTGATCGCCGCAACGAGGATTACGAGACCATCGCCAGGATCATCGCTGGCCACTTCGACGTCTACATCTGTGACCGTGACGACGACACCCGCGGCCGTGGCCCGGACGAAGTGCCGAAGCTGATGCGCGAGTACCTCTTGAAAGCCGGCGTGAAGGACTCGCAAATCCATGTCATCCCGGAAGAGCCCAAGGCGCTCGACGTGATGCTGAAGATGGCCGAGCCGAGCGACCTGTTGCTGATCTTCGGCAGCGACGTGACGCGCTGCTGGAAGCAGATCATCTACTTCAAGCCCGCCTGGTCGACCGAAGAGGTGAAGGCCGAAGTGCAGGCCAGTGCCGCGCCCAGGCTCGAAAAGCTCTACCCGAAGCTGGTCAGCGACGAACGCGGCGTGCGCATCGGACGATGAATATGGGTATATCGCGTCACAGTCATCAGGGGCACTCAAAAACCAGGGCTGGTGTTACATTCCAGTCACATCACAACATCGAATTCCCGGAGGCTTCATGCTCAAGTCCCTAGTCCGCAACGCTGTCTTGGCTGCTGTATTGATCGTTGTTACCGGCCTTGCGGCTGCACAGTACATTGGCCCTGGTACTGCGCTCGCCCGTACGCCTACTTCGCTCAACGAGCTGCTGCTCAATCCGCTCGATGGCCAGGGCGTGCAGTTGCGTGGGCGCCTGCTGCAACAGCTCAATCACAACAAGTACCTGTTCTCGGATGGCAAGAGCCAGATCCGCGTGCAGGTCAACGCCGAGATTTTCCCCAAGCAGGCGATCGACGACAGTACCGAGATCGAAATCCTCGGCAGGGTCGAGAAGGATTTCATGGAAACTCCGGAAATCGACGTCAGCAGCATCGAGACCGTGGTGCAGCCACTGCCCAGCAAAAAACGCTGAAGCGCTAGTCGCAGATCGACACGGCGCGCTCGCATGGCGCGCCGTTTTGCTGTACCCAGGCACGCAGCTCCAGCACGCCCTTGGTGTTGAGCGAAATCATCAGCGTCAGCCGGTCGGGCTGAAGCTGCTGCGCCGTCGGCACGGCAGCAGCGAGTGGATGGGAGTAGACCAGTGCCCAGCAAGCTTCGCCTTGTGCGTGCAGCTGATGATCTGCGTGGACGAAGTGCGAGGGTTCGCCATCGACGGCTGCCACCATCCCCTCAATAGCGTCTGGTGCCGCGACCTGGGCCTCGTGCAACAGCTGGATCGCGAGGCGGCGCTTGATGACGAGAGGGGTCATGTGGATGAGCAGTGCGGGCAGTGGATATCACGGACAAGACTGAGCTTACGCCAGTCGCCACGACGGGCATTCCAGAGATGCAGCCGGCCTGCGACATCGGACTGGCCGAGCAGCAGTTGCAGCGCGAGCAGGGCCTGCATCGCGCCCACCACACCGGCCACCGGGCCGATGATGCCGGCATCTTCACAGGCCTCGGCGCGCTCACCGGTATCGGGGTATAGGCAGGCATAGCAGGAGCCGCTGCGGCTGAGATCGAAGATGGCGACCTGTCCTTCCCAGCGAATCGCCGCGCCAGATACCAGAGGCACGCGGGCCTTGACGCAGGCGGCATTGAGTGCAAAGCGCGCCTCGAAGTTGTCGGTGCAGTCGAGCACCACATCAGCCCCGGACATGGCGGCGAGTGTGGCCTCTGCACTGTGCAGCCCTTGCAGCTGCACGCTGGCATCGACACGCTGCAAATGTCCGATGGCGGCATCGACTTTCAGGCGGCCGACATCGGCTTCGGTGTAGAGCGTCTGCCGAGGCAGGTTGCTGCGCTCGACGCGGTCACGGTCTGCCAGCATCAGCGTACCGATGCCCGCGCCCGCCAGGTAGCGCGCGGCGGGACAGCCCAACCCCCCAAGGCCCACCAAAAGCACGCGCGAATCACGCAGCGCGGTCTGGCCTGCAACACCCACTTCAGGCAACACAATCTGGCGGGCGTAGCGGGCGAGGTCAGTCATGCGCGGTGCGCCATTGCCCGCCGCTGACACGCTCCCTGCCACCGAAGTCACGCCGCGTTTCAACTTGCGCGAAGCCCTGCGCGTGCAGCAGCGCACGCACGCGCTCGCCCTGGTCGTGACCATGTTCCAGTAGCAGCCAGCCGCCCGGCTGCAAGTGCGGGGGGGCTTCGCGGATGAGGCGGCGCAGCAGCGCCAGGCCGTCGTTGCCTGAGACCAGTGCCAGCAAGGGTTCGTGGCGCAGCGCAGGCAGATGGGCGTCGCCCTCGGCGATGTAGGGCGGATTGGCGGCGATGAGATGGAAGGCTGGCGTGCCGGCGGGCAATGCCAGTGCATCAGCCTCGATGAAATCTACCCGCAGCTGCAAGCGCTCGGCATTGGCACGGGCAATGCCGAGCGCGGCAGCGGAGCAATCAGATGCCGTGATGTGATGCTGTGGTGCTTCATCGGCGAGTGCCAGTGCCACACAGCCGCTGCCGGTGCAGGCATCGAGCGCGCATGCAGGCTCTGGCTGGCTGCCGAGGATTTGCAGCGCCCATTCGACCAAGTGTTCGGTGTCGGCGCGCGGGATCAGCACGGCAGGCGTAACGTGCAGCATCAGTCGGCGGAAAGGCTGGGTGCCGGTGAGGTAGGCAAACGGCTCACCTGCGGCGCGACGTGCGAGCCAGCGCTGATAGCGCGCCCGTTGCGGCAGCGTGAGTGGCAGATCGCAAAACCGCAGACGGCTGCGATCCACGTCCAGCAGTTCCGCCAACAGCCACTCGGCCTCGTCGCGAGGCTGTTCAGAGACAGCCGCGATTTGCAGGGTGGCGGCGGCCAGCAGCTGTGACACACCGCTCTCACTGCCGCTGACAGGAGGGCAAGTGCCAGCAGGCATCAGGGGCAGTTGAAGGTGCAAAGCCGCTCGGTATCGATCACGCCGCCACAACTCTGAAAGCAGGTGCGGTAGTCGGCCTCGCACTGCCCGTAATCGGCGTTGCTGCTGCACGAGCGGCGGCTGCAGGAGCTTTTGCCCTGCTCGCCTTTGGCATTGCCTAGGCAGCGCTCGTAGTCGTCGCGGGCATCGCGCTCGCAACGCAGATTGCTGTTCTCGGCCTTGAGATCTGTGGTATTGCGACAGCTACCCTTGTCGGCGAGGCACTGGCTGACACAGGCGCGGGCGAGCGGATCCTGCGGCGGTGTGTAGCGATAATTGGTTTCGTAGACCGGCCCGCAGG
>JAKFXK010000064.1 GCA_021731445.1 Nevskiaceae bacterium | reverse complement strand
GTACGGCACCTTGATTTGCGCCCGATACACGGGGCCGTTTTGTGTCTTCGCCAAACCCTGTGTGAGTTCGGCGCTGTCTCCGTAGATGAGCTTAAGCCTCTGCACGATATTCTCCAATGCCACGCCCGTCGACTCACGCCTGGGCGCATCGTCGGGCGGCACCGGATTCTCCACGTCGATCACCAGCCGCTGTCCTTCACGCCGCACCGACACGTCGATGCCGCCGCGCCCGCGCAGGCGCGACACCCCATGATGCACCGCGTTTTCTACCAGCGGCTGAAGGATCAACAGCGGGATGCGCGCATCGGCAGCGTCGGCAGCAATGTCCCAGCTCACCCACAGCTTGTCGCCCAGCCGCACCGTCTCGATGCGCATGTAGGTCTTCACGAACTCGACCTCCTCCGCCACCGTCACCAGCTTGTTGCGCTTGTCGAGACTGGCGCGGAAGAGTTCCGACAGATCCAGCACCATCTCCTCCGCCTGCTCCGGCTTGCTGGCGATCAGCGCGGCGATGGAGTTGAGCGAGTTGAACAAGAAGTGCGGACGGATGCGCGCCTGCAGCGCGAGATAGCGGGTCTCGGCATCGGCCTTCACCTGCGCCTGCAGCTGCGCCCGGCCCCAGAAATAGCGCAGCAGCAGCAGCGACAGGATGGCGCTGATTGCCACGTTGCGCAGCACGAAGGCCTGCTGCGTCTCGCCCACCGGCTCGCCGATGGGTAGCACCCGCGACAACCACCAGGCGCCATCGGCGATCAGTGTGGTGACCAGCATCAAGAGGCCCCAGCAGACGAAGAACACCGTGCCCACACTCGACCTGGTCATCACCCGTCGCGCGGTGCAAAGCACGATGGCGCTGCAGATGCCCATCCATTGCAGGTAGAGCGAGAACAGCAGTAACGTGCCCATCGCCTCACGACCCCGATCGCCGGTGAACAGGGTCAGCACCAGCGCCATCATTTCCATCACGAACACCAAGAGCCAGACAGCTTCGCCCGCGCAGAAATTGGGGATCAGTGCCTGCGGATCCGGCGTCAGCGAATGGGTCGTGGTGTTCGAGCGTTTCATGCCGCTGGCAATGCTCTCCCTGCGATGTCCTTATCTTGGCGTTCTTATAATGCCGCTCGCCGCGCATTGTGAGCCATTACGGAACCCTCATGTCCAATCCGTCCGCCGACAAGAACCAGATGTGGAGCGGCCGCTTTTCGGAATCGACTTCCGAACGGGTGGCCCGCTTCAGCGAGTCGGTGTCGTTCGACCAGCGCCTGTGGCGCGCCGATATCGCCGGCAGCAAGGCGCATGCGCGGATGCTGGGCAAGGTCGGCGTGCTCGCAGCAGCCGATGTCGATGCCATCACCAGCGGTCTCGATGCCATCGCGGCCGAGATCGAGGCCGGCCGCTTCGCTTGGCAAGCCGCGCTGGAAGATGTGCACATGAACATCGAGGCCGCGCTCACCGCGCGTATCGGCGAGGCGGGCAAGCGCCTGCACACCGGCCGCTCGCGCAACGACCAGGTCGCTACCGACGTGCGGCTGTTCACCCGCGAGGCCATTGACGAGCTGCTGATGCTCACGGCTGCACTGGCTGATGCGCTGCTCGACCTCGCGGAGAAAGAGGCCGATTCGATCCTGCCCGGCTTCACCCACATGCAGGTCGCACAGCCAGTGACCTTTGGTCATCACCTGCTGGCCTGGCGCGAGCAGATCGTGCGCGATGCCGGCCGCCTCACCGATGCGCGCCGCCGCTGCAATGTGCTGCCGCTCGGCAGTGCCGCGCTGGCAGGTACCGTGTATCCACTGGATCGCCGTTACGTCGCCGGGCTGCTCGGCTTCGAGAACATCAGCGAGAACTCGCTGGATGCGGTCAGCGACCGCGACTTCGCCATCGAGACCGTGTTCGCGTGCAGCCTGATCATGGTGCACCTCTCGCGCTGGAGCGAGGAGCTGATCCTGTGGAGCACGCCGATGTTCGGCTTCGTCTCGCTGCCCGACCGCTTCTGCACCGGCAGCTCGATCATGCCGCAGAAGAAAAACCCCGACGTGCCGGAACTGGTGCGCGGCAAGACCGGCCGCGTGGTGGGCGATCTCAATGCCCTGCTGATGCTGATGAAGGCGCAGCCGCTCGCCTACAACCGCGACAACCAGGAAGACAAGTTGCCGCTGTTCGATGCGCTCGACACCGCCCGCGACTGCCTCGCCATCTATGCCGACATGGTTCCTCACATCGTGGTGAAACGCGGCCGTTGCCGCGAAGCCGCCGCGCAGGGCTTCAGCACCGCCACCGATCTCGCCGACTACCTGGTCAAGCAGGGCCTGCCTTTCCGGGACGCGCACCATGCGGTCGGCAACGCGGTGGGCCTCGCCGCCAGCAAGGGCTGCGATCTGTCGGAGCTCTCCCTGCAGGAGTTGCAAGTGTTCAGTCCTCTGGTGCGCGAGGATGTGTTTGCGCACATCACGCCGGAAGCGAGTGTCGCCGCGCGCACCACCTGGGGCGGCACCGCACCTTCAGAGGTGCGTGCCGCCATCGCCCGCGCCCGTGCTGGTGGAGGCAAGGCGGCATGAATCGCGCGCTCACCCTCACCATCGCAGCGTCGGCACTCTGGGCACTGGCTGCGGTGTGGGTATACGACTGCAAGATCAAACGCGTCTGTGGGCCCGGCAACGAGACTGCGACCATCGCCCCCCTTGCTGAACCGCCCGTCGCCCGCCCAGCAGCCCGGCGGCCGGATGCCCCAGCCGCAGCAGTGGCTGCCACGCCGCTGGTTTCCGGTGTGGTGCTGCGGGTGTCTTTCGATGCCCGCTCAGCGGCCCTGCTGCCACCTGCCGATGCCGAGGCCGGGCTGGAAACCCTGCGGCAGGGCATCGCCCAGGGCCAGAAAGTGCGGGTGCTGGGCCATAGCGATGGGCGTGGTGCGCGGACCCGCATCGTCATCGTCTCGCAGCAGCGCGCCGAGGCGCTGCGTGACTGGCTGCTGGTGCAGGGCATCCCTGCCAGCGCCATCGCCACCGTCGAATCCCGCGAAGACCGCGAGCCCATCGCCAGCAACAACGATGATGAAGGCCGCCGCAAGAACCGCCGCGCCGAAGCCCTGCTGACCGCAAAGGAATAGAAACATGTTCGAGCAAAGCCCCAGCCTTGGCCCCGGCACCGGCAGCGTCACCCAGCACACTTTTGAAATCCTGGTGCTGCTGGCCGGGGCTTTTCTGCTGGGCCTGCTGCTGCACTGGCTGCTGTCGCGTGCCATGGCGCTGCGGATGCGCCAGCAGGCCGTCGACCTGCTGCACCTGCGGGAGCGCCTCACCGCCGCCGAGCGCCGCCCCGTATCCAGCGCGCGCCTGCGCGAATCCAACTCGACCGAGCACGAACGGACGCTTGCCCAGCTGCGCGAAAGCCGCGAAGGTGAGGCGAAGGCGCGCGAACGCATCATCGAACTCGAAGGCCGCATCGCGCTGCTGGAAAGCGAGAAACCGGCCGTGCAGCCACTGCCCGATGTGCTGGATGCCGTGATGCCCTTCATCACCCCCCCGAAGAAATAGACCCATGCACCGCCCCCAAGTCGTTTTCATCACCGGTGCTTCCGCCGGATTCGGCATGGCAATGGCACGCCGCTTTGCGGCCGATGGCAGCCGCGTCGTGCTGGCCGGACGGCGCCGCGAACGGCTCGAACAGCTGGCTGGCGAGCTGGGTGCCAGGGCCTTGCCACTGCAGCTGGATGTCGGTGACCGCGCCGCCGTCGAAGCCGCCATTGCCGGGCTGCCCGACGATTTCGCCGCAGTCGATCTGCTCATCAACAATGCCGGTCTCGCACTTGGCCTTGAGCCGGCGCAGCGCGCCAGCCTTGATGACTGGCAGCAGATGATCGACACCAATGTCACTGGCTTGGTCAACGTCACCCATGCCCTGCTGCCGGGCATGGTGGCGCGTGCGCGCGGACACATCATCAACATCGGCTCCACAGCCGGCGAGTGGCCGTATCCCGGCGGCAATGTCTATGGCGCGACCAAGGCCTTCGTGCACCAGTTTTCGATGAACCTGCGCGCCGACCTGCTCGGCACGCCGGTCCGTGTCAGCAACATCGAGCCGGGGCTGTGCGGCGGCACCGAGTTTTCCAGCGTGCGCTTCCACGGCGATGAAACCAGGGCGGCGAAGGTCTACGAAAACACCCAGCCGCTGACTGCCGAGGACATCGCCGAAACCGTCCACTGGGTCGCGACCCTGCCCGCACACGTCAACATCAATACGCTGCAACTGATGCCGGTGTGCCAGGCCAACGGCCCGCTCGCGGTGCATCGGGGCTGATCCCATGACCGCCCGCACCAAAAGCCTGCTGCTGGTGATGTTGCTGAGCTTTTTCAGCTATCTGCTGCTCTATCCGCCGTTCAGCCCCGTGGCCACGGCCAGTGCCGCCAGCCTGCGCAGCGTGCTGGGCCTGCCGATGCCGGTGCGGCAGTTCCCCTCGTCGCTCGGCACCATCACCGTCGAGCCGGTGGCGCAGGGCCTTGAAAACCCCTGGTCGCTGGCCTTTCTGCCCGATGGCCGGATGCTGGTCAGCGAGCGGCCGGGGCGGCTGCGCATCGTCAGCTCCAGCGGCGCGGTGGGCGCGCCGCTGCAAGGGGTGCCAGCGGTGCACCACGAGGGCCAGGGCGGCCTGCTGGATGTGGTGCTGGCTCCCGACTTTGCAGCGAGCCGCGAGATTTTCTTGAGCTACGCCGAACCGCGCGGCAGTCGCAATGGCACGGCCGTCGCGAGTGCCCGGCTGATCCTGAAAGGCAATGGCGGTGCGCTGGAATCAGTGCAGCGCATCTTTCAGCAAGAGCCCGCCATCCAGAGCAACCACCATTTCGGCTCGCGCCTGGTGTTTGCGCGCGACGGCAGCCTGTTCGTCACCCTGGGTGATCGCGGCAGCCAGCGCCAGCAAGCCCCACTGCTCGACAGCCACCTCGGCAAGGTGCTGCGCATCCACCGCGACGGCAGCGTGCCCGCCGACAACCCCTACCTCAAGACTGCTGGCGCGAGACCGGAAATCTGGAGCATCGGCCACCGCAACCTGCAAGGCGCGGCCCTGCATCCGGCCACCGGCCAGCTGTGGACGAGCGAGCACGGTCCCCAGGGCGGCGACGAACTCAACACGCCCAAGCCCGGCTTGAACTACGGCTGGCCCGAGGTCTGCCATTGCGTGAACTATGACGGCAGCCCGGTCGGCAGTGGCCAGCGCGAAGCGCCGGGGCTGGAGGCCGCGCAATGGCACTGGACACCCTCCATCGCGCCCAGTGGCCTTGCTTTCTACAACGCGGACCGCTTCCCCGCCTGGCGCGGCAAGCTGTTTGCCGGCTCCCTCAAGTTCGGGGTGCTGGCGATGCTCACACTCGACGGCGAGAAAGTGCTGGCGGAAGAGCGTCTGCTCGAAGGCCTGAACCAGCGCATCCGCGATGTGCGCCAAGGGCCTGATGGCGCGCTGTACCTGCTGACCGATGAAAGCGAGGGCGCGATTCTGCGGATGACGCTGGCACCGGCGAAATAGCGCGCTGGTCTGTCCGCAGTTTCAAAAATCCGCATTGTCGGTAGCCTCGTCGCATGAGCAAGATCACCCTGCGCGACGGCGCCAAACTCAACGTCCACCTGCTTGGTCGCGGGCCGACGGTAGTGCTGCTGCACGGCTTTGCGATGCCTGCATTCCTGTGGCTGCCCTTCATCGCGCCACTCGCGCATAAATACCGCTTCGTGCTGCCGGACCTGCGCGGCTTTGGCGGCTCGCACCGACTCTCGCTGACCAAGCCCTGCCTGCTCGACCAGCACGCGAGTGATCTCGCCGATGTGCTGGGCTATCTCGGTGAATCGCAAGTCCTGCTCGGCGGTCTCTCGATGGGTGCCTGCACCGCTTTGCAATACCAGCGGCATCACGGCTTCGGCGCGGTACGCGCCTATCTGCACATGGACCAGGCGCCCTGCGTGCGCAATCTGCCGGATTGGGAAGATGGCCTGCTCGGCTCGCTGCAGGGCGCAAGGCTGGGCACCTGGGCGGCGCTGATGGCCGACATGGAAACGTATCGCGGTCAGGCGTTTGCGAGCATCCCGCGCGCACTGCGCAGCCGCCTGTGGGCCACGCTGGGCGATTTCTTCGGCCATGCCTTTGCACTCAGGCACTGGCAGGCGTTCACCAGTCTCGCGCGACAGGAGCTGTTGATCCGCCGCGTTGCACCCGTCGCCAACTGGCCGATCTACATGGACACGCTCAGGAGCTATCTGAGTGACGATTACGACTGGCGACCGAGCCTGCCGAACATTCAGATCCCGATGACGGCGATGATCGGGATGCAGTCCACCATGTATCCCGCCAGGGGCCAGCTGCGCTTCCGTGAGTGGGTGCCGCAGGCGGAGTTGGTGCGCTTCCAGCGTTGCGGCCATGCCATTCCCTTCGAGTCGCCGCGCGAGTTCCTCACCGAGCTATCGGGCTTTCTCGCCGCGCACCGGCCGCAGGCGACGTCGTCATTCCGGCGCAGGCCGGAATCCATTACTGGCAAGAGCATTGAACCCTCAGGGACTGGATACCGGCCTGCGCCGGTATGACGACCGCTATTTTTGATCTTCGGGCAACTTGAAGATCGGCAGTCTGAGGTTCCAGGCGATGGCTGCCACCCGCAGTGCAAAGATGGCGAGCATCCCCAAGCCCGCCGCTACGTTGTGCTCAATGCCGAGCGCGGCGAGGCCGATATAGAGCGAGCAGCCGGCGATGATCGCGGTGGCGTAGAACTGCCCCTGCCGGAAAATCATCGGGATGTCGTTGCAGAGCACGTCACGCAAGAGACCGCCGAAGGCGCCGGTGATGACGCCCATCACCACCGCGATCAGGCCATCGTGGCCCAGGCCCTCGGCGATGCGCGCACCGGCGATGCCGAACAGGGCGAGACCCAGCGCATCGGTGGTTTCCAGCACGCGCTCGGGAATGCTGCGCCAGCGCGCATAGGCCAGCGTGAAGGCAGTGGCGGCGAGCGTCGCTTGCAGGTAGGCGGGGTTGGCGATCCAGAACACCGGCCTGTCCAGCAGGAGATCACGCACGGTGCCACCCCCAATCGCGGTGACGCCGGCGATCACCACCACGCCCAGCCAGTCGAACTGGCGACGGCCCGCAACCAGTGCGCCCGCCACGGCATTGGCGGCCACACCGATCAAGTCCAGCCATTGGGCGAGCGAGTTCATGGCCGCGATTGTCCTACAGCCAGCCGGCGGCAATACTTTTCAGCACCGCATGGGTGCGGTCGCGGGCGTCGAGCTTGGCGAGGATGTCGGTGAGGTGGTTCTTCACCGTGCCGTCGGAGATGTTCAGGGCCTTGCCGATCTCCTTGTTGGAATAGCCGCCCGCCACCAGCCGCAGGATCGACAGCTCGCGCTCGGTGAGCTGTGCGGCGCGGGCGGGTTCGCGGCTGCCCGCGCGGGCGGCGTGCAGGCTGATGGGTGCAAGCCGGGTCTGGCCTGCGGCGAGGGCGTCGATGGCGGCGCGAAGCTCTTCGGGTGCGGCGTCCTTCAGCAGATAACCCTGTGCCCCGGCGGCACGGGCAGCTTGCAGCAGGCCGGGGTCGTCGAAGGTGGTGAGCAGCAGCACGGGCGTGGCATCGCCGCGCTCGCGCAGTGCCCGGACGACTTCGAGGCCGGAGAGGCGTGGCATGCGGATGTCGCTGACGATCACGTCCACGGGCTGTTCGCCCACGGCCTTGAGCAGCGCTGTGCCATCGGCGGCTTGCACGCACAGCTCCAGCCCTGCCTGTGCAGTCAACAGGGCCGCGAGGCCGCTGCGGACCAGCGCCTGATCGTCAGCCAGCGCGATGCGGATGCTCATGCCGGCACCGTCGCGCTCAGACAGCTGCCGCCACCCGGCATCGTCTCCAGATGCAGCGTGCCGCCCACCGTCGCAAGGCGTTCACTGAGGCCGGTGAGGCCATTGCCGGGCCGGCTGTGTGCGGCACCGCGACCGTTGTCGCGCACCGAGAGACGCAGCAGGCCGGCTTCGCGTGCCAGCTCGATGCAGAGCGTGCTCGCAGCGGCATGGCGCAGGGCATTGGTGACGCCCTCCTGCGCGGCGCGCAGCAGGGCCTGCGCGCGTGCGAAGTCGGCGGGGCGGGCATCGTCGGCCAGTGCGAGAGTGATGCGCGGACTGGGAATGCTCGCGGCCAGCGCACTGAGCGCGGCGTGCAGATCGACGCCGTCGTGCGCACGCAGCGCGCCAACCACGCCGCGCACATCACTGAGCAGCTCATCGGCGAGCTGGCGGCTGGCCGCGAGTGCGGCAGCGGCCTCGCCGCTGCCCGTTGCACACAGACCCAGTTGCAGCTTGAGCGCGGTGAGCTTGTGGCCCGCGACATCGTGCAGCTCCCGCGAGAGGTGCAGGCGCTCTGAAGCCCGCGCCCCTTCGGCCAGGAGGGCGCGGGTGGCAAGCAGCTCGGCGTTGATGGCTTGTGCTAAGTCGCGCGCCTGCTGCGCCTGTTCCAGGGCCTGGGTGGTGGAGGCGGCAAACGCCTGAAAGCCCACGTAGGCGAGTGCCATCACCAGCGCCGTCGGCAGCGGCTCCTGCAGCAGCAGGATCGCCAGCAGCGCGACATTGGCCGCGAGCATCCACAGCACGGCTTCGCGGCGCGCGAACAGGATGGTGAGCTGCACGGCGACGAGAATCAGCAGGATCGGCTGCAGGCCGCCATCGAACGCGGCGACCGCCGTCAGCGCCGCAGGAATCTGCGCCAGCACCAGTCCCCGCTTGATCCGCAAGCTCAGGCTCTGTTCGCGGGCGAGAAACAGCAGCAGCACCGCACAAAGGCCCAGCGAACCGGCGATGAGTGCGGCGGTGCCAGGCGGCTTGCCGAGCAGGCTGCGCGCGAGCGGCTCGCTCGCCACGGCGAGCCAGGCGCAATAGGCGGCGAGGCTGCGCGGTGAAAGATGCTGAGGGCTGCTCATGCGGCAGTGTAGGCAGCACGGCGATGGATGGGGCAGGTGAGTTTTATCACCCCCTCAAGGTGCGCTATGTCACCTGTGCGAACTCTGTGGCGATACGGATGCTGACGCCTTCATCGCTGCTGGAGATTGCGCCATGTATTCCACCATCCTGCTTGCCCACGCCGGGATCGGCGTCGTCGCCCTCGCCGCCTACTGGACGGCAGGCTTCGCGCGCAAGGGCAGCCCCATGCATCGCGCGGCGGGCAAGGTGTTCATGCTCACCATGCTGATCATCCTGCTCACCGCGCTGGTCTTCGTCGGCCGCATGCTGCTGCGCCTTGAGCTCGAGCAGGCGGCGTTTTTCGGCTATCTCATTGTCATCTCGGCGAGCGCGCTTGCCACCGGCTGGCTGTCGTTGCGCTGGAAGCAGGACCATCGCCGCTACCACGGCCGCTGGTACCGCCTGCTGGGGGCGTTCAATGTGCTGTGCGGCGCCGGCGTGCTGGCCCTGGGTATCGACGCTGGCAAGCCAGTGCTGATGGGCTTCTCGATGATCGGCCTCGTGCGCGGCGGCCACATGCTGTGGCGGGCGCGGCAGGCCCAGGCGCCACGCTGGTGGCTGTTCGAGCACTTCGGCTCGATGATCGGCAACGGCGTGGCAGTGCATGTGGCCTTTCTGCTGGTCGGCCTGAAGCGCCTGCTGCCCACGGGCTGGGTCGTGCAGACCGAGCTGATCGGCTGGTTGCTGCCGCTCGCCGTGGCGGCCATTGCCGGTGTGGTGTTCGGCCGCCGTTACGCGGTCAAACCCGGCAGGGCAGTCAGCGCGAGCGGGGCCTGAGCCAGTCCGCCGCCATGCGCCAGGTGGTCGCCGGAGCCTTGCTGCCAGCGAACACACCCGCGTGGCCTCCGGGGGCGAGCTTGAACAGCTTATCGCTGCTGGCAACGATGTCCATCACCTTGCGGGCCGCTTCGACGGTGACGATCTTGTCGCCCGTGCCAGCAATGGCGAGCAGCGAGGCGTCGATGCGAGTCAGCAAGGCTTCCTGATCCTTGCCCAGTTTGACGCGGCCCTTGCTGAGCGCATTGTCGAGGCCGACGCGCACCACGAAGTCCTGCACGATGCCACCCGGATAGGCGTGCATGTCGTTGAACCAGCTCGCCATGGTGTCGTGCTGCACCACGTAGTCGCGGTCCCAGAGGTTCATCAAGAGGTCGAGATAACTGGTCAGCGTGCCCACCGGGTTGGTGAGCTTGAAGGCGAGCGAGGACACCCAGCCCGGCACGTTGAGCCGCGCGGGGTCGAGCTGGTGGATGCGAAAGCCGGTGTAGCGACGCACCAGCCGGATCGGCGTGCGCATCGCACTGAGTAACTGGCCAGCGACACCGATCTGATGCATGTCGATCGGGCTGGCGATGGTGATGATGTTCTTTATTTTCGGATCGTGTGCCCAGCCGGCATGGACGAGACAGAACAGGCCGCCCATGCAGTAGCCGAACAGGGAGATGTCCTTGACCCGCGAGTCTTTGCGCACACTGGCCATCGCAGCCGGCAATAGGCACGTGGTGTAGTCGGCGAGGCCCCAATGAGAGTGATCCCTGTCGGGACTGCCAAAATCGACGAGATAAACCTTGAACCCTTCGGCGAGGAGAAAGCGCACCAGACTGCGCTGTGGCAGCAGATCGAAGTTGAGCGGGTCGGCCGCAAGCGGCGGCACCAGCAGCACCGGCACTCGATGGCGCTTGCTGCGCGCGGGACTTTCGCCTGCCTCCAGTGGCCGGTAGCGGCGTACCGAGAGCAGGCCATCTTCATGGATCAAGTCGTACGGGGTCAGGTCGGCGACGATGAAACTGGCGGCATTGCCGCGTCGCTCGGCGAGGTGCGCCGCCGAGGCCAGGGTGCGTTCGAGCAGCAGCTCGGCGGCATCGAGCGCGCGCAATGCGGTACCCGGCAGCTGTGTTTTGAACTGCCTGTAGAACGCTGCGGAAGTGCTCATCCGCGCAGTGTAGCGAGCGGCCTATGGCGGCCGATGCCCTGCCGTCGCTAGAGCCGCTTCTCCTGCGGTTTCTGCGTCACCACGGATTCGTGGATGTAGAGCGGATAGCTGTTGTCGCTGTCGGTCAGCTCGAACCAGCCCGCAATGCCCGGCACCTTGCGCGCGAGGCGCTCCACACCAGCGGTCAGGCTGGCGACTTTCTGGCCCTTGAACGAAGGCTGGTTGCGCAGCACCGCGCGCTCCAGCACTTTCAGCCGCACGCGGCTGGTGTCGCCACGCGCTGGCGTGGTGGCGGCCGCAGCAGTCTCGGTGACATCGACAACGCTGGCGCTGATGAAGCGCAGGCCACCGTCGAGCATGAACCAATCCGGATTCTCGGGGATGCGCTGCGCCTTGAGGCGGGTGCCGGCATCGGCGCGGGAAAGTTTTTCGCCGACACGGCTGGGCGCATCACGGATGATGGCCTTTTCCAGCACCGTCAGCGTCACCATGACACCACGACGGCCCTCTTCGGCTTTCAGCGTGCCGGTTTCGAGCGGCTTCGGGATGCCACCGAGCTGTGCCACCAGCACACGCGCACCGGGTGTGGTGTCGGCCTCGGCGCTGTCCAGACCGATCTGCTCGGCAATGCTCCTGGCACTGGCCGCAGCCTGTGCGCTCATGGCATCGGCGAAGTTGTTGCAGGGGCCATCCTGTACGGAGCGGCGGCTCAGGTTGGTGATGCGCAGGCCCCGGCGCTCGAAGGGCTGGTCATGCACCAGCTCCAGCGTGCGACGGCAAACCTGGGCGTCGAGGGCTTCGAGGGTGGCCTCACCGCCGAGCACGACCTTGCTGCCATCCAGCGGCAGGCGAAACGATTCGGTCGCCTTCGACGCCGTGCCTGCCATCAGCTGGCGCTCCAGCCCCACGGCTGCTTCGCGCACGCCCACGGCAGACTGTGCGGGCCGCGATGCGGCCAGCAATGCCAGACCCAGTGATAAAACCAGGCCCATCCGCAGCCCTTGAAGCTTGTTCATAAATCCCTTTCGGTAAAGACTTGCCGTTCAGCTTGGCTTGAATATAGAGCCGTTGATTGAACGCAATCATGCCGCTGGTCGGCCCGATTGGCGACTGCCTGTCGCCGCTTGGGCTGATTTTGCCGTGCCACACTTGGCTCGCAAACCACCTGAACGCCCCGCCATGACCACTGCACGCTCCGCGCCCGACCTGTTCGACACCGTCGATGCCGCTGTCGAGGCGCTCATCGCCAAGCTCGGCAAGGACATCCGCATCGGCCTGCCACTGGGTCTTGGCAAGCCGACACAGCTGATCAATGCCCTGTATCTCAAGGCAAAAAGCGACCCTTCGCTGAAACTGACCATCCTCACCGCACTCTCGCTCGAAAAGCCGGTGCCGAGTTCCGAGCTGGAAGGCCGCTTTCTCACCCCCTTCATCGACCGCGTGTTCGGCGACTGCCCCGACCTCGCCTACATGCTCGACCTGCGAGCTAACAAGCTGCCGCCCAACGTCCTGGTGAAAGAGTTCTTCTTCAAGCCCGGCAGCAACCTCGGCAGCGCGCATGCGCAGCAGAGCTACATCAGCACCAACTACACCTTCGCGGCGCGCGACGTCTTCCACCAGGGCTGCAACGTCGCTGCGCAGCTCATCTGCAAGCGCGAGACGGCGGACGGCCTGCGCTACTCGCTGAGCTGCAACCCGGACACCGGCCCGGAGCTGGTGGAACTGATGCGCGCCAGCGGTCGGCCGCATGTGGTGGTCGGGCTCGTCAACCAGAACCTGCCGTACATGGCCAACGACGCCGAGGTGACGCCGGAGCTGTTTGACTATGTCATCGACGCGCCGCGCTACCACACCAAGCTGTTCTCGACGCCGAAACTGGCGGTCACCACGCCGGACTACGCCATCGGCCTCTGTGCGGCCGCACTGATCCGAGATGGCGGCACGCTGCAGGTCGGCATCGGCGCGCTCGGCGATGCGGTGGTGCATGCCGCGCACCTGCGCCACCGCGAGCCGGATGTGTTCCGCGCCGCGCTCACCAGCCTCGGCGCACTGGCGCAGCACGGTGCGCTGATCGACGCGCAGGGCGGCCTCACGCCGTTCCAGCAGGGGCTTTATGGCGCGACCGAGATGTTCGTCGATGGCTTCATGCATCTGTATCAGGCCGGCATTTTGAAGCGCGCTGTCTATGATTTCTGGGCCTTGCAACAGCTCATCAATGAGGGCCGCTGCAATCCCGCCGCACTCACACCCGATGTGCTGGACCACCTCGAAGCCCTCGGCGTGCGCGTCATCCGCACCCAGGATTTCGAGCTGCTGCAACACCACGGCTTTTTCAGCGAGGCGACCCGCTACGACGCCGGTCATCTCATCGCCCCCGATGGCGAGCGGGTCATCGCCAACGTCGCCGATCCACGCTCGCGGGCGGTGATGGCGCGCTGCTTGGGCAGCGCACTCAAGAACGGCATCGTGCTGCACGGCGGTTTCTTCCTCGGCCCCAACGCCTTCTACGACGAGCTGCGCGCGATGAGTGACGAAGCGCGCGCGACCATCTGCATGACCGGCGTCTACAAGGTCAACCAGCTCGACCACAACCCGCGCCTCTACAAGGCGCAGCGCCAGCACGCGCGCTTCATCAACACCGGCATTCTGGCGACGCTCTCGGGCGCGGTGATGAGCGATGGCCTGGAAGATGGCCGCGTGGTCTCGGGCGTCGGTGGACAGTACAACTTCGTGGCGATGGCGCATCAGCTGCCCGCTGGCCGCTCGATCCTCCTGATCCGCGCCGTGCGCGACAAGGAGGGCAAGACCACTGCACCGTCGAGCAACATCGTCTTCAACTACGGCCACATCACCATCCCGCGCCATCTGCGCGATATCGTCATCACCGAGTACGGCATCGCCGACCTGCGCAGCAAGACCGACAACGAAGTGGCCAAGGCCTTGCTCAACATCGCCGATTCGCGGTTTCAAGACGTGCTGCTGGCGCAGGTGAAAGAGAGTGGCAAGGTGGAGGCTTCGTACGTGATACCCGAAGCCTTTCGTCACAACACGCCACAGGCGCTTGAGAAGAAGCTGGCAGCGTTCAGTAAAGACCTGCCCGCCTTCCCCTTCGGCACCGACCTGACGGCCGATGAGATCAAGCTCGGCAAGGCGCTGAAAACCGTCAAGGCCGCAGCGGCCAAAAGCAACAAACTCAAGCTCGCCTTTGATGCCTGGCGTTTCAAGGACATTCCCACGAGTGCCGTGCCCTACCTCGAACGCATGGGCCTGACCGACCCTCGAACCATGCAGGACAAGGTGGTGCGCATGTTGCTGGTGAGGGCACTGCAAGGCTGATTTGTCCTCGTCATTCCCGCGCAAGCGGGAATCCAGGTGGCGCGAAGCGCCATGCGACCTCGCAGAACTGGCCACTGGATTCCCGCCTGCGCGGGAATGACGACGCAGTGAGGCAGCGCATAATTCACACATATCGCCGCTGCCTAAGCGCAGCGGCACGCAAGAATGGAGTGAGAGATGGGCAAGCTCAGCAAATACGTGTCGCCGCTGCCGGATGCCAGCGGCGTGGTGCGCTACAGCGACGAGGAGAACGCGATCTGGGCCGAGCTGTATGCGCGGCAGGAAAAGGCCGTGCAGGGCAAATGCTGTGACGAATTTTTGCAAGGCCTCGATCTCATCGGCATGCCGAAGGATCGCGTGCCGCAACTGCCCGAGATCAGCCGCGTGCTGCGCCGCGAGACCGGCTGGGAAGTGGCCTATGTGCCGGCGCTGATCCCCTTCAGCGAGTTCTTCAAGCTGCTCGCCAACAAGCAGTTCCCGGCTGCCACCTTCGTGCGCACCCGCGAAGAGCTGGACTATCTGCAGGAGCCGGACATCTTCCACGAACTGTTCGGCCACACGCCGCTGCTTACCAACCCACACTTTGCCGAGTTCACCCACCTCTACGGCAAGCTCGGCCTTGCCGCGAGCAAGGAAGACCGCGTGTTTCTGGCGCGGCTTTACTGGTTCACGGTGGAGTTTGGATTAGTGCAGAAGCCGGGCGAGGCCATGCGCATCTATGGTGGCGGCATCCTCAGCTCGATTGGCGAGACCGACTACGCCTACTCGTCCAACGTGGCGCTTCGCAAACGGTTTGACCTGCTCGACGTGCTGCGCACGCCCTACCGCATCGACATCATGCAGCCGCTGTACTACGTGCTCGAAGACTTCGCGCAGCTCACCGAGATCACCAAGCGCGATTTGATGGCCGATGTGGCCGAGGCGCGTAAGCTGGGGCTGCATGCGCCGCTGTATCCGCCGAAGAGCCCGACGCTTGATGTGGCGAAGCTGGCGGCCTAATTCGCGTTGGGCGTCATGATCCATAAGCTACCGTCAGACTTCCGGCGAGCCATCGAATCCGACGCCGCTGCGAAAAGCCTCTGGGCCGCCATCACCCCGCTGGCGCGAAACGAGTGGATCTGTTGGGTCACGTCGGCCAAGAAAGAAGAGACAAGGAAACGCCGCATCGAGGTCGGCCTCGATAAGATGCGTGGAGGAATGCGCAGGCCGTGTTGTTGGCCCGGCTGCCCACACCGCTGAAGCTTGCTGCCACGCTTCTCGTCTAGCCAGCGTAGACCGGATGCAATCCGGGGCCTTTCCCGGCTGATTGCGCAATCCCGGATTTCATCCGGGCTACCGATGGCGCTCAGGGCGGGTTCGGCAAAGCCTGCATCGGCATCGCCGCAAACAAGCGGCGCGCTTCGGCATACGAAATCTTGCTGGTGGCACCCAGCTTGTGGTCGCGCCACCAGGCCCGCACTGTGGCCGTGCGCACCACCCAGTACGGCACGGCGGGAAACTGCTCGATGTCGCTCACCAGATAACCCTCGATGCCATCGAGCTTGGCCATGAAGCCACGCTCGTTGAAGCGGCGGCTGGAACCCACCATGTAGCTGGGGCAGAAGTAGATGCCGCGATCACTGAGCGAGCGTACCTCCCACTTGCCACCGTGGGCATCAATCACGTCGTAGGGCGTGCCTTCGCTGGGGCTCAAACGGCCTTGCAGCACCTCGCGCGCAAAGCGCCGCTCGATCAAGAAAGAAATGCGGCGACCGTCGGTGAAGTATTCGCGCACTTCGGCGGCACTTACGCCCATGGCGCCTTGTAGCGCGGGCAGATCCCAGGCCATCACGCCGTTCGGCTCGGCCGCCTGTGCGTCTTGCAGCGTCAGCAAGGCGCAGATGGCCCACACGGATTTCATTTTCATAAAACCTCCCAACAGGCCAAAAGCAAGACCGTGAACCTTGTGCTTCCGAGCAGCGCGAGGAATCTGCTCACGAGCCTCCGCGTCACCTCGCCGCGAGCCCGCTCACTGCATCCGGGGTGACAAAAAATCGAGCGCATTACAATGCCGCATCCTCACTGAGATTCGCCATGTCCACCCCCAACCACAACCCCCTCGGCACCGACGGCTACGAGTTCGTCGAGTTCACAGCCCCCACCGCCGCCGGCATCGCCCAGCTGCACACGCTGTTCGAGATGATGGGCTTTACCGCCATCGCCAAACACCGCAGCAAGGACGTGACCCTGTTCCGGCAAGGCGGCATCAACTTTCTCGTCAACAGCTCGCCGTACACCCACTTCGCACAGTTCGCCACCGCCCATGGCCCCTCGGCCTGCGCGATGGGCTGGCGCGTGAAGGATGCACCTGCCGCCTACGACTATGCGATCTCGAAAGGTGCGGTGGCCTTTGATGCCAAGCCCGGCTTCATGGAGCTGCGCCTGCCGTCGGTGTATGGCATCGGCAACTCGGTGCTGTACTTCGCCGACCAGCGCACTGGCCACTCGATCTACGACGTGGATTTCATCCCCATCGAGGGGGTGGATCAGCACCCGGTGGGCGTGGGCCTGACCGAGATCGACCACCTCACCCACAACGTCGAGCGCGGCAACATGGATGTGTGGGCGGGTTTCTACGAACGCATCGCCAACTTCAAGCAGATCCGCTACTTCGACATCGAGGGCAAGCAGACGGGCCTCTTCAGCAAGGCGATGACCTCGCCTTGCGGCCGCATCCGCATCCCCATCAACGAGAGCGCGGACGACAAATCGCAGATCGAGGAGTTCCTGCGACAGTATCGTGGCGAGGGCATCCAGCACATCGCACTCGCTTCGCCCGACATCTACAAGACCGTCGCTGCTCTCAAAGCCCGTGGCGTGATCTTCATGGACACGCTCGACACCTATTTCGACAACGTCGACAAGCGCGTGCCCGGCCACAACGAAAACGTGGCGGCCTTGAAGGCACTGAAAATCCTCATCGATGGGGCGCCGGTCGAAGGCATCCTGCTGCAAATCTTCACCAGCACGGTGATCGGCCCGATTTTCTTCGAGATCATCCAGCGCAAGGGCAACGAGGGTTTCGGCGAGGGCAATTTCCGCGCGCTGTTCGAATCCATTGAAGAAGACCAGATCAAACGCGGCGTGCTGAAAGCAGAGGCGGCGTAGCGCCCTCTTTCACAGGCCGCGAATGGCTTAGAATGCCTGCACGCGCTCGTAGCTCAGCTGGATAGAGTGTCACCCTCCGAAGGTGAAAGTCACAGGTTCGAATCCTGTCGAGCGCACCATATCAATGAGTTGGCAACGAGCCTCCGAAGATGGGGAGTTGCCCGACGGTGTGGTCTGCCACCGCACGTTGGCGCGGAGGCTGACACCAAGCAGGCACTGACGCCGTTTGTATGCCAGCGCACCCAGCGTGCATTCATGGTGGCACTCGCAACATAGCTCGTGAAGCATCGGCACGACAACGCGCAGGGCGCAAAACCTGGTGTCGCTGCCTGCGCACTCCGCCCATTATCAGAGCCAGCCCATGCCAGACCCCAAACTCGGCAACACGCCAGAGGGCGATGCGGCATCAGGCAGCAAGTCATCCACAAGAGCCAGCCACCGCACACCACAAGGTTTTTCCGACTTCTTCGCGCTCTATTGCACCAAGTTGCTGCGGCTGATCGCCGACACTTTCTTTGCCAGGCGGTACGGCCATCGCGCCATCGTGCTGGAGACAGTCGCCGCCGTTCCCGGCATGGTGGGGGGCATGCTCACGCACCTCAGAAGCCTGCGGCAGATGAAGGACGACGACGGCTGGATTCGCACGCTGCTGGAGGAGGCCGAGAACGAGCGGATGCACCTGATGACCTTCATCGAGATCGCCAGACCCACGTGGTTCGAGCGCGTGGTGATCTTGCTGGCGCAGTGGGTTTTCTTCGTCCTCTTCGCGCTGCTTTATTTGGTTTCCGCCCGCACCGCGCATCGCCTCGTCGGCTATTTCGAGGAAGAAGCCGTGCTCAGCTACACCCTGTATCTGCAGGAACTCGATGAGGGCCGATCACCCAATGTGCCAGCGCCCGCCATCGCCAGGCACTACTGGAAGATGAGTGCGGAGGCGACCCTGCGCGACGTGATTCTGTTGGTTCGCGCTGACGAGGCTCATCACCGCGACATCAACCACGGCTTTGCCAGCCAGCTCGCTGGTGAGCTACCCGATTCACGCGCTGCCGCGCGCTATCCCGCACACGCCGACAAGCTGCGGCAGAACGATTGATGGAGCGCATCCACGACCTGCACTCGGATCGCTGAGCGTTACTCTCGCAGAGAGTACACCCACCCCGTCTCGCGAGCGGCGGCCAGACAGTTCAAAGCCGTGGTGATCCTGACGGGCGCGGACACCGTCATCGCCGCTCCCGATGGCCGCACCTTTATCAATCACAACGCGCCGCCGACACTGGCCACCGCAGGCTCAGGTGATGTCCTGAGTGGCATGGTGTTCGGCTTGCTGGCGCAAGGCATGGAACCGTTCCTGGCCTCAGCGGCTGCGGTATGGCTGCACGTTGCCGCCGCCAAAGCCTTTGGCCCCGGCCTTATTGCCGAGGACCTACCTGACCTGCTGCCCACCGTGCTGCGCGAATATCTTGACGCGTAAGCATTTAAGAGGGCTGTTGGATCAAGATGCAGTTATGCCGCCCAGGAAATCCGCGAACGGTTTTCTCAGCTCTGCGGCTCAGGCACCACGATGACGGTCGAGCCATCGCTACCTGGGCGGCCAGTGTTGCCCGGGTCGCCCTTTTCGCCAGGAGCGCCAGGTGCACCGGCGGGGCCAGGGACCGCAACCGGTACCGGCACGGCGACAGTGGAGGTGGGTTGCTGGCAGGCGGCGATGAGGAGGCTGCTGGCAGCGAGGGCAAGGGTGAGTGAGGTTTTCATGGTGAGGCTCCAGCGCAATGGTTGGGATGTTCTGATGCTTGCAGATACAGGACGGCGCTATCGCCCTGACCCCGCTTGAGCCGACAACGTAGCCCTGCTGGCTGAACACGCCCTAAACTGCCCGCATGCAACCTCTCCAGCTGGCCCAGCGGCAGTTCGATGCCTACAACGCGCGCGACCTTGCCGGCTTCATCGCCTGCTACAGCGAGACGGTGCAGGTATTTCGTCCACCCGCGCCACTGCCCACGCTGAGTGGCAAGGCGGCGTTTGCACAGTTCTACCAGACGCAGCGTTTCAATCTGCCCCATCTCAAGGCCGAGCTGCTCAACCGCATGGTGCTGGGCAACACCGTCATCGACCATGAGCGTATCCATGGCATCGGCGCTCAGGTGCTGGAGATGGCCGTGGTGTACCTGGTTCAGGATGACCTCATCCAGACCGTCTATGCCTACCCTGCCAGCGCATGAGAATCCGCAACGCCCCCCCCCTGTTGCAAACCGCACCACTGCAATTGCGACTGGCGGCACGCGAGCTGAGGCGGGGTGCCATCGTCGCCTGCCCCACCGAGGCGGTGTGGGGGTTCAGCTGCGATCCGCTCAACCAGGGCGCGGTGACGAACCTGCTCAGGCTGAAGGAGCGGCCCGTGGACAAGGGCCTGATTCTGGTCGCGGCACATCTCGACCAGCTCGCTTACTACATAGAGCCCCCGAGCCGCACCGCACTGCGTCGCGCGCGCGACACTTGGCCGGGGCCTGCGACCTGGGTGTTCCCGGCCTCAGCCTTCACACCGCCCTGGATCACCGGCGCACATGACACGGTGGCGGTGCGCGTCACGGCGCATCCGGTGCTGTCTGCACTCTGCGCGCGCTTTGGCGGTGCTCTGGTTTCGACCAGCGCCAATCGCAGCGGCCAGCCCCCTTGTCGCAGCGTCACCGACGTGCGTCTGCGCTTTGATCCGGCGCTGCGCGTGGTGCCGGGTGCAACGGGTGGGCGCGAAGCGCCGACGTCGATCCGCGAGGCGGCAACCGGGCATCTTTTGCGCCGCTGAAGACTGGGGGGCATCGTAAAATGGCGGCATGTCGCACCCTGCCACCGCCACTCTTACAACCCCGCAGCCGGCGGTGTTCGAGGCGTACTTGCATCGGCTGCAGGATCGCCTCTGTGCCGATGTCGAAGACTTGGATGGGAGAGCGCGGTTTCTGCGCGATGCCTGGCAAAAGCCGACCGATGCCAAGCTGCAAGGTTATGGGACGACCTGCGTGCTGAGCGAGGGCGCCGTGTTCGAGCGTGCAGGCGTGGCGCTGTCGGTGGTCAACGGGCCTGCGCTGCCGCCCTCTGCCACCAAGACGCGGCCTGAACTGGCGGCTCGGCCGTTCAAGGCGATGGGCTTGTCGCTGGTGTTTCACCCTCGCAATCCTTACATACCGACGACGCACGCCAATGTGCGCCTGCTGAGCGTGGGTGACGAGGCATGGTGGTTCGGCGGCGGCTTCGACTTGACGCCGTATTACGGCTTTGCGGAAGACGCCCGCCACTGGCATGCCACGGCACGTGATGCCGTAGGCGAGGTGCTGTATCCGCGCTTCAAGCGCCAATGCGATGAGTACTTCTATCTTCCGCACCGCCAAGAGCCGCGCGGCATCGGCGGGCTGTTCTATGACGACTTCACCGAAGGTGGCTGGGACGCGGCGCTGGCATTGACGCAGCGCGTCGGTGATGGCCTGTGGCAGGCCTATACGCCCATCGTCGCGCGTCGCCGCGAGATGGCGTACGGCGAGCGCGAACGGCAATGGCAGCTGCTGCGCCGTGGCCGCTATGTCGAGTTCAATCTGGTGTGGGATCGCGGCACCCACTTCGGCTTGCAGAGCTCTGGTCGTACCGAGAGCATCCTGATGTCGATGCCGCCACTGGCGCGCTGGGATTACGATGTCGTCCCCGAACCGGGCAGTGCCGAGGCCGCGCTGCTCAGCGATTACTTGATCACGAAGGATTGGCTATGAGCGTGCATCGTCGTTTACGGTTACTGGTTCAGCCCTGGCGCCTGGTGGTTGAGCGGTTCGAGCCCTCGACATCGCTGGTGGCAGTAGCGCAGGCCGCACCCTTGCGGGGATTCACGGCGCTGGTGCGTTCGGCCGAATCGGTGACGCTGGTGCGCGAGGCCAAGGGCGGTGACGTGGGCGTGGTGTGGCGCGCCATCGAGATCGCCGGCAGCTTCGCCTTCTCCGAGACTGGCGTGCTCGCCGCCATCGCCGGGCCGCTGGCCGACGCGGGCGTCAGCATCTTCGCGGTCAACAGCTACGAGACCGATTTCGTGCTGGTGCACGAGGGAGACCTCGAAAAGGCGCGGGCTGCCGTCGAGAATGCAGGGCACCAATTGGGGTAAAACGACAGTTGTAGCCGAGCACTGCTCGCCGTGGTTTTACCGCCGGGCAGGGATGCCCGGTGCGGGGCCCGTTCAAGGGGATACAGTCTCGCCATGGATGGCTTGATGAGCAGCAACCGATCAAATGACCCTCACCGAACTGCGCTACATCGTCAATCTCGAAAAAGAGCGCCACTTCGGTCGCGCTGCAGAGCGCAGCTTTGTCAGCCAGCCTACGCTGTCGGTGGCGGTGAAAAAGCTCGAAGACGAGCTGGGCGTGATTCTGTTCGAGCGCACGCGCGGCGAAGTGAAAACCACCGACGTCGGCAACCGCATCGTCGCGCAAGCCAAAAAAGTGCTGGCCGAAGCACAGGCGGTAGAAGACTTCGCGCGCGAAGGCAAGGATGAACTGGCAGGCCCGATCCGCATCGGCGCCATTTACACCGTCGGCCCCTATCTGCTGCCGGGACTGGTGCCGCGCTTGCGGGCCGCCGCCCCCAGCATGCCGCTCATCATTGAAGAAAACTTTACCGCGAAGCTGCTCGAACAGCTGCGCGACAGCGAGCTCGATGTCGCCATCCTGGCCCTGCCCGTGGATTTGAACGGGCTGGCCGCCTGGCCGCTCTATGACGAGGATTTCGTTGCCGTGCTGCCGGTGGGCCACCGCTGGGCGGCGCTCGAATCATTGCCGGCCCAGCGGCTGGCCGAAGAAACCCTGCTGCTGTTGGGTCCGGGTCATTGCTTCCGCGACCAGGTCGTGCTGGCCTGCCCCAAGTGCATCGAACCGGACAATGGTTTGTCGCGCTCGCTTGCCGGCTCTTCGCTGGAGACGATCCGCTACATGGTGGCTTCGGGTTTGGGCATTACCGTCGCACCGCGTGCAGCAATGGCAGGCCGCGATGCCAGCCCCGATCTGGTCGGACTCGATCTTTCAGACCCGACACCGCATCGGCAGGTGGCCATGCTGTTCCGGCGCGGCTTCCCGCGCATGGAGGCCTTGCGGGCGCTGCGTCAGGCAGTGCTGCAATCGGGTATGAAAGGGGTACGCTGGCTGCCCGATGCGGCGACGGTAATTGCGGCCGATGCCTGATTGATTTTGTTGGTTGTCGGAGCGCGCGCAATTAAGCTACTGTGCGCGCTCAAAAAATCACCAAAATCAGGAGGGGATTGGCCATGGGTGTCTTTAGTTTCTTGACCGCCAAACGACCCAAGACGGTGGGCGCGCTTGGTGGCCACCTGCAGCCCTGCGATCCTGACAAGTCAAACTGCGTTTGCAGTCAACACCAGGCAGAAGGCCGACACCTGGGGCCGCATTACGTGCAGCCGTTTGCCTTCGAGGGCGATCCCGGGGATGCGATGAGCCGGGTGATTGCCGTGTTGATGCAGCGGCGGAACTGCAAAATCGTCTCCAACCGGCCGGATTACGTCCATGCTGAGTTTTCCACCGAAGTGCTGGGGTTCACGGACGATGTGGAGTTCCTGCTGTCCGCGCAGGAGCAGGTCATCCATGTGCGCTCGGCCTCAAGGCTGGGCCTCACCGATTTCGGGGTCAACCGTGCGCGGGTGAAAGACCTGCGTGAAGCATTCGACGAGGCGGACGAGTAGCAGCGCACGGCTTGCATCCTGAAACGGCCACGCCACGTAATGTGGCGTGTTCCCCCATTCAGAAAACCATGAATATCGCCGTCATCGGCTCCGGCATCTCCGGCCTTTCTGCTGCCTACTTTCTGGCAGCACGCCATACCGTCACCCTGTTTGAATCAGAAGGCCGCGTCGGCGGCCACACCAACACCATCGAAGTGCCGCTGAGTGGTGGCGGCACGCAGGCTGTGGATACCGGCTGGATCGTCTACAACGGCATCAACTATCCCAATCTCACGGCCCTTTTCAGGCAACTGGACGTGCAGACGCGCCCGACCAGCATGTCCTTCGGCGTGTCGCTGGGCGATGGCGCGTACGAATGGATGGGCTCGGACAATCTGCTGACCGTGTTCGCGCAGCCGAGCAATCTGTTCAGCCCCAGGCACATCCGTATGTTGCTGGACATCCTCAAGCTCAACAAAACCTGCAATGCCCTGCTCAAGGCAGGCACCCTGCCGGGTGGCTCGCTCGGGGAGTTCCTGGCCGAGGCAGGGTTCTCGCCGTGGCTATCGAGCCGTTATCTGTTGCCAATGGCGGGGCTGATCTGGAGCTGCTCGCCAAAGAAGGCGATGGAGTATCCCGCCGCCGACTTCATGCGCTTTTTCGACAACCACTCGCTGTTCACCGCCACCGATCAGCCCACCTGGCACACGGTGATCGGCGGCTCGCATGTGTATGTGAAGAAACTGCTCGGCAGCTTCAAGGGTGAGCTGAAGCTCAACACGCCGGTGCAACGCATCCGCCGCGATGGCGCGGGCGTGCTGCTCTCGACCGCCGCAGGCGAGCAGCGCTTTGATGCAGTGGTGTGCGCGACTCACAGCGACACTACGCTGAAACTTCTGGCCGATGCCGATGCCGACGAACGCGCGGTGCTGGGCGGCATCCCCTACAACGAGAGTCGCTGCGTGCTGCACACCGATGAGTCCTTCCTGCCCAGGCGGCGTATGGCCTGGGCCTCCTGGAACTACACGCATCCGCTGGATGAGGTGCACGACCAGCCCATCAGCGGCAGCTACTGGATGAACAAGCTGCAAGGCATTGCCGGACCGGTGAACTACATCGTCACCCTCAATCCGCAGCGCGAAGTGGCGCGAGAAAAAGTGCTCTACGACATCGTCTACCATCATCCGCATTACGGACCTGAGAGTGTGATGACGCATCAGCGCCTGCCAGAGATTCAGGGCAAGCGCGCCGTATGGTTTGCCGGAGCTTGGACAGCGTACGGCTTTCACGAAGATGGCCTGAAGTCGGGTCTGCGCGCCGTGCAGGAAATCGACGCTGCCTGCCTGCCTGGATGGGCTGTGTTGTGAGCGAAGCGGCGGTGCTGTACTCGCTGCGAGTCATGCATGCCCGTCGCGTCGCCCCGCTGTATCGCTTCGTCTACAAGATCTTCAGTGTGCTGTTCGACATTGATCGCCTCGACGAACTGCATCGCACACGCAAGCTGTTTTCACACAACCGCTTCAATGTGCTGAGTCTCCACGACAAGGATTTTGCGCGCGGCGAGACCGGCGGCCTGCGCCGCTGGGCGGAGCAAGTCTGCGCCACCCAGGGCATCGCCCTCGCAGGTGGCCGCATCCGCCTGCTGGCGCAACCACGCATGTTCGGCTGGGCCTTCAACCCGGTGAGTTTCTGGTACTGCGAGCATGCCGATGGCAGCCTGCGCGCGGTGATTGCCGAGGTGCGCAACACTTTTGGCGAGAAGCACAGCTACCTCCTGTCCTCCGCCTCGCAGCAGCTCGGCGCATCCGCCGGATTGCCGCTGCCGTATGGGGTGGAGCTGGAAAAGGAAAAATGCTTTCACGTCTCACCGCTGCTCGATCTTGTCGGCCGCTATCACTTCACGTTCGACGAGCCGGGCGACAAGCTCAGGGTGCTGCTCAACGAGACGCGCGAAGGCGCACCGTTGATCGACACCGCAATGGCGGGATCAGCAAGACCTTTTTCAGATGCCCTGATGTTGCGGCAAGTACTGGCGATGCCCGTGCAGGCCGTAAAAGTATTGGCAGGTATCCACTGGCAGGCTTTGAAAATCTGGTTGCGCGGTGCGCGATTCCACCAAAAACCTCCACCGCCATCGGTGGAAACGACTTAATCAACCGCCGACGGCGGAGGTCACATGAAAAACGACAAATCAAAGAACGGGCAAAACGATTATGGCCGCATGATGGGGCGCGACGGGTTCTCTCCCGACCTGCCTGCGCATTTTGCCTCGCAAGGCTCATTGCGTGGCCTAAGCTGGGGCTTGCAACTGTTGAGCTACATGTTCTCCGGCATGAAGATCGGCACCCTGGATGTGACTTTTCCCAATGGCGCGACGCGCCACTTCGGCGGCGAGTGCGAGGGGCCGCGCGGGGTGATGCGCATCAAGTCCGACAGAATCATCCGCCACATCCTGAGCGGCGGCGAAGTCGGTTTTGGCGATGCCTATCTCGATGACTGCTGGGATTCGCCTGATCTTGCCCGCCTGCTGGCGGTGATGTATCTCAACGAGCCGCACTACAAAGGGCCGTTCGAGAAGAACTTCATCGGCCAGATTTACGGCTACTGGCAGCATCGCCGCCGCGCCAACACCAAGGCAAAAGCGAAAGAAAACATCGAAGCCCATTACGACCTCGGCAACGAGTTCTACAAGATGTGGCTCGACGACACCATGGCGTATTCAAGCGGCATGTACATTCAGCCCAGCGAGACGCTGATGGATGCACAGATCAACAAGTTCAAGCTCATGTTCGAGCGCCTCGAACTGACAGCGGAGCAAAGCTTGCTCGAAGTCGGCTCCGGCTGGGGCGGCTTTGCGATTTACGCGGCTAAGCATTCCGGCTGCCGCGTGCACTCGATCACGCTCAGCAGCGAGCAGCTCGCCGAGGCGCGCATCCGTGCCGAGAAAGCGGGTGTGTCGGATCGTGTCAGTTTCGAGCTGCGCGACTACCGTGACGTGACCGAAACCTATGACCGTGTCGTCTCCATAGAAATGTACGAAGCGGTGGGCGAGGAGTACTGGCCGACCTATTTCGGCGCGATCAGCAAGGCGCTGAAAATGGGTGGCCGCGCAGTGATCCAGGGCATCACCATCAAGCCCTCGATCTTCGAGAGCTACCGGACCAAGCGCGATTTCATCCAGAAGTACATCTTCCCCGGCGGCATGCTGTGCCCGCCGGAAAAGTTCGAGTCGCTCGCAGCACAGCAGGGCCTGTTACCCGCTGACGCCAAGTTCTTTGGGCTCGACTACGCCGAAACCTGCGCCGCCTGGGATCGCAACGTACAGGCGGCACGCGAAAAAATCGTGCAGCAGTTCGACGAACGCTTCTATCGCATGTGGCGCTACTACCTCGGCTATTGCGAATGCGGCTTCCGCACCGGCAGTATCGACCTCATGCAAATCACTCTCCACAAAGCATGAAGCCTGCCCTTGCCACTTTTGCGCTGGCCGCATTCTTCGGCTTGCTGGGCGTCTCCATCTGGGCCACAGGGCATCAAAGCATTGCGCTCGCCATAGGCGATCTCTTGGCCAACCCGGCCGGCGGCAACAACCCTTGGCTGGTGGCAACCTTGTTCGACGCCTACTTCGGCTTTCTGTGGTTCTGGCTTTGGGTGGCCTACAAGGAAACCTCTTGGCTGGCGCGCGCAATCTGGCTGCTGCTGATCCTGGCGGCAGGCAACATGGCGATGGCGGTCTACATGCTGATTCAGCTTTGGCGGCTGCCAGTGGGCGCATCCATTGAGCAATTGTTGCTGCGGCGTCGATCAGCCTAAAACGGTGTGGTGGTCTTGGGCCACATCAAACAGCAAAGTTGCCATGCGGCTTTGGGAGGCGGATCAGGCACTTGGCGCACACACTTCTAGTTGCGTCGCAACTTATTTTCGGTATATATAGCGGTAAGCGCCTATTCACCCGGCCGGCCTGCGTTTTAAAAAGAACGCCGCCAACTCCGGTCGATGTGCGCCAGGGGATGTACGAGTGCAATGGGGTGCGAGCGGTGGGATGGGGCCATGTCGATCCTACAAAAGCTGACTAGCAGTGGCGGCAGCCGGGGCTTGATCGGACTCGACATCAGTTCGAGTGCGGTAAAGCTCCTGGAGCTGACCAAGCGCGGCGACCAGGTGATGGTCGAGGCCTACTCCGTCGAGCCGCTGCCCATCAATGCTGTCGCCGACAAGCAGATCGCCGAGCCGGAGGTGGTGGCCGAGGCCATCAAACGCGCAATGCAGCGCGCCGGCACGCGCACCAAGAACGTGGCGGTGGCGGTGGCCGGTTCGTCGGTCATCACCAAGATCATCCAGATGTCGGCCTCGCTCAGCGACAACGATATGGAGCAGCAGATCAAGGCCGAGGCCGATCAATACATTCCGTACCCGATCGAGGAGGTCAACATGGACTTCCAGATCATCGGTCCGTCCGAGCGCGAGGGTGGCAAGGTGGACGTGCTGCTGGCCGCCTGCCGCAAGGAGCAGGTCGAGCAGCGGGTCGCTGCCGTCGAACTCGCCGGCCTCACTGCCAGGGTGGTCGACATCGAGGCCAATGCGCTGGAAAACTCCTGCCAGTTCCTGACCCACCAGATGCCCAGCGAGGGCAGGAACAAGACGGTAGCGGTGATCGACATGGGTGCCTCGAGCACCTCGGTGCTGATCCTACATAACAACGACACCGTCTACACCCGCGATCAGGCCTTTGGCGGCAAGCAGCTCACCGAAGACATCATGCGCATCTACGGCATGAGCTACGAGGATGCCGGCAAGGCCAAGCGCACCGGCCAGCTGCCGGAAGGCTTCGAGTCGGATGTGCTCAGCCACTTCCTCTCCGACATGGCGCAGCAGATCGACCGCTCGTTCCAGTTTTTCTTCAATGCTTCAGCGGTGCACTCCCAGATCGACCAGATCATCCTCGCCGGCGGCTGCGCGCACATCGCCGGGGTGGATCGCGCCATCCAGGATCGTCTACAGATCCCGACGGTGGTCGCACGGCCCTTTTCGCGCATGGCGGTTTCCGCCCGCGCCAAGCCCACGGTGCTGGCCAAGGATGAAGCTGCGCTGCTGATTGCCTGCGGCCTGGCGCATCGCGCCTTCGACCTCGATAACTAGGGAGAAGCCGCCATGACCAAAATCAACCTGCTGGACTGGCGCGCCGAACGCAGGGCACGGCGGCTGGAGCAATTCCGCAACATCATGGTGCTGGCGTGTATCGTCGCCGTTGGCACGGTGGCGCTGGGCTATTTTGCAATGAACAGTGCCATCAGCCAGCAGCAGGCACGCAACGATTATCTCAAGCAGCAGATCGTCGAGATCGACCAGAAAATCAAGGAAATCGAAGACCTCGAACGCACCAAGCAGAATCTTTTGGCGCGCATGCGGGTGATCGAGGAGCTGCAAAGCTCGCGTTCCGCCACCGTGCATTTCTTTGACGAGCTGGTCAATCTGATCCCCGATGGCATTACGCTGAGTTCCATCAAGCAGACCGGCGAGACGGTGACCATCGTCGGCGTGGCCGAATCCAACGGACGCATTTCCAGCTACATCAAGAGTTTCGAGGGCTCGCCCTGGTTTGCCGAACCGAAGCTGGTGGTGATCAGGACCAGTGCCAGGAACAACCAGCGCGAAGGCAGTTTCACGCTGCAGGTCAAGAACCTGACCAAGGCAAAGAAGAAAACGGAAGAACCGGCCGCAGCCGCTCCGGGGGTAAAGCCATGAACCTGCAAGATGCCATCAAGGAGCTCCAGTCGCTCGACATGGAGAACCCCGGTGCCTGGCCGCAGTGGGTGCATATCGCGGCAGCTGTCCTGGCAGCACTGCTCATCATCGGCCTTGGCTACAACTTTGCCGTCAAGCCCAAGTATCTGGAGCTCGAGGATGGAAGGTCGCGGGAAGTCGTACTGCGCACTGAGTTCGAATCCAAGCAGAAAAAAGTCGCGGCTCTGGATGCCTACAAGGAGCAGCTGGCAGAGATGGAACGCTCCTTCGGAGCCATGCTGCGGCAGCTGCCGAGCCGCACCGAGGTGGCCAACCTGCTCAACGATATTTCCCAGACCCGTGTGGCCTCCAGCCTCGAGGAAGAGCTGTTCGAGCCGCAGTCGGAAATCCGCAAAGAATTCTATGCAGAGATCCCCAATCGCATTATCGTCACCGGCGACTATCACCAGATGGGCGAGTTCGTCAGTGCGGTTGCCGCACTGCCGCGCATCGTCACTATCGACGAGGTGGAAATCCGCGCATCAGAGGGGCAAAAAACCCAGCTGCGCCTAAGCGCACTGGCCAAGACCTATCGCTATCTGGACGATAGCGAGCTGGCTGAGACCAAGCCCAAGCCCAAGGGAGGTGCCAAGTGAGCCGCCGCGCGGCTCTTGCCGCACTGTGCCTTGGCCTGCTGCTGAGCGCCTGCGGCAGCGGCATGGGCGATCTTGAAATTTATGTGACCGAGGTCAAGGCGCGCAAGACCAGGCAGATCGAGCCGATTCCGCAGATCAAGCAGTACGAGGCCTACACCTATGTCGGCGGCGAACGGCGCAACCCCTTTGTCCGTGCCGAACCCTCCAAAGACCCGAATGCCCCCGGCAACACTATCCGCCCCGACCCCAACCGCAACCCGGAACCGCTGGAAGAGTTCCCGCTCGACGGCCTGCGCATGCTGGGCACCATCAACACCGGCAATGTGGTGTTTGCCTTGGTCAAGGCCCCGGACAAGGTGGTGCACCGCGTCACCAGGGGCAACCACATGGGGCAGAACTACGGACGTATCACCTCGGTCAGCGACGCCGCGATCGAGCTTGTCGAAATCATTCCAGACGGTTTTGGGGGCTTCATGGAGCGCCCTGCCAGTCTGGCGCTGTCGCAATAACGAAGGGAGTTTCATCATGTCCAGCCTGATGACCCGCACCAAGTCCCGCCTCAGTGGCGTCGTGATCCTGGCCGCCGCCGTATTGACCGGCCTGCTCGCAGTCAGTCCTGTGACTTCTGCCCAGCCGAGCCGCGCCCTGCAATCGGTGGATTTCGTCAGTCTCGACAGCGAAAGACTGCTGCTGACGCTGACACTGTCCGAGGCGGCGCCCGATCCGGTGGTATTCACCATCGACAAGCCGGCACGCCTTTCGCTGGATTTGCCCAATACCCGCCTCGCGCTGGCCGAACGCTTCCGCAAAATCGGCGTCGGCAAGGCGCGGGCCGTCGCGGCGGCCGAGGCCAAGGGCCGCACCCGTGTCGTTATCGAGCTGACAGAATCCACCCCCTACGCGGTGCGCATCGACGGCAACAAGGTGTTTGTCGAGCTGACCGTGGGCAACGCCAGTGCGGCGGCGGCCCCCAGCCTGAGATCAACGCCCGCGAACCTCGCCGGCACTTCCGCAGTCACTGCGGTGGACTTCCGCCGGGGCGAGAAGGGCGAGGGCCGCATCGTCGTCGCACTGACCGACGCCAGCACCGCCGTGGATGTGAAAGAGGAAAGCGGCAAGGTGATCGCCCGCTTCAAGAATGCGACTCCGGTCGAATCCCTGATCCGCCGGCTCGATGTGCTGGATTTCGCCACTCCGGTGAAGTTCATCGACATCACCCGCGATGGTGTTCACACCGTCATGACGGTGACGCCGGTGACCTCGGCGGACTTCGAGCAAGTGGCTTACCAGTCCGGCAACAGCTTCACGCTGGAACTGCAGCCGCTGTCGCAGGAAAAACTCGAAGACCGGCGCCGCAACGAGCCGCTCTATACCGGCGAGCGCATCTCGCTGTCGTTCCAGAGTGTCGATATCCGCTCGCTGCTGCAGATCATTGCCGATGTCGCCGGCACCAACATGGTGGTCAGCGACTCGGTCAACGGCGAACTCGCCATGCGTCTGCAGAACGTGCCCTGGGATCAGGCGCTCGACATCATCCTCCGCACCAAGGGGCTAGGTCTCAGGCAGCAGGGCAATGTCATGCTGGTGGCCCCACTGGGCGAGCTGGCTGCGCGCGAGAAGGAAGAGGCAGAGGCTGAGAAATCCAAGGTCACGCTGGCTCCCGTGCGCTCCGAAATCATCCAGGTCAACTACGCCAAGGCCTCCGAGATCGCCAATCTGCTCCGCTCCGGGGAAAATTCGGTGATGAGCGAACGCGGCCGCGTCACCATCGACGAGCGCACCAACAACCTGTTGGTGCTGGAAACCCGTGAAAAGCTGGCGGAGATCCGCGCCCTCATCAGCCGACTCGACATCCCAGTGCGTCAGGTCCTGATCGAATCCCGCATCGTCGTTGCCAACGATGATTACTCCAAGGAACTCGGTGCCCGTATCGGCGCCAACGCGGTCGGCCGCACCAGGGGCAATAGCCCGGTCTTCTTCGGAGCCGGCGGCGGCAACGGTCTTGGCAACACGGCATCGACCGGCGTATCCACCGGCTCGCTTTCCAGCACCGGTTTCAACTTCGCGCTGCCTGCTTCTGGAACGGCCGGGCGTATCGGCTTCGCTTTGCTGGGCTCGGACTTTGCACTGGACCTCGAACTCTCTGCCCTGCAAACCGAGGGCCGTGGCGAGGTGGTGTCGACCCCGCGCGTCATCACCGCCAATGCCAAGCAGGCCTCGATCGAACAGGGCCGTGAAATCCCCTTCCAACAGGCTGCCAGCAGCGGTGCCACCACGGTTTCGTTCAAAAAAGCCGTGCTCTCGCTCAAGGTCACGCCGCAGATCACGCCGGATGAAAAGATCGTCATGGATCTGGAGGTCAACAACGACAGCCAGGGTCAGGACGTGAACACCGGCAACGGCGGCACCGCCCCCTCGATCGACACCCGCAGGGTCATCACCCAGGTACTCGTCGACAACGGCCAGACCGTGGTGCTGGGCGGGATCTACGACCAGAGCCGTATCGACTCCCAGAGCAAGGTGCCCTTGCTCGGCGATATTCCCTATCTGGGTCGTGCTTTCCGGTTCGACTCCACCCGCACCACCAAGCGTGAACTGCTGATCTTCGTCACGCCGAGGATCGTTTCGGAAAACCTGAGGGTGAATTAAATCTAGTCGCCCTAGGCGACGGGGGCAGCTGTCGCTTGTCGGACAGTTTTATACTTGGGCTTCGCCGGACATACCCAGAGTGCCCCAAATGCGCGCCATGATCTTCCGTTTTGCCTTGCTAGCTGCTTTTGCCGGGCTTGGGGCCTGCAGTGGCGGCAGCACCGATAGCGGCGCCTTGCTTGATCTCAACAATCCCGGCACGCCGGGCAATGCAGCGGCGCTCAAGGTGGTACTGGACTGCCCAAGCGACACGCTCTCCGGCAAGGTCACCAAGGGCTTCACGGCGACCCTGACCAATCCCGGCGGCCGTCCAGTGCCCAATAGCTTCGTCGGCCTCGCAGCCGTGGTTACCGGTATGCCCGCCGGCAGCATCATTGCCGACAAACCCACGGGCGGCACCAATCTGGGCGGGGCCAACACCAACACGGCAGGCAAGGTGCTGTTTGCCTTCAATGCGCCGACGGGAGTTGCCAAACGCACGGCAGCGACCATCACCGGCACCGCCACGACCGCTGGCGGCGACAAGATCACCGGCACCTGCGACACCAGCATCAATCCCAACCCCGCCAAGCTGTCCATCCGCGGGCCGGACGGCAAGCTGTCAGGTTCCATCACGCTGCAAGCCGGTCAATCGGCCAAGGGCTTCCTGGCCACGGTGCTGGATAGCGTTAACGACCCGGTCGCGGACGTGACGCTGACCTTCACCGCCAAGAACGACATCGACGCCAATACCGGCAGGGTTCGGACGCCGCAGGGCAATCTGACCGATGCAAGCGGCCAGGTCGGTTTCGACTACACCAGTCCCAGCACGATCAAGGAAGAGACCGATGTCACCATCACGGCCACTGGCAATGCCGATGGAAAGGCACTGACGGCGGGATTCCTCGTCGTCGTTGTTCCGCCACCGCCGGAACCCCTGGCACCGACGCTGACCGTCACTGCCCCCAATGGCAGCAAGCAGACGGTGGCCGCGCTCAGCACCACCGATGGCTTCGTGGCCACTTTGCTGGACGAAAATGGCAGGGCCGTTTCGGGCACCACCGTCTCCCTGACGCTGACGGATTCGACCGGAAAGGCAGCGGGCAGCTTGCTCACCTCAACCGGGGGCACACCAACCCGCACCAGCTTCGTGACCAACAGCAACGGCGAGGTCAGGTTCCGCTATCGGGCACCACGCGCCACCGCGACGCAAAAAGTCACGCTGGAAGGCAGCTACCGGTTTGGCACTGACACCATCCAGGCCGCCGTGCCGGTGGTCATCACCGTCAACCGGATCTCCGCGCCTGTGCTCACCGCAGAAGGCCCCAGCGGCGAGCCAAGCGGTGCCATCCAGATTGGCTCCGGCACGATCATTACCGGCCTGCTGGCCACTCTCGTGGATGGCAATGGCGTCCCGGTCGATGGCAAGCCGCTCAGCTTCACTGCCAGTGCGGGTACGGTCACCACGCCAAATGGCCTCAGCACCGACGGAGTCGGTCAGGTCGAGTTCGATTACCGCGCGCCATCGGTCACCAGCAATACGGCAGTGACAATCAAGATCGACGCCACCGATGTCGATGGCGTCAACCCGACGGTGAACTACGCGCTGACAGTCTCGCCAGAGGCACCGCTGCCCGCGCCGGTGATGAGCCTGCTTGGACCCAGCGAGGCGCTGCCCAACCAGAGCAAGTCGGGCTTCACGCTCAACTTCAAGCGCAAGAACGGCGTGGCGCTCGAAGGCGCCAGGGTGCGCCTCGGTGCCAATCCGAGCGGTACCCAAATCAGCGTGCTGAGCGCCGATGGCACCGAGCAACCCGGCAACACGCTGGCCATCGTCGACGCATTCGGGCAGGTGCGCTTCAACATCAAGCCCGCCGCAACGGGTGCGGACGACACGACCCTTACCATCAATGCCAGCCTCGATAGCGGCAACAAGGCCGCACTCACCAGTCAGTGCCAGAGCGATCCTGAAGCCGTATGCACCGCCAGCAAGATCGTCACGGTGCGTGCCGACAGTTTCGGTTTTGCCGCACCGCCGGCTTATGGCGCATCGGCCCCCACCGGGCGCGATCAGGCCACCCGGCTCAACTTCGAGTGGAGGGATGCCAGCAATGCCGGCGTTGCCGGCTGCCTTGACCTGACCATGACCGCTCCGGGCGGCGGCACCGGCACCGGCACCAAGTTCGGGCTGATCGTCTCAGGTGATCCCACCAGCCCTCCCGAGCGCAAACGCGTGCTGCTGAACAGCAGCGGCAACTTCGACTCCGCCGATGCGCTCGCTGCCTACAGCGACCGCTCGGGATTTGCCGAAATCACCGCCACCGAAAACCGCACGTGCAGCGATACGGCGAGCCCAGGCGCGCGCAAGAGCATCACGGCCCTGCAGTTTATCGACGTCATCCCCAATCGCGAGTTCAACGTCACGCTCACCGGGCAAAGCGACAAGATGACCCGCGGCAGGGACACCCAGATGCCCTTGACGCTGGAAGTGCTGAATGACGCCAGCCAGCCGCTCGACAACATCAAGGTCAAGTTCGGCTTCTGCCAGAGTGCCACCTCGCCGAAGTCCGACAACGAGGAAATCACCCCCGGGGGCGGCACGACGGGCAGCGACGGCAAGGCCATCACCACTTATCTACTGCCATCGACATTCGCCCCAGGCCAGCCGTCCAACAACATCGTCAAGATCACCGCCTGCATCGATGGCTCTTTTGCGGCCTGCGCCGATGAAGGCAGCAACGTCTGCGATACCTTCGACATCTTCCTGGTTGCACCCACACCATAAAATGCCGGCGAACATCTTTCTCGTGGGCCCAATGGGCGCGGGCAAGACCACCATCGGCAAAAAGCTCGCCGAGCAGCGCGGCCTGCATTTCGTCGACTCCGATCACGAGATCGAGGCCCGCACCGGGGTGGACATCCCTTTCATCTTCGAAAAGGAAGGTGAAGAGGGATTCCGCAAGCGCGAACAACTGGTGCTGCAAGACCTCACCGCCCAGACCGGCATCGTGCTCGCCACCGGCGGCGGCGCAGTGATCAAGGCTGACAATCGCAAGCACCTCAAATCCCGCGGCTTCGTGGTTTACCTGCACGCCAGTGTGGCGCAGCAGTTTGCCCGTGTGGAGCGCAGCGACCACCGGCCCCTGCTGGTGCACGGTGATCGTCGTGCGACTCTCGCGCGCCTGTTTGCCGAGCGCGACCCCTTGTACCGCGAAGTCGCCGACCTCGTACTTGATACCGACGGCAAGAATGCCAAGCAACTGGCGCGCGACATCGAGCTGGCAATGCAGCGCGACACTGCTGCATGAGCAAGATTCGCCGCCTGAACGTGGCGCTGGCCCAGCACGGCTATGCCATCCACATCGGCAGCGGCGCGCTCGCCGGCAGCCTCGCCAAGGATGCGCTGCAGGGCCGCAAGCTCTGTGTCCTGACCGACAGCCATGTCGCGGCACTGCATTTGCCCGCACTGCTCTCCGGGCTGGGCCTGACGCAGGAGCAGGTTCTGGTACTCGATGCGGGCGAGGCCAGCAAGAGCTGGATGACCGCAGAGCGCGTGCTGGACTGGATGCTCGCCCAGAAGCTGGCGCGTGATGCGGTGCTGATCGCCTTTGGCGGGGGCGTGATCGGTGACCTCGCCGGATTCTGCGCCGCCATCTACCAGCGCGGCATCGCCTTCGTGCAAGTGCCCACCACTCTGCTGGCGATGGTCGATTCCAGCGTCGGCGGCAAGACCGGCGTCAACCATGCGCGTGGCAAAAATCTGATCGGGGCCTTTCACCAGCCCAGGGCGGTGATTGCCGATCTCGATCTACTCAAGACCCTGCCCAGGCGCGAGCTGTCAGCCGGTGCGGCTGAGGTCATCAAATACGGGATGCTCGGCGATGCTGCCTTCTTCAGGGAACTCGAAACCGGTGCCATCGACCGGCTGATGGCACTCGACGCCGAGACCAGCGCGACGGTCGTCGAGCGCTGCTGCGCGCTCAAGGCGAAGTTCGTCGCCGAGGACGAGTTCGAGACCAACGGCCAGCGCGCCCTGCTCAACCTCGGACACACTTTTGGCCATGCCGTCGAAACCTACACCGGCTACACGCAATGGTTGCATGGCGAGGCGGTGGGACTGGGCTTGGCAATGGCCGCCGATCTCTCGGCGCGCCTGGGCTGGATCAGCGCCGGGGATAGCGCCCGCTGCACCGCACTCGTCGCGCGCGCCGGCCTGCTCATCAAGCCGCCCGCAGGCATGAAGCCGGAAAACTTCCGCTGCCTGATGGCCGGCGACAAAAAGGTGGCTGCCGGGCAGCTGCGCTTCGTGCTGCTGCGGCAGTTGGGTGATGCGGTGCTCACGGCGGACTTCGACGACCGCAAGCTCAGCGAGACGCTCGCGCACTTCTGCGCCTAAAGCCACGGCAGCAACGCTGCGGTATAAAAGCGCCATGATCCTCGCCCCCTACGCCGCCCGCCCCGAATGCTCGCGCGGTCGCGGTGTCGCCGAGCCTGCGCCCACCTACCGCAGCGAGTACCAGCGCGACCGTGACCGCATCATCCATTCCGCTGCCTTTCGCCGTCTCGAATACAAGACCCAGGTCTTTGTGAACCACGAGGGTGATCTGTTCCGCACCCGGCTCACGCACTCGCTCGAAGTCGCGCAGATCGCCCGCACCATTGCCCGCACGCTGCATCTCAACGAAGACCTTGCGGAAGCAATCTGCCTTGCACACG
Organism: Nevskiaceae bacterium; assembly: GCA_021731445.1. Taxonomy (GTDB): domain Bacteria; phylum Pseudomonadota; class Gammaproteobacteria; order Nevskiales; family Nevskiaceae; genus Stagnimonas. The sequence continues at coordinate 6,408 of JAKFXK010000064.1, read as the reverse complement.
ACCTTGGCCACACGCCGTTCGGCCATGCTGGGCAGGACGCCCTCAACGACTGCATGAAGCCTTGGGGCGGCTTCGAGCACAACGCCCAATCGCTGCGCGTGGTGGATTTGCTCGAAGACAAGTACGCCGAGTTCACGGGCCTCAATCTCACCTTCGAGACGCGCGAAGGCATTCTCAAGCATTGCTCCAAAACACGCGCTGCAACAATGGGCGCTGTCGCGCAACGCTTCATCACCGGCGGACAGCCAACGCTCGAAGCACAAGTGGCAAACCTCGCCGACGAGATCGCCTATAACAACCACGACATCGACGACGGCATTCGTGCACAGCTGCTCACGCTCGACCAGCTGCGCGCCGTGCCGCTGTTCGCGCGCCACCACGACGCCGTGCTGCGCGCCTATCCGCAGGCCATCCCCAAGCAGTTGCGGCACGAAACCGTGCGCCGCATCATCGGCACCCTGGTGGGCGACCTCACCGAGCACTCGCGCCAGCGTCTCGCACAGGCACACCCCGCATCGCCGGATGCCGTGCGTGCGCTCACCGAACCGCTGGTGGCCTACAGCGAAGCCATCGCCGCCGAGAGCCGCGAGCTGAAACGCTTTTTGCGCGAGCACCTGTATCGCCACCATCAGGTTTACCGCGTGATGGAAAAGGCCAAGCGCGTGCTGCGCGAGCTGTTCGAGGCCTTCATGCACGACCCGCGCCTGTTGCCGCCGCAATCGCATGCCGAGACCGAGGCAGCACGAGATGAAGCCAGCCGTGCGCGCATCGTGGCCGACTACATCGCGGGCATGACGGACCGCTTTGCCATCGACGAATGGGAGCGATTGTTCGATCCGAGGCGGCTAAAGTAGCGCCATGCCGAGCAAAGCCACCGACTCCAAAGCCGAGACCAAGCCAAAGTCGCGCCGCAAGCGCAGTTCGCTGGCGACCAACAGTGCCGAATACACGGTGGACGAACTCGCGCGCGCCGCCGATGCCACCGTGCGCAATGTGCGCGCCTACCAGGATCGCGGCCTCTTGCCGCCGCCGGAGAAGCGCGGTCGCACCGGCATCTACACCAGCGACCATCTGGCCCGCCTGCGCCTCATCAACCAGCTGCTCGACCGCGGCTACACACTCGGCAACATCGCCGAGCTGATTGCAGCCTGGGAAAAAGGCCAGAACCTGCGCGACCTTCTGGGTCTGGAATCCGCGATCACCTCACCTTGGTCCGAGGAGCTGCCCGGCACCTTCACCATGCCCGAAATCATTGCGATGTTCGGCAAGCACGAAAAGATCATCGCCATCCCCGAACTGCTGCGCCGCGTCACCGAGCTGGGCATCCTGCAGGCCGATGGCCTGCGCTTCCGCGCGCCACGCCCGCGGCTCGTCCATGCGGCGGCGCAACTGGTGGCCTTGGGCATCCCGCTTTCGGCCCTGCTCGACATTCTGCGCATGCTGCGCGGCAACGTCGAGCGGGTGGCCAACGAGCTGGTGCAGCTCGCCCTGCGCTATGTGCTCACCCAGCACCTTAAGGATGGCCTCCCCAAGGCTGGCGAAGTGCCGAAGATCGCCGAGCTGATCTGGAAGCTCAGGCCCATCGCTGATGTCGCAGTCGATGCCGAAGTGGCAAGGGCGATGGAGCTGGCAGTGCAGAAATATCTGGGGGATATCTTGAGTTCGGTGTTCGAGCAGTTACCGAACCAGCGATAAAAGTCTGAACGTGCCCTGCCGCGATCAAGCAGGGCATGAACCAGCAGCACCCCAGCGACATCAACGGCCGCGGTCATCCAGCGGGCATGACTCGCCGTAGAATGCCGCCATGTTCGAAACCGTCACCCGCTCCAAAGAGATTCCAGTCGCCTTCCCCGCCTTGCACAAGCGGCCCGAACGCCTGCGTACCGAATCCAACAAGCTCGCCAAGCGCCTGCGCCGGGATGTAGGCAAGGCGATCATGGATTACGGAATGATCGGCGAAGGTGATCGCGTGATGGTGTGCCTGTCGGGCGGCAAGGACAGCTACACCATGCTCGACATGCTGATGCAGTTGCAGGCCAAGGCGCCCGTGCGCTTCACGCTGCACGCGGTCAATCTCGACCAGAAGCAGCCGGGCTTTCCGGAGCACGTGCTGCCGGAATATCTTCAGCGCAAGGGTGTGCCGTTCACGATCCTGGAGCAGGACACCTACTCGGTGGTGAAGCGCAACATCCCCGAGGGCAAGACCATGTGTTCGCTTTGCTCGCGCCTCAGACGCGGCGCGCTCTACACCTTTGCCAAAGAGCAGGGCTTCACCCGCATCGCCCTCGGCCACCACCGCGACGACATCGTCAGCACTTTCTTCCTCAACCTCTTTTTTGGCGGCAAGCTGTCAGCGATGCCGCCGAAGCTGCTCAGCGACGACGGGGCGAATGTGGTGATCCGCCCGCTCGCCTATTGCCGCGAGGATGACCTCGCCGAGTACGCCGAACAGCAAGCATTCCCCATCATCCCCTGCACGCTCTGCGGCTCGCAGGAAAACCTGCAACGCAAGCAGGTGCGAAAGATGATGACGCAATGGGAGCGTGATTATCCTGGCCGGACCGAAACCATCTTCCGCGCGCTCACCAACGTCGCCCCAAGCCAGCTGGCGGACGCAAAGCTGTTCGACTTCGCGGGCCTTGGCGGGCTGGCGCAAGCAAAAGACTGGCTGATGCCGGGGCAGGATCCAGACGACGCACGGACTGAATAAAACCGGCTGCGGGAACACACGCCGCAGCGCGGTGTCGGACAATGTGCCGATGACGTTTCCCGCCCGCCTGCTCGCCCTGTTGCTTTGCGCTGCCACCGGCGGGGCATGGGCGCAGGCGCAGCCACCGGTAAGCGCCCAGCCCTCGGTGGAAGAACTGACCCGCACGCCGACGCCAGAACCCAAGAAACCGGTAGCGTCAGAGGCTGCCGATGCGCCGCCGCCAAGCACAGAGGACGGCCCGCGCGTCACCATCGACTTTCGCATCACCGGCCTCGTCGAACCAGAGCTTTCCAATGCCTACAACTGGCTTGGCTTTGTCGCTGAAGACCAGCGTGGGCGGCTCGACTACACGCGACTGAAGATACTGCACGACAATGCTGCGCCCAGCATCAAGAAAGCACTGCAACCGTATGGCTATTACCAGCCGGTGATCGACGCAGAGCTGCGCGGCGGGCCACGCGATTACTTCTCCATCTACCGCGTCACACCCGGCACGCCGGTGCGCTGGGCTGCGAGTGACATCGTGGTGGAGGGCGAGGGCGCAGACGAGGTTGAAACACTGCGCGCACTGAGCCCCCGCATCGGACGCCGCCTGCGGCATGCCGAATACGATGCCTTCAAGTCCGGCGTGCTCAGCCGGCTGCGCGAAGCCGGTTATCTCGATGCCCGCGCCACCCGTGCCGAGCTGCGGGTGGATGTGAAGCAGCATCTGGCCGTCGCCGCGCTGAGCTTCGATACCGGCCGCCATTGGCGTTTCGGCGCGCTGCGGTTCGAGGGCTCCGATCAGATCGATACTGACGTGCTCACCCGTTATCTCAAGTTCGAACCGGGCGAGTCGTTTTCGCCGCAGGCACTGCTCGACAGCCAGTTCGCGCTCTACGATCTCGGCTACTTCGCCGATGTCGAGTTCACACCGCAGCGCGACCAGGCCGAGGGCGATGAAATCCCGGTGCTCATCACGCTCAGCGATGGCAAGGCGAGACGCGATGACTACGGCGTGGGCTACGGCACCGATACCGGTGCGCGGGTATCGGCCGCCACCGAGTTTCGCCGTCTCAATGCGCGCGGCCACAAGCTGCGCGCAGCGGTGCGCGCCTCGCAGAAAATCTCCGGCGCCTCCGCCGAGTACCGCATTCCCTATGGCACCGAACCGGGCGAGTTCCTGAGCTTCACCGGGGCGGCCGAACAGAACAACCAGGTGTTTGGCAGCTCCACCGACTATCGCCTCGGCACTGCGCTCAATCGCACGCGTGGCGACTGGAAGCGCATCTACTACCTGCGCTTCCACCGCAGCCTGTTCGATTTCGACGAAGGCGACGACGACGAGGTGTCGCTGCTCACGCCGGGTCTTTCGCTGTCGCGGCAATGGCTCGATGACCCGGCCCATGCGCGGCGCGGCGTGTCGATCTTCACCGACGTGCATGCGGCACAGGAAGGCCTGCTCTCCGACGCCAGCTTTGTGCAGACGCGCGGGGTGCTCAAGGGTGCGCTGCCGGTGCCGCTGCTGCGCCGCGCGCGGCTGCTGGGGCGTGTGGAGTTCGGCGCCACCGCCGTGCGGGGCTTCGACAACCTGCCACCGGACGAACGCTTCTTCGCCGGGGGCGACCAGTCGGTGCGCGGCTATGCCTACCAGTCGATCGGTGCGGGCCGCAACGACAACGGCGGCGTCATCGGCGGGCGCTATCTCAACGCCTTCAGCGTCGAGGTCGAGCAGATGTTCCGCAACGACTGGGGCTTTGCGCTGTTTGCCGATGCGGGCGGCGTCGGTGACGCGCCGAATCCCCGGCTCGAATACGGCATCGGTGCTGGTGCCCGCTATCGCGCCCCCTTTGGCGCGCTGCAGGTCGATCTCGCGCATCCGCTCAAGTCCGGCGAACCGCCGGTGCGGCTGCATATTGGTGTGAGGGTCGGCCTATGAAGGCCACGGGCGTGCGGGTAGAGCTGTGAGGGCCGTGAGGCGGCTGGGCCTGATGCTCGCCTGGTGCGTGGCGACCGCCGGGCGGATCGCGCTCATCGCGGCAGCCCTGCTCGTCATCGTGGTGTGGGCGCTCGGCACGCGTGGGGTGCCGCTGACCATCGACATGGCGCAGAAGCTCATGGGCGGTGAACTCACCGTGGCCCATGCCGAGGGCGGACTGTTCGGCCCCATCCTGCTCGAAGGCATCGTGCTCGATGCCAAGCACTCGCGCACCGAGATCGACCGCCTGCGGCTGCAGTGGTCGCCCGGCGCGCTCTGGCAGCGCACGCTGCGAGTGGACTCGCTGGAAGTGGGCCGCATGATCGTGCAGCAAAAGCACTACGACTCCGGCGAGCCAGCGCAGCCGCTGTCGCCGCAATTGCCGCGCGACCTGGTGGTGCAAGAGGCGCGCATCGCGCATTTCGAGTGGCGGCCGGTCGCGGGCAGGGCGCTGGTGTTCGACGACATCCAGGCCAAGGCCGACTGGTTGAAGGACACGATCACGGTCGAATCGTTAGCACTCAGTCATGCCGAAGCAGGCTTGCTGCGCGCCAGTGGCAAAGCCACGCTCGCGCCAAAGACCATCACCATCCACACCCTGCAGATCGATGGCCCGGCAGCGCTCAGCGCAGAGGGCGTGGTCGGCCTGCTCGGCGAGGCAAGCAATCTCACCGCAACCGTGAAAGACGCCCGCTGGCCCTTGCAGGGCAAGGCGCAGCTGCGTGCGCCGCAGCTCGATGCCACCGCGCGCGGCGTGCTGAGCGGCGCGCCGCTGGATCTGGCACTGACACTCAAGGGCGCGCTGCGCACGGCGGTGGACAGCAAGCCGCTGGGCTTCGATGTCGATGCGGCGATCCAGCTCAAGCACAGCAGCGCGCGCCTCGAGCGCCTGCTGGTGCAGAGTACCGATCGCGCCGGCTCGCTCAGTGCGCAAGGCGAGGCCGAGTGGCGGCCCGCACTGCGCGTCAACGCCCGCGCGGAGATCAAAAAACTCGATCCCGGCGTGCTGCTGCCGGACTGGAAAGGCCAGCTCAATGGCCGTATCGAAGCTGAGACCACGACGCCCATCGGCGAGCGCCTCGACAGCGCAGCCAGCGTGCCCAACGTGCGCTTCACCGCCAGGCTCGACAACTCCAGGCTGCGCGGCTACCCGCTGCGGCTCGACGCGCGCGGAACTGCTGCCCTGCAGGGCGAGACCCAGCGCGTGCAGCTGGATGCACTGACGCTGGTCAGCGGCAACACCACGCTCAAGGCCCAGGGCGCGGTGCTGCCGACGCTTGATGCGACGCTGTCACTCGATGCCAGCGATCTGAAAACGCTGCTGCCGACGCTGGGCGGCGCCGTGCAGCTCACCGCCAGTGCACAGGGCGCGCCCGCGACGCCCTCGGTGCAGGCCAGAGGTATGGGGCGCGGTCTGCGTTACCAGAGCAATGCGTTGGCCGAGGTCAGTCTCGATCTCGACTACGCACCCGACAAGGATTCCCGCGCCAGCCTGATCGCCAGTGGCCTCACGATCGGCGAGGTCACGCTCAACCGCGCCAGCCTGCTCGCCGAAGGTCGCATCGAGCGCCACACCGTCACTATCAAGGCCAGTGCGGCGCAGCCGAAGGCGGAAGCCAGCATCACTCTCGCGGGTGCCGCCGACCTCAGGGCAAGGCGCTGGCAGGGCGAGCTGCAGCATTCCGCCTTCACCCCGCCCTATGGCCCGGCCCTGCAGCAGGAGGCCCCCGGCCTGCTCACT
>JAKFXK010000011.1 GCA_021731445.1 Nevskiaceae bacterium | reverse complement strand
CCGCAACGGTTCTGGCCGGTCAGCAATCGCCTTGCCGCTCTGCCCAGAGCGACCAGCTTGCTGCCGCATGGCAACGGACGCAGCTATGGCGACCTTGCCTGCAACGATGGCGGCCTGCTGTTGCACACGCGCAAGCTTGATCGCTATATCGCCTTCGATGCCGGCAGCGGCATCTTCGAGGGCGAGGCAGGCCTGCTGCTGTCCGAGGTCATTGCCTTGGTGCTGCCGCGCGGCTGGTTTCTGCCGGTGACCCCCGGCACCCAGTTGGTGACCCTGGGCGGGGCGGTGGCCAACGACGTGCACGGCAAGAACCACCATCACAGCGGCAGCTTCGGACACCATCTGCTGGGGCTGGAACTGCTGCGCTCGGACGGCCGCCACTGGTGTTCTCCCACCGAAAACAGCGGGCTGTTCGCCGCCACCATCGCCGGTCTCGGACTGACCGGTCTTATCACCCGCGTGCGCTTGCAGCTGCGGCCGGTGCCCGGCCCTGCGATGCTGGTCGAGAGCCAGCGCTTCGGTCGTCTGCAAGATTTCTTCGCGCTGGCTGGCGAATCCGACCGCGACTGGGAATACACCGTGGCCTGGGTAGACTGCCTGGCCGGGGGCGCGGCAATTGGCCGCGGCTGGTTCTTCCGCGCACAGCATGTCCAGGGCCAGCCGCCCGCACCCGGCAGACGCCCCGGCCTGCCTTTCACTCCGCCGTTCTCGCTGGTGGGCGCAGCCAGCCTCAGGGCTTTCAACACCGCCTACTACCATGCGCCGCGGCCAGCGCGCGCCGTGCAGCACTACCAGCCCTTTTTCTATCCGCTGGATGGCATCCGCAACTGGAACCGGCTCTATGGCCCGAAGGGGTTCTACCAGTACCAGTGTGTGCTGCCGCTGCCAGCGGGGGCCGATGCCCTGCGGGCGCTGCTGCAAGGCATCGCCGCCAGCGGCGAAGGTTCCTTACTGGCGGTACTCAAGGTGTTTGGCGGACAAGTCGGTGCGGGGCTGCTGTCGTTTCCACGTCCTGGGGTGACACTGGCGCTCGACTTTCCCAATCGCGGGCCTTCAACACTGGCGCTGTTCGAGCGGTTCGATGCCATCGTCCACTCCGTCGGCGGTGCGCTCTACCCGGCAAAGGACGCACGCATGCCGGCGACCATGTTCACCGCCTCCTTCCCGCACTGGCAGACTTTCGCCAACTGGGTTGATCCGGTGTTTTCTTCCAACTTCTGGCGTCGCGTGCAGCCATGAACAGCATCCTCATCATCGGTGCCACCTCCGCCATCGCCGAGGCCACCGCCCGCTGCTTCGCCACCAGAGGGGCGGCGCTGTTCCTGGCCGGCCGCGATGGCGCAAGGCTTGAAGCCATCGCCGCCGATCTCAGGCTGCGTGGTGCCGCCACCGTCGACATCCATGTGCTGGACCTCTGCGACACGCATGCCCAGGCCGCCATGCTGGCGGCGGCGCAGTCGGCACTCGGCCGCATCGACGGCGTGCTGATCGCCCACGGCCTGCTGCCGGAGCAGGCGCGCTGCGAACAGGATGTGGCAGCGGCCCTCGACAGCTTCGCGGTCAATGCCAGCAGCGTTCTGGCACTTGCCCTACCCATCGCCAACCTGCTCGAAACCCAGCGCAGCGGCTGCCTGGCGCTCATCTCCAGCGTCGCGGGTGACCGCGGGCGGGCCAGCAACTATGTCTATGGCAGCGCCAAATCGGCGGTGACGGCGCTGGCTTCGGGCCTTCGGCAGCGCCTGCGCCCGGCGGGCGTGCGCGTCATCACCCTCAAACCCGGCTTTGTCGATACCCCGATGACAGCGGCGTTCAAGAAGGGCCCGCTCTGGGCCAGTTCTGCGCAGGCCGGCCAGGCCATCCACCGCGCCATGCACCAGCGCAATGGCGAGGTCTATGTGCCAGGCTTCTGGTGGGCGATCATGTGGGTCATCCGGCACCTGCCGGAACACCTCTTCCTCAAACTGAAACTCTGAAATCCGATGGACGCCAACAGCGCCAAGAAAGCCGCCGCACAAGCGGCCCTGAAATATCTCAGCCCCGGCGAAGTGCTGGGGGTGGGCACCGGCAGCACCGTCAATTTTTTCATCGACGCACTCGCCGCCCACCGGGACGACATCCCCGGTGCCGTGTCGTCGTCGGAAGCCAGCAGCGCCCGGCTCAAGGCCATCGGCATTGCCGTGCTGGATGCCAATGCCGCCGGCCCGCTATCGCTCTACGTGGACGGCGCGGATGAGTCCGACCACGGCCTGCACCTCATCAAGGGAGGTGGCGCAGCCCTCACCCGCGAGAAAATCATCGCCGAAGCCGCGCGCACTTTCGTCTGCATCGCGGACGAGTCCAAGCTGGTGCGGGTACTGGGCCGGTTTCCGCTGCCGGTGGAGGTGATTCCCATGGCCCGCTCGATGGTGGCGCGCGAGCTGGTCAAGCTCGGCGGCGAACCGGTGTGGCGCGAGGGCGTGGTGACCGACAACGGCGGCTGGATTCTCGACATCCATGGCCTCGCCATCACCGACCCGGTGGCACTGGAAGCGCACATCAACCAGATTCCGGGCGTCGTCACGGTCGGCCTGTTCGCGCGCCGCAAGGCGGATATCCTCATTCTCGGTGGCGCCAATGGCGTACGCACTCTCACCCCTTGAACGGAACCAAAGCATGCTCAAAGCCCTCACTTTCGCCTTCACTGCGGCTCTCGCCACCAGTGCCATCGCCCAGGACTGGAAAAAATCCCTCAAGGACGCCGCCAAAGTCCAGGCCCAGGGGCAGATGGAAAGCAAGCTGGGGCTGGCCAAGATGGCTCCGCAGGGTGCTGCCACCTACATCATCAACCTCAAGGACGGCGACACGGTGAGCAACCCCGTGCTGTTGCTCTTCGGCCTGAAGAACGCCGGTGTCGCTCCCGCCGGCACCCAGGGCGACGCCATCGGCCATCACCATTTGCTGATCGACGACCCGGCACTCGACCTCGTGCAACCCCTGCCGGCCACCGAGCAGATCAAGCATTTCGGCGGCGGCCAGACCGAGACCACACTGAGCCTGAAACCCGGCAAACACACCCTGCAACTGCTGTTCGCAGACTGGAAACATCAGTCCTTCAATCCGGCGGTGCTATCGCCGAAGATCACCATCACAGTGAAGTAAGCGAGGCGCGCTTGACCGAAGCAGGCTTAGGAGAGCTGCTTCGATACTGCAGCAAACCTATAGTGCGGGACACACCGGACATGAATGCTGAACCCAAGGCGGCGCAAACCACCCAGCCCCTGCGCATTGCGGATGCGGTTGCATCCATCGCCCAGAGTTGTCCCGACAAGCTCGCAGTGCGTGCAGGCGACACCAGCCTGAGCTATGACGCGCTGCATCAGGCCGCCCAGGCTCTAGCACGGCATCTGATGGATTGCGGAGCCGCACCCGGCAGTATCGTCGCCGTGCTGCTGCCGCGCGGCAGCCAGCTCATCACAGCACTCCTGGCAATCGCCCGCACGGGCGCGGCCTATCTGCCGATTGACCCTGACTACCCCGCCGCCCGCATCGCGCACCTGCTGGGTGATTCCGCAGCGCCTCTGGTGGTGACGAGCGAGCGCCTGCGCGGGCTGTTGTCGGATGCGAACAAGACCAAAGTCATCACGGTCGACAGGATTCCCACCGCAGCGAGCAGTGCCAGCGTCATCCCCGGTTCGGTGGATGACCCCTTCTACGTCATCTACACCTCCGGCTCGACCGGCACACCCAAGGGCACGCTGCTGCACGAGCGCGGTGTCGCCAACCTCTACGCGCACTACGCCGCCGCCCACGCCGTGGGGCCGGACAGCCGTTATCTGGTGGTGTCCTCGATCGGCTTCGACCTCACCCAAAAAAATCTCTGGGTGCCGCTGATGCATGGCGGCACGGTGGTGTTCACCGGGCAGGAGCTGTTCGATGCGGCCCTGATTCTCGACACCATCGCGCGCGCGGGCGTGACCCACCTCAACTGCACGCCGAGTGCCTTCGAGGCACTGCTGGAAGGCGCTGGCGAGGCCGAATTCGCCCAGCTTGCGAGCCTGAAGGTGGTGCAGCTCGGCGGCGAGGCGATCCGCCCACAGCGCTTGCAAGCCTGGTGGCAGAACCCGCACAACCACGCCGCGCTCTTCAACGGCTACGGCCCTACCGAGTGCAGCGCGGTGGTCGCCATGCACCGCATCGACAATGGCACGCCGCTGCCCGCAACGGTGCCGATCGGCAAGGCCGTTCCGGGGCTGGAATTGCGGGTGCTCGATGCCCACCTGCAGCCAGTGATGGATGGCATGGAAGGCGAGCTGCTGATGGGTGGCGTCGGTGTGGGCCTGGGCTATCTCAACCGCCCCGAACTCACGGCGGAGAAGTTCATCCGTCTCTCCGGCGAGCAGCGGCTGTTCTACCGCAGCGGCGACCGCGTGCGGCGTGATGCCGATGGCACCCTGCACTATCTCGGCCGCCTCGACGACCAGATCAAGCTCGGTGGTCATCGCATCGAACTCGGCGAGATCGACGCCGCACTCGTGCAGCTGCCGGGCGTGCGCGCGGCCGCCTCGCTGATCCACGACGATCGCCTCTGCGCCTACCTCGTCGCCAGTGATGAGCGCACGCATGATGTCGAGACCCTGCGCAGCACGCTGCGGCAGCAGCTGCCGGATTTCATGCTGCCCACCGTCTGGCAGTGGCTGCCTGCGCTGCCGCTCAACGCCCACGGCAAGCTCGACCGCAAGGCCCTGCCCCGCCCCAGCCGCGAGCGCCCTGCCCTCGCCGCCGCATTCGCAGCACCCGTCGGCGTGCTGGAACAGGCCATCGCCAGCGAATGGCAAGCCGTGCTGGGGCTGGATGCGATTGGCCGCGACGATCCCTTTTTCGACCTCGGTGGCAGCTCGCTCAACGCACTGTCGATGGTGGCGCGGCTGGGCCGTGTGCTGGGCATGAAGCTGCCCATTGCCGGCTTCTTTGCCGCTGGCACGGTGCGGCGCTACGCCGAATCGCTGGGGCGCAGCCATACCGCTGCCGTCACCGCGCGGCTGGGTTATGTGCCGGTCGCCGCTGCGGATATGGCACTGACATCACGCAAGCGCGGCCACGCGGCGGATGACATCGCCATCGTCGGCATGACGGTGCGCGTGCCAGGTGCCAACGACATCGGGACTTTCTGGCACAACCTGCAGAACGGCATCGAGTCGATCCGCGACATCAGCGAGGCGGAACTCGACGCCGCCGGTGTGAGTGCTGAGACGCGCAGCAACCCCGACTATGTCAAGCGCGTGGCCGTCTGTGACGACGCCGACAAGTTCGACGCAGGCTTTTTCGGCTACACCCCGCGCGATGCCGAGCTGCTCGACCCGCAGCAGCGCCTGCTGCTCGAAACCGCCTGGGCGGCGATGGAGCAGGCGGGCATCGACCCGCAGCATCCTGGCGGTCGCGTCGGCGTGTTCGCGGGCGTCGCGCGCAACAGCTATTTCCAGTTGAACCTCGCCGCCAATCCGGCGACGCAGGGGCGGCTGGCGGAGGTGACCCTCACCTTCGCCAACGACAAGGACTACGCGGCGACGCGCATCGCCCACAAGCTCAACTTCAAAGGCCCTGCGCTCACCGCGCAGACGGCCTGCTCGACCGGCGGCGTGCTGCTGCATCTGGCGCGGCAGTCGCTGCTGGCGGGCGAGTGCGACTTGGCCATCGTCGGCGGCGCGCGCGTGGTCACGCCGCTCACTGCAGGCTATCCCTGGATCGACGGCAACATCTTCAGCAAAGACGGCCACATGAAGGTGTTCGATGCCTGTGGGACAGGCATGATCCGCGGCAGCGGTGCGGCCACGCTGGTACTCAAGCGCAAGGCCGATGCACTGCGGGATGGCGATCATCTGCACGCCCTCATCAAGGGCAGCGCGCTCAACAACGATGGCGCGGACAAGGTCGGCTACACCGCGCCCAGCGTGCCAGGCCAGGCCGAGGTGATCCGCCTCGCCCTCGCCGATGCGGGTGTTGCAGCAGAGAGCATCAGCTACCTCGAAGCACATGGCACTGCGACCTTTCTGGGTGATCCCATCGAAGTCACTGCGCTCAACGAGGCTTATCGGGCCGAGACCAGCAAGGTGGGCTTCTGCCGCATCGGTTCGGTCAAGTCCAACATCGGCCATCTCGACCCGGCGGCGGCTCTGGTCAGCGTCATCAAGACCGCGCTGGCGCTCGAACACCGCAGCATTCCGCCGACGCTGCACTTCCAGTCCGCCAACCCCAACATCCCCTTTGCCGGCAGCCCCTTCGTGGTGGCTGACAAGCTCGTGCCCTGGCAGAGCAGCGGCGTGCGGCGCGCCGGGGTGTCGAGCTTCGGCATCGGTGGCACCAATGCGCACCTGATTCTGGAAGAAGCACCTGTCATCGCCGCAGCAGCTGCTGCAACACGCGAATGGCAACTGCTGCCCTTCTCTGCCAAGACACCAGAAGCACTCGCCGCCAGCGCAGCACGTCTTGCCACGCATTTTTCCGCACTCGACACCACCTCGCTGGCCGATGCCGCCTACACCCTGCAAACCGGCCGTGCGAGCCTCGCGCAGCGCGGCTTCGTGGTCGCGCGCACTGCCAGCGATGCTGCTGCCGCGTTCAAGGATGTCGAGCAGTGGAACAAGTCCACAGCAGGCACCGCGCATGAAGTGGCATTCGTCTTCCCGGGCCAGGGCTCGCAGCACCCGGACATGGGCCGCGCGCTGTATGAGAGCGAGGCTGTCTTCAAGCAGGTGATCGACGAGGGCGCGGTCATCCTGCAACCGCTGCTCGGCCTCGATCTGCGCACCGTGCTCTACCCCGGCGCAAGCGATGCGGACAGCGCCGCCGAAACGCTCAAACAGACCGGGCTCGCGCAACCGGCGATCTACCTCATCAGTCTCGCCACCGCGCGGCTCTGGCAAAGCTGGGGCGTGCAGCCCGCCGCCATGCTCGGCCACAGCGTCGGCGAATACGTCGCCGCAACACTGGCGGGGGTGTTCACCTTTGCCGATGCGCTCAAGGTGCTCGCCACCCGCGCTCGCTTGATGCAGTCGATGCCCGCCGGTTCGATGCTGGCGGTGCGCCTGCCTGAAGCCGAGGTGCGTAGCCAACTCAAGGGCGCGGTCAGCATCGCGGCCATCAATGCGCCCAAGCTCACCATCGTCAGTGGGCCGACGGATGAAGTCGCTGCCTTCGATGCCGCGCTCAAGGCCAGCGGTGCTGCGACCGTCGCGTTGCACACCAGCCATGCCTTCCACTCCGCGATGATGGATCCGGTGTTGGTGGAGTTCACCGCCACCGTCGCCAGCGTGCCGCGCGCCGCCCCCATGCTGCCGATCATCTCGACACTGACCGGCGAGTTGCTGACGGCTGAGCTGGCGCAAAGCCCTGAATACTGGGCACGCCAGCTGCGCGAGGCGGTGCGCTTCGCCCCTGCGGTGACGACGGCGACACAGACAGTAGGCCGCGTGCTGCTTGAAGTCGGCCCCGGCCAATCCCTCGGCGGCCCGCTACGGCAGACGGCGGGCAATGGCGTGACGGTGATCTCCTCTTTGCCGGCGGCGGCACAGGCCGATGCGAATGCAGCGGCACAGATGCTCGCCGCCCTCGGCAAGCTGTGGAGTGCGGGCTTGCCGCTGGACTGGAAAAAGCTGCACGGCGGCGTGCGCGCCAAGGTGTCGCTGCCGACCTATCCCTTCGCGCGCACGCGGCACTGGATCGAAGGCACCCATCCGCTGGATGGCAGCCATGCAGCCATCGCCACAGAAGCCACCACCGGCAGCCGCGTAGAGGCAGCTCTGGAAGCACCGTCGAAACCTGATCTTGCGAGCCAGATCGCCGCCATCATTGACGAAGTCACCGGCATCAAGATCGCCGACGGCGATACCGGCAAGACCTTCCTCGAACTCGGCATGGATTCACTCGTGCTGACGCAGATCGCGGGCAAGCTCAAGAACGCTTTCCGGGTCGATCTGCGTTTCCGCCAGCTGCTGGAAAACCTCAACACGCTCGTCAAGCTCGCCGACTGGCTGGCGGCACAGGGCGCCACCAGCATCGCAGCCAAGGCTGAAGCCAGCGCGGACAGCAGCGCGGCAAGCAGCGATGCCAGGCCCAAGAAAATCTTCGGCGCCGCCGTGCGCATCAGCAAGGACAAGGACAAGCTCGCCCCGGCGCAGCGGCGCGCGCTCGATGCGCTGATGGCGCGCTACATCGCCCGCACCGGCAAGTCGAAAGCATCGGCGCAGCAGCACCGCCGCTATTTCGCCGATCCGCGCACGGTGTCGGGCTTCAAGCCGATGTGGAAGGAATCGGTGTATCCCATCGTCAGCACCCGTAGCGACGGCCCCTATCTGTGGGACGTGGACGGCCACCGCTACATCGACACCGTCAATGGCTTCGGCGCGACCCTGTTCGGCCACAAGCCGAAGTTCGTGGACGAGGCGCTCAAAGCCCAGATCGACAAGGGCTACGAAGTGGGCCCGGTACAGGATTTCCTCGGCGAACTGTCGGATCGCTTCACCCGCATGGTCAAGCTCGACCGCGTCGCCTTCTGCAACACCGGCTCCGAGGCGGTGAGTGCGGCGCAACGCTGTGCGCGCACGGCGACGGGCAAGGATCTGATCGCCAGCTTCAACGGTGACTACCACGGCGTGCATGACGAGGTGATCGTGCGCCCCGGCCCTGGCGGCAAGGGCTTTCCCGCCGCATCGGGCATCCCCAATGCGCACACCTCGCAGACCTTGATTCTCGATTACAACGATCCGAAGTCGCTGGAGATTCTGCGCACCCGCGCCGACGAACTCGCCGCGATCATGATCGAGCCGATCCAGTCGCGGAACCAGGATTTGCAGCCGCGCGAGTACATCCACCAATTGCGCGAGATCGCGACGCAAGCCAATTGCGCCTTCATCATGGATGAGGTCATCACCGGCTTTCGCATCGCCCCCGGCGGCGCGCAGGAGTTCTTCGGCATCAAGGCCGATCTCGCCACCTACGGCAAGGTGTTCGGCGGCGGCATTCCGGTGGGTGCGGTGGCGGGCATCCCCCGCTACATGGACGCACTCGACGGCGGTTACTGGAGCTTTGGCGACGACAGCGTGCCGGAGGCGGGCGTGACCTTTTTCGCCGGCACCTTCGTGCGGCATCCGCTGGCGATGGCCGCCTCGCTCGCAAGCCTCAAGCATCTGGAGGCGAACCCGGGCATCCAGCACCAACTCAACACCCGCGTCATCGCCTTCGTGAAGCGCTTGCGCGAGGCCATCGCCGCACTCAACGCCCCGGTGCGCGTCACCAGCTACACCAGCATCTACCGCTTCGAGGCCGCGCAGGAAGAACCGTTCTTCGAGCTGCTCGCGCACTACTTCCGCCTCAACGGCATCCACACCTACGACCACCGCAACCAGGTGATGACCACCGCCCATACCGAGGCGGTGTTCGACGAGATGTTCAAGGCCTACATCGGTGGCATTGAGCAGATGCAGAAGGATGGTCTCCTGGGCCGTATCGGCGAACCGGTGAAGCTGGGTCTGGCCGACACCCGGCCGGGTGCGATCTGGTATGCGCAACCCGAGGCCCATGCGCGCTTGGGGCGCGCGGCAGATGGCAATCCCGCCTGGTTCATCCCCGATCCGGCGCGACCAGGCCACTTCGTGCAACTGGAGGAAACGGCATGAGCGGCGCGCGCTTCCCGCTGCAACCGGCAGCGCAGGCCTGGAAACGAGCGCTGCATCAAGCCGGAGGTGCCGTGCTCTGCGTCCTGCACCCGGCTAGGGTCAAGGCCCTGCGAGACCCGCGCCAAACCCTCACGCTGGGCAAGCTGGACTACTGGATGTTGCGCGCCATCGTGGCGGCCGCCGAGCGGCGTGGCGAGGTGGGTGCGCTCGACCACATCCACCAGCAGTTCTGGCAGGGTGCCGATGCCGCCCGATTCCAGATTGCAGACGGGGCCAAGCGATATCAGCGGTTTCTCGATCATCACGCCGCCCTTATTACCCCGCCCTTGCAGGCTGCAATGGCTGCCCGGCAATGCCAGCAGTGGTTCGAGATCGGCCCCGGCACCGGCGAATTGCTGAATTACTGGGCGCGGCTTTGCCCCACACTGCAAAGCCTGCGTGGAGTGGAATGCAATGCCGAACTCGCCGCATGGGCGAACAGCCAGCGGCAGGATGAGCGTATCGACGTCAGGGCCGGTGACGGACTCGCGGAGGCGCGTGTGCTCGGGGGAGCGGGGACGGTGTTCTGGAGCTATGGCGGCGTGCTCGAATACTTCGGCACCGCCGTCGTCGAAGACTATTTCCGCTGGATCGCCAACCAGGCCCATCCCTCGTTGCTGGCGCTGGTCGAGCCGCTGAGCGCCGATCACCGCTTGGGCGAAGGCCCACTCAGCCAGCCTTACGGGGCAGAGCGCAGCTATTCGCATGATTATCGGCGCCTCGCGGAGCAGGCAGGGTTGCGCCTGTGCTACCAGCACACCAATAACACCGGCCAGCAGCGATGGCTGCTGCTGGTTGCCGAAACCACCACACCAGCCCGCGAATGAACGCCCACGACCCCTTTGCCGGCCCCGCCCTCGCCGCCCGCCTGCCGCTGACCGAAGCGCAGCGCGAAGTCTGGCTGGGAGCGGAGATCCACCCAGAGGCCAACCTGGCCTACAACGAGCCTGGCTCCTTGAGTTTCAGTGGCCCGCTGGATGTGGCGGCACTGCTCGGCAGCCTGCAAACCCTGGTGGATCGCCACGAGGTGCTGCACGCCAGCTTCAGCCCCGATGGCCAGTGGCTTTGTGTGTGCGAATCACTGACGCTCGACATCCCCGTGATCGACATCTCGGCAGACCCGGAGCGGCTGCTGCTGGAGCACGAAAAGGCCATCGTCTCACAGCCTTTCGATCTGGCCAGCGCGCCGCTGATCCGCTACCGGCTGCTCCGCGCCAGTGCCACCGAACACACCTTGTTGCGCTGTGCGCACCACGCCATCGTCGATGGCTGGAGTTCCTGGGTGCTGTCGAACGAACTCGGCCAGCTGTATTCGGCGGCGGTGGAAGGCCGCGACGCCAGCCTGCCGCCCGCCGCCCGCTACGGCGACTATGCGCAGATCGAACGCGACTTCGTTGCCTCCGAGGAGGGCAGGAGCCATCTCGACTACTGGCTGAAAGTGCTCGACAACCCGCCCAACCAGCAGCCCTTGCCCAATGACCTGCCGCGCCCTGCCGAACGTAGCTACACCGCCGCGCGGCTGGATATGGACATCGACCCGGCCCTGGTCGGTCAGCTGCGCAAGCTGGGTGCGGCACAGAGTGCGAGTCTGGTGGCCACCACGCTGGCAGCGTTCTCGGCGCTGCTGTACCGGCTCTCCGGGCAGGATGATCTGATCGTCGGCCTCGCCGCTGCCGGGCAGTCTTTCCATAGCCAGAAGAATCTTGTCGGCCATGCCGTCAACCTGCTGCCGCTGCGCCTGAGGCCTTCCGGCGACATGTCGTTCACCCAGTTGCTCAGCGACACCCGCGCCAGCGTGCTGGATGCCTTCGATCATCAGGGCGTGTCCTTCGGCAGCATCGTGCCGACGCTCCAATTCGAGCGCGACCGCAGCCGTCCGCCGCTGGTGCCGATCGTCTTCAACATCGACGTGCGCAGCGGCGATGTCTGCTTTGCGGGCCTCAACACGCGGCTGCGCAATGTCGCTCGCCCGGCCGAAATCTACGAGCTGTTCATCAACATGGTCGATGACGGCAAGAGCCTGGTGCTTGAAGCCAGCTACAACGCCCAGCTTTACAGCCGGGATGCGATGCAAGCGCGGCTGTCGGAGTACACCGAAATCCTGCGCAGCGTGGTCGCCAATCCGGCACAGACTCTGGCCGAACTGCCCTTGCTGGCTGCGGCGGAATATCAGCGCATCGTCAAAGGCTTCAATGCCCGTCGCCGACCGGTACCGGCGCAGAGCCTGGATGCGCTGATCCTCACCCAAGCCAGCCGCAACCCGCAGGCCATCGCGGTGCGCTTCGGAGAGACTCAACTCAGCTATGCCGGGCTGGATGCCGAAAGTGCGACGCTGGCCCGTGCGCTCTTGGCGGCGGGCGTCACGCCCGGCAGCTTCGTGGCGGTGAATCTCGAACGCCAGCTGCTGCTGCCCGCCGCCCTGCTGGCAGTGCTGCGCTGCGGTGCGGCTTATGTGTCGCTGGATCCCGAGCTGCCGCGCGAGCGCATCGCCAGCATCCTTGAGCAGTGCCAGCCGGTCTGTGTGCTGACCCAGGACAGCCTGCTGCAGCTGCTGCCGTCCGGCACCCCCAGCCTGACGCTGGCGGCCGCGGCGGCCGTGTCCGCCAACGACCCGCTGCCGGCAACAGTTGATCCAGAGCTGCCGGCTTATGTCATCTTCACCTCCGGCTCCACCGGCAAGCCCAAGGGGGTGGTGGTCAGCCATGCCAATGTCGTCAACTGCCTCACGGACCTGGCCGATGCGCCGGGCCTGAAGGCCGGCGAAGTGGTGCTGGCCGTGGCGGCGATCACTTTCGATTTCTCGGTGTACGAAATCTTCCTGCCGCTACTCGTCGGTGCGACGCTGGTGGTGGCCGACCGCGACACCACGCTCGACGGCGCGCGGCTGTCGGCGGCCATTGCCAAATACGGCGTCACTTCGCTGCATGCGACGCCCGCCACCTTCCGCCTGCTGCTGGCAGACCACTGGGCCGGTGCGCCGAACTTCCGCGCCGTGTTCGGCGGCGAGGCGCTGCCGCGCGATCTGATACAGGCGCTTGCACCCAAGGTGAGGGAAATCTGGAACATCTACGGGCCGACCGAAGTCACCATCACCAGCAACCTCTGCCGGGTGCGGGGCGATGAAGACCCCATCCCGGTCGGACCGCCAGTGGCCAATACCCAGAGCTATGTGCTGGATGCCCGTGGCACACCGCTGCCGGTCGGCGTGGTGGGCGAACTCTATGTTGGCGGCGCGGGGGTCACTCTGGGCTACCTCGGCCAGCCACAGCTCACCGCCGAACGCTATGTGCCCGACCCTTTCACAGGCGGCAACGCGCGCCTGTACCGCACCGGCGATCTCGCCCGCTGGCGGCCGGATGGCGTCATCGAATGCCTGGGCCGTGCCGATTTCCAGGTCAAGCTGAGAGGCTTCCGCATCGAGCTTGGCGAAATCGAGTCTGCCCTCAACAGCCATCCGGCAGTGGCGGAATCGCTGGCGGCGGTCAAGCAGCGCAGTGCCGATGACCCGCGCCTCGTGGCCTTCTTTACCCTGCGCGAAGGCGCCGAGGAACCCACCGTGAGCGCCCTGCGCGCACTGCTGCGCACGACGTTGCCGGGTTACATGGTGCCGCAGCAGTTCCAGAGGCTGGATGCGCTGCCGAGGCTCGCCAACGGCAAGCTTGATCGCAAGAGCCTGCCGGATCCCTTTGCCTCGGCCAATGCCGCAGCCGCGGCGCGCGAGCCTGCGCGGGGCCTGGCCGAGCAGGCGCTGGCCGCCATCTGGGCCGAGGTACTGGGCCTGCCGGATATCAGCAGCATCGGCCGCGAAGACCGCTTTTTCGACCTCGGTGGCCACTCGCTGCTGGCCGTGCAGGCGGCGGCGAAAATCCAGCTGCAATCCGGCATCAAGCCACCATTGCGCAGCCTGTTGATGGATCCACTTTCGGTGATTGCCGCCGCTCACGCAGAACTGGGCGGCAAGGCAATGCCCGCCATGCCGCGTGCCGTCGCCAGCGCGCCCGTGCAGAGACAGCTGCCGACACTCTCCCCCGACCTGCTCAAGGATGTGCGCATCCCGACAAGACCGCCGATCGAGAAACCAAGCGGCTGGCTTGGTAAATTGCTTGGCAAATGAAGAGACTCACGGATCGTTCTCAAAACCACTACCACTGCCATCCATGATCCCGCTCCAGTTTGGAGACCCAGAGCGCCTGCTGCTGGGCTTTCACCACCCGGCCACCGGCGCGGCGCGGCGTACTGCGGTGCTGATCTGCCCGTCCTGGGGCAGGGAGTACTTGCGCAGCTATCGCGGCGTGCGGCTCATGGCCATGCGGCTGGCCGAGGCCGGTTTCGAGACCCTGCGCTTCGACTACTCCGGCACCGGCGATTCGGCAGGACACAGCCTGGATGCACACCTCGAACACTGGCTGGCCGACATCGCCACCGCCGCAGAGGAGCTGCGCCTGTTGAGCGGCCATCAGGACATTGCCGTGCTGGGCGTGCGCTTTGGTGCCTTGCTGGCCGAGGCGGCACGACACAGGCTAGGGCTGCGCGTCAAGTTTTGCATCCACTGGGACGCGCCGGAAAGCGGAGCCAGCTACGCGACACTGATGCAGAGATTGGCCGACGAGTCGGATATCTCCAAGCGCTTGCGGCGCAACCGCGACATGCAGCTGCCGCCGCCAGATCCACACGAATTGTTCGGCCATGCCTGGCCCGTGCCGCTGGCCGAGGCGGTGAATACACTGAGTCTGCCATCGCTTGAGGTGCCAAGCCTCTGGTATGTGAGCACCGACCATGCCGCACCCGCCAAGGCGCCACCAGAAACCGTGCTGTCGAGCCAGGAGGCAGGCCACTGGCACGAGCTGGGCTGGATCAATGCCCCCTGGGTGCCGGCAGCGCCGGCGCTGCGGCTTGCCGAGCATCTGGGCCGCGTGCTGCCATGAGTGCGGACTTGCGCGAGTCACTACTGCAATTCGGCGAGCAGAACCGGCTGTTCGGCATCATAACTTTGCCTGCCTCTGTCGATCCAACCCGGCCGGCGATCGTGATTTCCAACACTGGCATCGAACACCGGGTGGGGCCCAACCGCCTGCATGTGCAAATCGCACGGGCTCTGGCGGCGGCGGGTTATTGCGTGCTGCGCTTTGACCTGGGTGGCCTCGGAGACAGCGATGCACCGCGTGGTCAGGCGGCGTCCTCGCTGGCGGATTGCAGGCTGGCGCTGGATGCACTAGACGCACGTCGTCTGGGCAGCCGCTATGTCGTGATCGGGCTTTGCTCCGGCTCGCATGATGGACACCAGCTCTGCCGCGTCGACGAGCGGGTGGTCGGCCTCTTCAATATCGACGGCTACGCCTATCAGAATTTCAAGTTCCGCCGGCTCTACTGGCAGTCGCGGTTCACCCATCCGCTGCGCACGCTGCAAAGCATTGCCGGCCGGATCCACCCGCGTTTCCGCTTTGCGGAGCCGCAAGGGATGGGTGCGGCCATCATCGAATGGCCCAGCCAGAAGGAAGTCGCCCGCGACTACCAGCAATTCATGGCGCGCCAGCTCAATCTGGGCTTCCTGTTCACTGGCGACGTCCAGCATAGTTATCTGTATGCAGAACAGCATTACGATATTTTCCCGGTGCTGAGGGACTGGGCGCCGGTGTGGTTCCTGCCCCACATCGACCACACACTGAGCCGCCGTACGGCGCGCGAGGAGATGATCCGGCACTTGCGCAAGTGGTTGCTCAGCCTGAGCGACTGATTGCCAGCAGCGTCCACAACGCGCCTTCACTGCGCCACCATTCACCTTCCAGCACGGGGGCTGCGAAAGCCTGTCGCGCGGCGGCGCTGAGCGGAATGGCCTGCCAGCGGCCCGGCTGTCTGCTGGTGGTCAGCCGGCAGGCGATAGTGACTTCATCGAACTCCAGCCAGATCCCGCAGCGGGGGTGCAGAGCCTTGTGAACACTCTCCTTGGCCGCAAACACCAGGCGGCTGTGGGCCTCTGCGTCAGCACCAAAAGTGCGGATCAGGCTGGCACGATCCTGGGGTAGCAGCACCACACTGGCGGCATCTGCAGGCAAGGGGGCATCGGGCTCGACATCGACGCCGACAGCCGACCAGTACGTTGCGGCACCAGCCACCGCCACAGCGCGCTCGGCATCGTGGGCAATGCTGCCGATACAGCCGGGCGGCCAGCACGGCGCCCCATCCTGATCGCGGCTGACGACGCCGCCACTGCCCAATCCCCGCAAAGCCAGGGCCGCCACCGCACGCCCAGCGAGAAAAGCGCTGCGCCGCCTCGCAGCCCAATCGAAGCGATCCGCCAGCACACAAGCCTCCGGGCAAAGCCCCGGTGCGGCACTGGCAGCCGTCAGCAGCGCAGCCTTTGCCAGCCACAGTCCCGGCTTGGTTTCAACCGCTGGCGTCAGCAGGCCAGGAGGCAAATCGAAAGAGCTGGATTCGTGCATGACGATGAGCATCGCCGCAGTGGCTGCGCACTACAATCTCCTTAGCGCAGCCAATCCCCCTTCACGCAGGAAATCCCCATGCAAATCGCCGACTCAACTTTCATCGTTTCTGGCGGGGCATCCGGTCTCGGTGAGGCCACGGCACGCCGTCTGGTGGCGCAGGGTGGCAAGGTGGTGATTGCCGACCTCAACGAGATGGCAGGCCGCGCACTGGCCGGGGAGCTGGGCGAGCGGGCGGTGTTCACCAAGGTCAACGTCACCTCGGATCGGGATGCCGCAGCAGCGGTGGAGCTGGCGCGCGAGGAGTTCGGCAGCTTGCAGGGCGTGATCAACTGTGCGGGCATCGCCACTGGCGAGCGCGTCGTCGGCAAGGAGGGGCCGCATTCGCTGGATGCTTTCGCGCGGGTGATCCAGGTCAACCTCATCGGCAGCTTCAACCTCTTGCGACTGGCTGCCGATGCCATGTCCAGGCAGATACCCAACGCCGAGGGCGAGCGCGGCATCATCATCAACACCGCCAGCGTCGCCGCCTTCGACGGTCAGATCGGGCAGGCTGCCTATAGCGCGAGCAAGGCTGGCATCGTCGGCATGACCCTGCCCATCGCCCGCGAGCTGGCGCGCTTCGGCATCCGCGTGATGACCATCGCGCCCGGCATTTTCGAGACCGCGATGATGGCGGGCATGTCGCCGGTGATCCGTGCCTCTCTCGAAGCCACTGTGCCCTTTCCATCACGCCTCGGCCGCCCTGATGAG
The DNA here is from genome assembly GCA_021731445.1 of Nevskiaceae bacterium. Classification (GTDB taxonomy): domain Bacteria; phylum Pseudomonadota; class Gammaproteobacteria; order Nevskiales; family Nevskiaceae; genus Stagnimonas. The sequence goes on along the minus strand of JAKFXK010000011.1, from coordinate 28,370 downwards.
TATGCGCAGCTGGCGCAGGCAATCATCGAAAACCCGATGCTCAACGGCGAGGTGATCCGCCTCGATGGGGCCATCCGCATGGCACCCAAGTAGTGCGACCCGCTACAGCAAATCGCGCGGCACCGGCACGGGATAGTCGAGCAGCATCTGGCTGAAATACTTGCCCTGTGGGTCGGTGCGCAGTGACCCCGCACCGCCGCCGCCGAGCGCGTGATGCAATAGAAAGTTGAGGCTCATCGTACCGGGCAAGTCCCAGCGCTCGACCCTGCCCCGCGTGCCACCAGCGAGTATGTGGGCGAAGTAATCGCGCACGGCTTCGGGCGCAAGAGCAGCCTTGATCCAAGGCAGGTATTCGGCCTTGCGGGCGATAACCCCGATGTTGGCGTGATCGCCCTTGTCGCCGCTGCGGGCGAGCGCCAGTCGAATGAGCGGCACGGTCACAACTTCGTCATTCCCGCGAAGGCGGGAATCCAGAGCAGGCACGAGGTGCGCAGATTGCGGTACTGGATTCCCGCTTTCGCGGGAATGACCAGCAACACTCGATGGCGCAATGAATCCACCCTGCAACGGCACCGCCACGGCAAACCGCTGCTCGCCCACCGACACCTCGATGCTCACTCTGTCTTTGCGCACCAGGGTCGAGAACAGCCTGGGGATCATGTGTGGCTCCGGCCGCCCGGCCGCGAAGTAGCCGGTGAAGCCCGGTGCCATGCCGGTGGCGGCCTGTGCGATCTCGCGCGCGAAAATCTTCAGCGCCTTGGGGTTGGGATGCTGCGCGACGATCTTCACCAGCACCTCACGCGTCGCCGCAGCGTTAGGTCTTGCATGCGGGCCATAGCTCTCTTCAGCACCCAGGCAGTGGATGTCGATGCCCGTGAAGTCGCCGAGCTTCAGCTCGATGAGCTGGCGACGCACCTTCTCGACGATGCCGGTCGCACTCGCCCTGCCTTTTCTGGCCGCGTCGATGCCGCCGATCATGAAAGTGGCGCAGCAGCGCAGGCCGTATGGATAGGTCGCACTCACCTTGTAGAACGGCGTCGGGGCCTGGCCCTTGCCGCCGGTCACACGTACCTGATCCGGGCCAGCCTGTTCGAGCTTCACCTGGGTGAAATCGCAAGACACATCCGGCAGCAGATAGGCACGCGGATCGCCGATTTCGTAGAGCATCTGCTCCAGAACGGTATGCACGCTGACGAGGCCGCCGGTGCCTTCCGGCTTGGTCACCACGAAGCTGCCATCGGCCGCGCATTCGACGATGGGGAAACCCATGTCGGCGTAGCCGTCTTTCACCAGCTCCCAATCGGTGAAATTGCCGCCCGTGCACTGCGCGCCGCACTCGATGATGTGGCCCGCGATGCTGCCGGCGGCAAGCAGGTCGTAATCGGTTTCGCCCCAGCCGAACTCGTGCATCAGGGGTGCGAGCGTGACTGCTGAATCGACACAGCGGCCGGTGATGACAATGTCCGCACCGGCGGCCAGGGCTTTCGCAACCGGGATCGCACCGAGGTAGGCATTCATCGAAACGAAGGTGCCAGGCTGCGGGGCGCCCTCGCGGGCGGTCGCGCTGAAATCATCCTGACCGACGGCGTCGGCGAATTCCTTCCTGCGCGGCAGGAGGTCGTCACCCAGCACGACGCCGATGGTCATGGCGACCCCGGCTTTCGCACACACCGCTTCGAGTGCCGCCTTGCAGGCCAACGGGTTCACGCCGCCCGCATTGGCGATGACCTTGATGCCGCGACGTTGAAGCTCCGGCAGTAGCGGGGCCATCACATGCTCGACGAAATCCGTCGCATAACCGTCATTGGCATCGCGCATCCGCTTGGCGGCGAGGATCGACATGGTGATCTCGGCCAGATAGTCGAAAACAAGGTAATGAATGTTTCCCTTCTGTACTAATTGCGCAGCAGCGGTATTGGTATCACCCCAGAAAGCAGAGGCGCAGCCGATGCGGATGGTTTTCGACATTGTGGCTCCTGATGATTGTTCTGCTTCGATTTTCACGATGCATCAGAACTTGGCAGATCAAGCCAGTGTGCCGCAGGCTTGCCGCCGTGCGCCAGAACAATATTTGTTACTTTCCCTTGTCATTCCCGCGCGGACAGGTTCTGGATCCCGCCTACGCGGAAATGACAAACTGGTGGGCCAGCGCCAGCAGCCCAGCCGCAAACAACCCGGCAATCAGGTCATCGACCATGATCCCGAAGCCGCCGTGCACCCTGGCATCCAGCACCTTGATCGGCCAGGGTTTGAAGATGTCGAACACCCGGAACAAGGTGAACGCGGCCAGCAGCCACCAGGAGCTGAGACCCAACAGCAACAAGGGTGTGCAAGCTACTAAAAAGCCGACGATTTCATCGAATACGATGCCGCCGTGGTCATGCACGCCCAGCCGTCTGGCCGACTCACGGCACACCCAGCAGCCAAACGCGAATAACCCAGCACAAGCAATGAGATACAGCGGCCATTGCAAGTGATTCAGCAGAAACCAGAATGGCAGCCCAGCCAGTGTGCCGACTGTACCCGGCCCCTTGGGCGAGAGGCCCGTGCCAAAGCCAAAGGCGATGAAATGCACTGGCGAGCGCAGGATCACGCGCGCTTCGACCGGTGGCGGCGTGTAGTCGCGCATCAGCGCATCCGCTCAACGAGTAGTGGGCTGCCCCAGAGCTGGCTGGCGACGGCAGACACCACCGCCGGGTCACCGCTGGTGAACAGCTGCAAACCGCCCACACCGGGCACAGCTGCTGAGGGTTGTTCGGCCGCCCATACGGTTGCGGTGCGCCTTGCCACTGCTGCCCCTGTATCGAGCAGGGCGACATTGGGACCGACCTCCTGCTGAATCACTGCGCGCAGAAAAGGATAGTGCGTGCAGCCGAGCACGAGCACATCTGCGCCCTCGGCGAGCAGCGGCTCGACATAGCGACGCACCAGCACACGCGTCTCGGCGGAATCGACCAGGCCCGCTTCGACCCGCTCGACGAGACCGGGGCAGGGCTGGGTGAGCACGCGCACACCGGCGGCGTGGCGCTCGATGAGCTTGTGCAGCTTTTCGCCCGCCAGCGCCGCACCAGTAGCCAGCACGCCCACGACGCCGCTTTTGGTCAGCGCCGCAGCGGGTTTGACCGCTGGCTCCATGCCGACGAAAGACACCGCATAGCTCGCGCGCAGCGACTCGATAGCCGCGATGGTGGCGGTGTTGCAGGCGACGACGATCAGTTTCGCACTGTGCAACAGCAGAAAGTCGGTGATCGCCTCGGCGCGGTCAATGATCTCGCTCGCGCGCTTGCCCCCGTAAGGGCAGTGGCCGGCATCGCTGACATAGACGAACTGCGCCGAGGGCAAGGCAGCGACCAGCTCCTTCAGCACCGAGAGTCCGCCGAGGCCGGAGTCGAAGACGCCAATCTTGATGGGACTCATGCCGCCTCGAAATGCTGGTAGCCGCGTGGCTCGATGGCACGCACCGTAGCACCCTCACGCAAACGCAGGCCGGGCTCGGCAGTGATGACGCCGATGCGCGTCAAGGGCACGCCGAGTGCGGCCAGCTTGGGCTCGGCAGCCTGGAAATCTTCACCGCGCAGGCAGACGCACAACTCGTAGTCGTCACCACCATGCAGTTGCAGTGCCAGCGCATCGGCCGGGGCAGCGCGAGCGAAGGCGGTGGATTGCGGCAACGTCTCTGCGCGCAGCTCGGCCCCCACCTGGCTGGCGATAAGGATGTGATTGAGATCGCCTGCCAGACCATCGGAGAGATCAATCGCCGCCATGCCCCACTCGCCCAGGATCTGGCCCGCTTCAGCACGCGGACGAGGGCGGTTCAGACGTTGCAACAGCGCGGGGTCGATGTGTGCTTGGCTGTCATTCCCGCGCAGGCGGGAATCCAGTTTCGATGCCTGCACTCCGCTGCCAGAACTGGATTCCCGCCCACGCGGGAATGACGAAAGGGAGGACGGCAATCCCGTGGCAAGAAGCTGTTGCAAGGCCAGCGCCGCATCACCCAGCGTGCCTGTGACGCAGATGAGATTACCCTGCACCGCCCCATCGCGTCGCATCGCCCTGTCCGGCTGTACCAAACCCATCGCGGTAATGGTGATGGCGAGCGGCCCACGCGTGGTATCGCCGCCGACCAGCGCCACCCCATGCAGATCGGCGAGCGCCTTCAGGCCTTCGGAGAAACCCGCCAGCCAGTCTGCGTTTTGCTCCGGCAACGTCAGCGCAAGCGTGAACCAGCGCGGGGTCGCGCCCATCGCGGCGAGGTCGGAAAGATTCACTGCCAGTGCCTTCCACCCAATGTCGAAAGGACGCGTCTGTCCTGGAAAATGTCTACCTGCAACCAGCGTGTCGGTGGTCACCACCAGCTCGTGACCCGCTGGCACCGAGAGCAGCGCGGCATCATCCCCGATGCCCAGCAAGACGCCTTCGCTGCCTGCGGTGAGGCCCGCGAAGTAATGGCGGATCAGCTGGAACTCATCCACACCCTACGCGGCCACTTCCGCCGGTCGCGCCTTGCGCGCCATTTTGTCGAGCACGCCATTGACGTACTTGAAGCCCTCTTCAGAACCGAACAGCTTGGTGAGATTGATGCACTCGTTGACGATCACGCGCCAGGGCACCGAGGGCTCGTGCAGCAACTCGTAGGCGCCGAGCAGCAGCACCGCGTGCTCGACCGGGTCGATCTGCGCGAGCGGACGGTCGAGGTGCGGCACCAACGCCATCGTCAGGTCGTGAGCCTGCCCGATCACACCATTGAGCAGCGCATCGAAATACACCGGGTCGGCGCGGCCGAGGCCGTCGTCCTGTTCGCGGAACTGCTTGAGCAGGGTTTCCGGCGGCGTGGTGTTGACCAGCCACTGGTAGAGCGCCTGGGCGGTGACGCGGCGCGCCAGCGCGCGGGGCGAGTGGCTGATCTGGGCGTCGCTCATGCTGCTTCAGCCGCATTGGGACTGCCGATGACGGCGCGGGTGAGGCGCAGCATCTCCAGCACGGCGGCGGCACACTCGTAGCCCTTGTTGCTCTTGTCGGCTCGGCAGCGTTCGAGCGCCTGCTCTGGCGTGTTGACGGTGAGAACACCGAAGCCGACCGGGCGGCAGAGGCTAAGTTGCACATCCATCAGGCCGCGCGCGCATTCACCGGCGACGAAATCGAAATGCGGCGTGTCGCCGCGAATCACCGCACCCAAGGCGACCACGCCATCAAAGCGGCCAGAGGCGAGAATCGCGGAAGCCGCCAGTGGCAGCTCAAACGCACCCGGCGCGTAGAACACCTCGACGTTCTGCTCCTCGACGCCCCAATCCTCCAGACAGGCCTCGGCACCGGCCAGCAAGGCCTCGACCACCTCGACGTTCCAGCGGGTGGCGAGCAGCGCAATGCGGGTGTCCTTGAACTCTTTCCTGGACGGTTTCTTTGGGGCGGCATAACCGGATTTCATTCGCTTCAATTTCCTAGCCAATCTTTAATCACAGGGTACGTATTCGACGACTTCCAGCCCGAAGCCGGAGAGGCCGTGCATTTTCTTTGGGTTGGACAGCACCCGCATCCTGCGGACGCCCAAGTCACTCAAAATCTGTGCGCCAAGCCCATAGGTGCGCAGCACCGGGCCGGTCGACTCGTGGCCGTCGTCGGGCTTGTTGAGGCCGACGATCTGCTGCACCAGCTCGCGGGTGGATTCGGGCTTGCGCAGCAGCACGACCACACCCTGCCCCTCTTGTGCCACGCGCTCCAGCGCGCGGCGTACAGGCCAGCTGAAATCGCCGTGCCGCACGCCCAGCACGTCCTGCAACATGTTGCGGATGTGCACGCGCACCAGCGTCGGTTTCGTCGCATCCAGCTCGCCGCGGATCATCGCCATGTGCACGGTGTTGTCGATGGTGTCCTGATAGCTGACGAGACGGAACTCGCCGAACTCGGTCTGCACATGGGTCTCGGCGATGCGCTCCACCGAGTGTTCGTTTTCGAGCCTGTAGCGGATCAGATCGGCAATGGTGCCGATCTTCAAGCCGTGTTCGCGTGCGAACACTTCGAGATCGGGCCGACGCGCCATCGTGCCGTCGTCCTTGAGGATCTCGCAGATCACCGACGCGGGTGTGCGGCCAGCCATGCGGCTCAGGTCGCAGCCTGCCTCGGTGTGTCCCGCGCGGGTGAGCACGCCGCCCGGCTGCGCCATGAGCGGAAAGATATGACCCGGTTGCACCACATCCTCGGGCTTGGCATCGGGCTTGACCGCAGCCAGTACGGTCAGTGCACGATCCTGTGCCGAGATGCCGGTGGTCACACCCTGTGCCGCTTCGATCGACACTGTGAAGTTGGTGCCGAAACCCGAGCCGTTGTCGCTCACCATCAGTGGCAGGCGCAGCGCGCGGCATTTATCCGCAGTCAGCGTGAGGCAGACGAGACCGCGGCCGTAGCGGGCCATGAAGTTGATGTCTTCAGGGCGCACGGCATCCGCGCACATCAGAAGGTCGCCTTCGTTCTCGCGGTCCTCGTCGTCCATCAGGATCACCATCTTGCCGGCCTTTAGGTCGGCAACGAGTTCCGGGATGGTGTGGATGCCGGTGTTCGGGGGTGGCTTCACAGGTGCATTCATGGGCTTACTCCTCTCGGGCGGCCAAGAGCCGCTCCAGGTACCGCGCAATCAGATCGACTTCCAGGTTCACGGCACTGCCGACGTTTAGCGTGCCGAGCGTGGTGTGCTGCCAAGTATGCGGCACGATCATCACGCCGAAGCGGGTCTTGTCCACTTCGTTGACCGTCAGGCTGATGCCGTCGATGGTGATCGAGCCTTTGCGGGCGATGTACTTGGCGAGCGATTTTGGCACCTCAAAGCCCAGCCGCCAGCCGCGCGCATCTTCGTGTTTCTCGACCAGATGGCCAATGCCATCAACATGACCGCTGACCAGGTGGCCGCCCAGCGGCTTGTGCGGTGTGAGGGCTTTTTCGAGATTCACCACTTGCCTGACGCGCCATGCGGCAGCGGTGGTGCCTTGCAGGGTTTCGGCACTGAGATCGGCCACAAACCCAAGTTCCGTAAAGGCCACAGCGGTGAGACAGACACCGTTGACTGCGATGCTGTCGCCCAGGCCTGCGCCCTTCACGTAGCCGCTCGCGCTTTCGATGGTCATGCGTGCATCGCCGCCCACCCTGTCGATGGCGGTGATCTGGCCCTGTGCTTCGATAATGCCGGTGAACATGCGTTAACCATCCTTGAGGGTGGCAGTGACGCGCAGGTCGTCGCCGACCTGCCGCACGTCCGAAAATTGCAGCTGGACGCGCTGGTCCAGGCGATCCAACCCCGGCAGTGCGGCCAGCCCACGCGCATCCGAGCCCAGAAGGCTGGGGGCGATGTAGAGCACCAGTTCGTCCACCAGTCCGGCCGCCAGAAAGCTGCCCGCGAGGGTTGGACCACATTCGACCAGCACATGATTGACCTGCTGCGCCGCCAGCACGGCCAGCGTCTTGGGCAGCGAGATGGAGCCGCTGCCGTCGGATTCAACGGCAAGTGCTTGCACGCCTTGCGGCACGGTGGCGGGCAGCGTGTTGGTGAGCCAGAAGCGACGTGCGTCTTCAGCCCAGACCTTGGCATGGACGGATGCGCGCGCCCTGCTGTCCAGCACGATGCGATCTGGCTGCCGCAAAGCCCTCTCGCCCAGCCCCTCTCCCGCGAGCGCGAGAGGGGGGTGGAAGTCCCGCACCGTCAGTGACGGGTCGTCCGCAAGCACGGTGGCAATGCTGGTCAGCACCGCACCGGCCTCGGCGCGCAGGCGATGCACATCGGCGCGCGCGGCGGCACCCGTGATCCACTGCGACTCGCCACTCGCCATCGCGGTGCGGCCATCGAGGCTGGCACCCATCTTCAGGGTGACGAAAGGCCGCTGCCGCCGCATGCGCGAGAGAAAGCCGCGATTGAGGCGTTCTGCCGCAGGCTGCAACAGTCCCACCTGCGTCTCGATGCCCGCCGCCTGCAGGCGCGAAAGGCCCAAGCCCGCCACCAGCGGATTCGGGTCGCTCATCGCCACCCACAACTTGCTCACGCCCGCAGCGATCAGCGCGTCGACACAGGGCGGCGTGCGGCCCTGGTGGTTGCAGGGTTCGAGTGTGACGAACACCTCCGCCCCTCTGGCCCGCTCACCTGCTGCACGCAGGGCGTGCACCTCGGCGTGCGGCTCACCGGCCTTGAGATGCGCGCCTTCACCGACGATGACCTCATCCTTGACGATGACGCAGCCCACGCGCGGGTTGGGGTGCGTGGAATAGCGACCGGCTTCGGCCAGCTCCAGCGCACGCGCCATTCTCTCGGCGGGACTGCTCACCTAGGAACCGCTCTTGCCCGTCTTGGCGCTGCCCTTCGCGGCGGGCTTGTTCGTCGGCTTGGTTTCGGCTTTGGCTTCCGTCGCATCAGGCTCGTCGATCAGCTGTAACTGCGACCTGCGCTGCTCGGCACTCGGCATGGCCTTGAGTTTCTGGATCTCTTCCTGGAAGGCGTTGACATCCTCGAAGGCACGGTAGATCGAGGCAAAGCGCACATAGGCCACATGGTCGAGGTCGCGCAGCTCCTCCATCACCCACTCGCCCACCTTGCGGCTCGGCAGCTCGCGCTCGCCGGTCTGCCGCAGCTTGCGCTCGATGTTGTCAATGGCATGGTCGATCTGCTCGGCGGTCACCGGCCGCTTGTAGACCGCGCTCTCGAAACCTCGCCGCAGCTTGCTCTCGCTGAAAGGCTGTGGGGTGCCACTGCGCTTGACGATGCTCGGCATCGTCAGCTGCGCCTTTTCAAAAGTGGTGAAACGCCCCCCGCATTTCTCGCAGCCGCGACGCCGCCGCACCTGCGTGCCCTCCTCCGCCAGCCGCGAGTCGATGACGCGCGTGTCGGGGCTGTTGCAGAAGGGGCATTGCATCGTACTTAGGCAGCCTTGCTGCCGTAGACCGGGAAACGCGCACAGAGTTTTTCGACCTCGCCACGCACATCGGCGATGGTGGCTTCCACATTGGCACCGGCGCTCATGGCATCGACGATGTCTGCAATCCAGCCGGCGATGCTGGCCATCTCGGCCTCTTTGAAGCCGCGCGTGGTCGAGGCCGGGCTACCGAGACGGAGACCACTGGTGACGAAGGCGCTGCGCGGATCGTTCGGCACCGAGTTCTTGTTGACGGTGATGTGGGCATCGCCCAGCTTGGCCTCGGCATCCTTGCCGGTCACGTTCTTGGCGATGAGATCGAGCAAGAAGAGATGGTCGTCCGTGCCGCCGCTGACCACTTTGTAGCCGCGCTTGAGGAATACCTTGGCCATCGCCTGGGCGTTGGCAATCACCTGCTTCTGGTAGATCCTGAAGCTGGGGTCGAGTGCCTCTTTGAACGCCACCGCCTTGGCGGCGATGACGTGCATCAGGGGGCCGCCCTGGATGCCGGGAAACACCGCCGATTGGAACTTCTTGTTGAAGTCCTCGCCCTGGCCCTTGCTGATGATGATGCCGCCGCGCGGACCGCGCAGGGTCTTGTGAGTGGTGCTGGTGACGACGTGGGCATGCGGCAGCGGGCTGGGGTATTCGCCAGCAGCGACCAGGCCCGCGATGTGCGCCATGTCGACCCAGAACCAGGCGCCGACCTTGTCGGCGATCTCGCGCATGCGCTTCCAGTCCTTCACGCGCGAATAGGCAGAAAAGCCACCGATCAGCATTTTCGGCTTGTGCTCGACGGCAAGGCGTTCCATCTCGTCGTAGTCGATCAGCCCGGTCTCGGCATCGAGGCCATAGGGCACGATCTTGTAATGCTTGCCGCTGAAGTTGGCCGGATGCCCGTGGGTCAGGTGTCCGCCCTGCGCCAGGTTCATGCCCATCACGGTATCGCCGGGATTCAGGAGGGCCAGGAACACCGCTGCATTCGCCTGCGCGCCGGAGTGCGGCTGCACGTTGGCGTAGTCGCAATCGAAGAGCTGTTTCAAGCGATCAATAGCAAGGGTTTCGGCAACGTCAACAAACTCGCAGCCACCGTAATAGCGCTTGCCGGGATAGCCCTCGGCATACTTGTTGGTGAGCTGCGAGCCTTGCGCCTGCATGACGGCGGGAGAGCAGTAGTTCTCGCTGGCGATCAGCTCGATGTGAGCCTCCTGCCGGGCGTTTTCGGCCGTAACGGCGCCAAAGAGTTCAGGATCGGCGACTGCGAGATTGGGGGCGTTGACGAACATTTTTTAATGGCAGAGTTAAAGGAAATTCAGTCCACAACCTCGAGCATCAGGTCGAGGGCGGCACGAGACGGAGCAGCAATCTCCTCCGGCACACGAATGCGGTTGACGGTCTTGCCCTCGACGAGGTTTTCAAGCACCCAGGCGAGGTGCTGCGGGTCGGTGCGGAACATGGTCGAGCACATGCACACCATCGGCGACATGAACTCGACGGTGACGCCCTTGGGCTTCATCTCGTCGGCGAGGCGATTGACCAGATTGAGTTCGGTGCCCACCAGCCAGTGCGCGCCGGGCTGGCTCGAGCGCACAGTGCGCAGGATGTATTCGGTAGAGCCGACGAAATCGCTCTTCTCGCACACCGCCAGCTCGTTTTCCGGATGGCTGATGACGTAACCGTTCGGCGTCCGCTCGCGGAACTTGGCAATGTGGTTGACGTGGAACATCTGGTGGACCGAGCAGAAGCCCTTCCACAGAATCATCTTCGCACCCCGGATCTGCTCGGCGGTCAGGCCCCCCATCGGCTTCATGAAATCCCAGGTGACCATCTGGTCGAGCGGGATGCCCATGCGCATGAAAGCCGTGTTGCGACCCAGATGCTGGTCGGGGAAGAACAGCACCTTCTCGCGGCGGGCGAAACTCCACTCCAGCACGGCTTTCGCGTTGCTCGATGTGCAGACGATGCCACCGTGGTTCCCGCAGAAGGCTTTCAGATCAGCGGCCGAGTTGATGTAGGTGACGGGAGTCACCGAAGCATCTGGATCGAGCACGGTTTTCAGTTCTTCCCAGCATTTGTTGACCTTGACCAGATTGGCCATGTCGGCCATCGAGCAGCCGGCGGCAAGGTCGGGCAGGATCACCGTGCGCTTGCCGAAAGTGAGGATGTCGGCGACCTCGGCCATGAAGTGCACGCCGCAGAACACGATGTATTCGGCGGTGCTGTTGGCGGCCATCTGGCTGAGCTTGAGCGAGTCGCCGGAATAGTCGGCGTGCTTGAACACCTCGTTGCGCTGGTAGTGATGCCCCAGGATGACGAGTTTCTTGCCCAGCGCGGCCTTGGCGGCGACGATCTTGGCGTCGCATTCCTCATCCGACAAAAAGCTGTATTGATCGATGGTGGGGTCGATTTTGAGAGCGGCGGACATGGGCGCACTCCTTGGCGGCTAATTGCACTTCGATGAGCAGCAGGAAAACAGCAAGCTATTGTAGCGGAACACCCCCACAACCCCTAGCGGTAGGGGGCAATCCGCGAATCGACCGGTTTACTTGACGCTGAGCGTCGCACTGGCTGCGATCGATTGGCCTGCTGCATTCGTCGTCGTCGCCGTGACTGCGACCGTCTTGCCCTGCGCGGTCGTGGCTGCGGCGGCAATGCCGGCAAGGGTGCTGACCACCGTTGTTGAGCTGCTCTGCACGGTGGCGATGCTGCCATCCGCGCTGGTCCAGATCACATGCCGGGTAATGTCCTGATTCGCGCCGCTGGCAAAGCTGCCCACCGCCTTGAATGGCACGGTCTGTCCGGCTGCCACGTCGGCGTTGGCCGGGGTCACCGCAACGGTATTCAGGCTATCAGCGACCGGGGTGATGCTGATCGCAGGGGCCGTGACCGCAGGGCTGGTAAAACTCGCCGCAAACTGCACCGGTGTACTCGCCTTGAGCGCCAGCGCCAGATTGGGCACCCCGCTGGTCAGCAGGGAGATGGCCGTGGTGTCCGAACTGGTGTAGCTCACCTGTCCGGTCAGATCCTGGGTCTTGCCATTGTCGAGGGTACCGGTGGCGATCAGGCGCTCGCTGGTGTTGACGATCAGCTTGTCGACCTCGCCAAACTCCCGCGTCAGGGCCAGCGATTGCAGGTTGGCAACAGTGACCGGCGCTTCAGCAACGAGAGCGCATCCGGGGATGCGCGCACGCAGGGTCAAGCCCGCGCCCGCCGCCACGCCCGTGACCGTACCGGTGCTGCCATCGAGGCTGGCGGTGGCGGTATTGGGAGTCACGAAAGCCCACTGCACGAGGGGGTCAATGACGGTATTGACGCCGTCAAGATCGGCGGATGCCGAAAAATCAAGCCTCGAGTTTGCAGCCAGATCACCACTTGCAGGGCTGATCCGGAAGTTCTGCGGCGTGCCGATCACCACCTCGATGCTGCGCGTGAAGGTGAGGTAGGTCGCCGTGATGGTGGCGGTGCCGAGGGCAACCGGCACGATCGTGCCCGGGTTGTAGAAGGTGTTGGCCTGCTCTGGCACCGGGATATCGAAGTTGCTGACTCTCGCCACCGCCGGGTTGGAGCTGCTGTAGCGTGCGCGCGAAGTGAAATCCCCGCGCGCGCCATTGGTGAAATCAATGAACAGCGAGATGCCGGTGTTGAGGCAGGTATAGGTCTTGGTGGTGGTAGCGCCGGCGACACCGCCAAAGGGCTGGATGAAGGCATCCACCGGCCCTACGCCATTGCCCAGGCCGCCACAGCCGGCCAGCACCACGCCAGCCATCAATGTGGCGGCAAGACCTGCCTTGTTTTGCACCTTCATCAACAACTCCTCGAAATGGGTTTCGACTCAGTGGGCAGCGGGCACAGCCGCAGCCGCAGCCGGCACGGTGCTTTTCACGTACAGCTCACGCAGCTGCTTGGCATCGACCTGCCCCGGCGCATTGGTGAGCGGGCAGTGCGCAGTCTGGGTTTTGGGGAAGGCAATCACCTCGCGGATCGAGTTGGCCCCCGCCATCAGCATGATCATGCGGTCGATACCGATGGCCAGTCCGCCGTGTGGCGGCGCGCCGTAGCTGAGGGCTTCGAGCAGGAAGCCGAACTTCTCCTGCTGCTCCTCCGGTGTGATGCCGAGCAGATCGAAGACGGCCTGCTGCACCTCGGTGGAGTGGATACGCACGCTGCCGCCGCCGAGTTCGATGCCATTGAGGACGATGTCATAGCCTTGAGACACGATCTCGCCCGGTTGGTTGCGGATCGCCTGTGCATCGAACTGCTTCGGCGCGGTGAAGGGATGGTGCGGCGAAACCCAGCGACCACCGTCTCGGTCGTCCCACTCGAACATCGGCCAGTCCACCACCCACAACGCCTTCCAACCCTTGGTGGTGAGGCCCAGGTCGTTGCCGAGCTTGATGCGCAGCGCGCCCAGGGCATCGCTCACCACACCAGCCTTGTCAGCACCGAAGAAGATGAGATCGCCATCCCGTGCACCGGTGCGTTCGATCACACCCGCGAGACCACGGTCGTGGATGTTCTTGACGATGGGCGACTGCAAGCCCTCGCGGCCTTTCGTGCTCCAGTCGTTGACGACGATATAGGCAAGACCGCGCGCGCCATAGAGCTTCACGAACTCGGTGTAGGCATCGATCTTGCTGCGGGGCAGTGCTGCCCCACCCGGCACGCGGAGTGCGGTAACGCGGCACTTGGGGTCGTTTGCGGGGCCAGCGAACACCTTGAAATCGACGTCGTTGAGCAGATCCTTCACGTCGTGCAGTTCGAGTGGGTTGCGCAGGTCAGGCTTGTCGGAGCCGTAACGGCGCATGGCTTCCTCATAGCTCATGTGCGGCAAGGTACCAAGGTCGACGCCGAGCAGATCGAGAAACAGGTGCTTCACCAGTTCCTCGATGATCGCCATGATCTCTTCCTGGTTGAGGAAGGAGGTCTCGACGTCGAGCTGGGTGAACTCCGGCTGGCGATCCGCGCGCAGGTCCTCGTCGCGGAAGCAGCGGGCGATCTGGTAGTAGCGATCCAGCCCGCTCATCATCAGCAGCTGCTTGAACAGCTGCGGCGACTGGGGGAGTGCGAAGAACTGGCCGGGATGAGTGCGCGAGGGCACCAGATAATCGCGCGCGCCTTCAGGGGTCGCACGGGTGAGGATCGGGGTTTCCACATCGACAAAACCCTTGGCATCCATGAAGTTGCGGATGCGTTTGACCACCTCGTGACGCAGGCGCAGGTTTTTCTGCATCGCCGGGCGGCGCAGATCGATATAGCGGTACTTGAGGCGGGTTTCCTCGCCCACCGTCTCGTCATCGGGGTGGAACGGCGTGGTCTCGGCCTTGTTGAGCAGGGTGACGATCTTGCCCAGCAGCTCGATCTGGCCGCTGGCCAGGTTGGCATTGGTGGTGCCGGCGGGACGGGCGCGCACGCGGCCGGTGATCTGCACCACGTACTCCCCACGCAGCCGGTCGGCGGCGGCAAAGGCCTCCACCGCATCGGGGTCGAACACGCATTGCAGCAGGCCCTCACGGTCACGCAGGTCGATGAAGATGACCCCGCCATGGTCGCGGCGGCGATGCACCCAGCCGCAGACGGAAATGGTTTCGCCGATCAGGGTTTCTGTGACCTGACCGCAGTAGTGGCTACGCAGCATGAATAGTGAGTGTGTTCAGCAGGGCGCGCATTGTAGCCGCGCCGGTCCTCACGCGGCAGGCAGCCGTGCACTGCCCGGCGGCACGACGCCCAGGGAAATGACGTACTGCATGCCGTCCTGTACGGAAATCGGCAGTTCGCGTACCGCTGCACGCGGCAGCAGCAGCAAAAACCCTGAGGTGGGGTTGGGCGTGGTGGGTACGTAGACCGCCACCAGGTCCGCACCATCGACAGCCGTGCGCAGGCGCGGCGAGGGGTCTGCCGTCATGAATCCGATGGTCCAGCAGCCTGCGCGCGGATACTCCAGCAGCACCACTTTTTTGAAGGCATTGCCGTTGCCGGAGAACATGGTCTCGGTGACTTTTTTCATGCTGCCGTAGACCGAACCGACCAGTGGCACCCGGTGCAGATATTGCTCGGCCCAGCCCAGTGCCTTCTTGCCCAGCAGATTGGCAGTGAGCGCGCCGGTACCCAGCACGATCAACAAGGTCAGGATGGTGCCGATGCCGGGAAAATTGAACCAGGCCGGTTGCAGACTGGTAGGCACCAGCAGCAGGCTGGAGTCCAGCAGATTGACCAGGAAACGGATCACCACCAGCGTCACGCCCAGCGGCGCCCAGACCAGGATGCCGGCAAAAAACCAGCGGCGGAGCAAGCTCATCATGGAGGGGTCGATCCTTGGGAGTGAATACGCGGCGATTTTCCCATGCGGCTTCGTCAACTCGATGCCACGGGCACAAAAAAACCCGCTTTCAGCGGGTTGTTCTTGCCGACATCTACAAGCCTGTGGTGCGCCCGGAAGGATTCGAACCTCCGACCCCTTGGTTCGTAGCCAAGTGCTCTATCCAGCTGAGCTACGGGCGCTCACAAACTCGAAGAAACTGATGGCGGACAGAGAGGGATTCGAACCCTCGATAAGGTTTTAAAGCCCTATACTCCCTTAGCAGGGGAGCGCCTTCGTCCACTCGGCCATCTATCCGAACACTGACTGGTTGCCCTTTCAGCGAGGCGCGAAGTCTACGTAAACAGCTGCGCCGGGTAAAGACATTTGCCCAGATTTATTTTGATTTACTTGCAGATGGATCTCTGCAAGCGCGTCAGTGACGCGGCGCTTCCACTGGAATGTGGATTTCCTCGGCAATGCGGGCAAAGATTTCTTCCCGGTGGACGGCCACCGTGCGCGGGGCGTGGATGCCGAGCCGCACCTGATTACCCTTGATGCCCAGAACAGTAACGGTGACGTCATCCCCAAT
The DNA here is from genome assembly GCA_021731445.1 of Nevskiaceae bacterium. GTDB lineage: Bacteria > Pseudomonadota > Gammaproteobacteria > Nevskiales > Nevskiaceae > Stagnimonas. The sequence continues at coordinate 12,595 of JAKFXK010000011.1, read as the reverse complement.
CTTGAGGGCTTCACCGATCCGCCGAGTCAGTATCAACATTGCTGCTCTCCCTTCAGTCCGTCGCGTTGTTTAAGGTCATCTTGACCTCGCAGCTAACGGGCGAGCAGTGGTTTGGAGTACCTAATTTGCAACTGAACGGTAGATTTTTACGGTTGAACGGTCAGTCAGGTCGTGCCAGCCTCCAAACCAAAGGATTTGTGCAGGGTGCGCACCGCCAATTCCAGATACTTTTCCGAAATCACGACGCTGATCTTGATCTCGGAGGTCGAGATCATCTGGATATTGATGCCCTCGGCAGCCAAGGCCTTGAACATCTGGCTGGCAATGCCCGCATGGCTGCGCATGCCCACACCAACTAGCGAGACTTTGACGATATCGGTGGCGGTGCGTACGCCCTTGGCACCCAGCTCCTGGGCCGTGTGCCGGGCGACCTCCACCGCCCGGTCGTAGTCGACACGATTGACCGTGAAGGTGAAGTCTGTAGAGCCATCGGCGCCGACGTTCTGCACGATCATGTCGATCTCGATGTTGGCATCGCCAATGGGGCCGAGGATGGCGGCCGCGATGCCGGGGCGGTCGGGCACGCCCGCCACTGTGAGCTGGGCTTCGTCGCGGTTGAAGGCGATACCGGAGATGAGCGGGTCTTCCACTGAGCTTTCCTCGTCCAACGTGATCAATGTGCCGGGGCCGTCCACGAAAGTGGACAGCACCCTTAAGGGAACCTTGTACTTGCCCGCAAACTCGACCGAGCGGATCTGGAGAACCTTGCTGCCCAGGCTGGCGAGTTCCAGCATTTCTTCAAAGGTGATCTTGTCCAAACGCCGGGCTTTCGGCTCCACACGCGGATCAGTGGTGTAGACGCCATCGACATCGGTGTAAATCTGGCATTCGTCGGCCTTGAGCGCCGCTGCGAGTGCGACCCCTGTGGTGTCGCTGCCGCCACGCCCGAGAGTCGCCGTCGAGCCATCCGGCGACACCCCCTGAAACCCAGCCACCACCGGGGTGATGCCTGCCTCGCAATCGGCCCGCAGTCGTTCTGTGTCGATGGACTGGATGCGTGCCTTCATGTGCGAGGTGTCGGTGCGGATCGCCACCTGCGGCCCCGTGTAGCTGCGGGCCTTCACGCCGGCTTTTTCAAGCGCCAGGGCCAGCAGACCAATCGTTACCTGCTCACCAGTCGCCGCAATCTGGTCGAACTCGCGGGAAGAGCCGCGCGGGTTGATCGACTTCGCCATCTTCAGCAGACGGTCGGTCTCGCCGCTCATGGCCGATACCACCACCACGACCTGATGGCCCTCGGCGCGGAACTTGGCGACCTTGCTGGCCACGTGCTCGATGCGCTCCACCGATCCCATCGAGGTGCCACCGTATTTTTGGACGATCAGCGCCATATGCGAATTAACCTTTTGTTTTTATTCATTGTCACTTCGCCGCACTCACTATTCGGCACTACCAATCGGGCCTGTCTCAGCATTCGAGGGGGCGCGGATTGTCACTCAGGCTTTTCCCGGTGTCATCTCGAATTTTCAGGTGGCTGCCCGCATTGCACATTCGCTGGGCTGCGTTCAAATCCAACCCGCCATAATGCAGGCATCCGAAGTTCTGAATAAAAGGAACCCGAATGCGCCTGCTCGACCGCATGTTGTCCCGTTTTGTCCGCACCGGCACGCTGACCGTCATCGACCCTGATGGCAAGGCAGTGATCCACAAGGGCGTGCCGGGGCCGGAATGCACCATCCGGCTCGCCGATGCCAGGCTTTATCGCACCCTGTTCCTCAACCCGGAACTCAAGGCCGGGGAGGCTTACATGGACGGCACGCTGATCGTCGAGAACGGCACGATCCGGGATTTTTTGATGATCTTCGCCGCCAATCGCGAGCACCTGCGCAGCCAGCCGCTGCAGAAGGCCGTGCGCGATACCTACAAGAAGCTGCGCAAGCTCGGCAGCCGCAATACGCTCGTCAAGGCGCGCGCCAACGTCGCCCACCACTACGACCTCTCGAACGAGCTGTACGAACTGTTCCTCGACGACGACCTGCACTACTCCTGCGCCTACTTCGCCACGCCCGAAGACACACTCGAAACCGCGCAGCGCCAGAAGCTGCGCCACATCGCTGCCAAGCTCGATCTCAAGCCCGGCCAGCGCGTACTCGATATTGGCAGCGGCTGGGGCGGCCTGGCGATGTATCTCGCCGAGGTTGCCGAGGTCGAGGTGCTGGGCGTCACACTCTCCACCGAACAGCAGGCGCTCGCCACCGCGCGCGCGAAGGCACGCGGGCTGGAGAATCGCGTGCGCTTCGAGCTGCTGGACTACCGCAAGGCGCAGGGGCCGTTCGACCGCATCGTCTCGGTCGGCATGTTCGAGCACGTCGGCGTCACCCAGCACCAGGAATACTTCGCGCACCTCAAGCGCCTGCTCAGCGACGATGGCGTGGCACTCATCCACACCATCGGCCGCATGGGCGGGCCGGGTGCGGTGTCGCCGTGGTTCCGCAAGTACATCTTCCCCGGCGCGCACGTGCCGGCGGTCTCCGAGTTCTCGGCCGCCGCCGAGAGTGCGAAGCTCTACATCACCGACATCGAAATCCTGCGCCGCCACTACGCCGAGACGCTGCTGCACTGGGAGCGGCGCTTCACGGCCCAGCGCGCGAAAGCGGAGCAGTTGTTCGACGCGCGCTTCTGCCGCATGTGGGAGTTCTATCTCATCGCCGGCGAGATCGGCTTTCGCTACGGCAAGCAGATGGTGATCCAGATGCAGCTTGCGAAGACCAACGACTCACTGCCCATCACCCGCGACTACCTCATGCAGACCGAAGCCGCACTGCAAAAGCGCGAGCGGCCGCTGGTGCAGCGCAAGCGCTAACTCACTCGCTGCCAGACGATGCAGCGGTTGTTGGCAGGCATGGCGTAGTCCTGCAACAGCCGCAAACCGGTGCCTTGCGCGAGCGCATCCACCGCCTCGAAGTCACGGATGCCCATGTGCGCGCTGCGGGCGCGCAAGTCGGCATCGAAGGCGGCATTGCTCTCGCTGCTGAATGCTCCGCCGTAGTTGAAAGGGCCATACACGACCAGCAGCGCATCGGCAGTGAGCACCGAGGGCAGCAGCAAGAACAATCGCTGCACCTGGGCCCATCCCATGATGTGCAGCGTGTTGGCCGTGAACACGGCATCGAACTGCTGCATCGGCCAGGGGCCATCGACATCCAGCGTCAGCGGCAGAGGCGTGTTGGGCAGCGCGGCCTCGACCAGCCAGGCATGGATGCCATCGAGATACTCGGCGCGATCCGCGCATTGCCAGACGAGTTGCGGCAGCGCGGACGCGAAATGCACCGCGTGCTGCCCAGTGCCACTGCCGACCTCCAGCACCTGCCGGCGGTCAGCGAAGTGCTGCCGCAGCACCGCGAGGATCGGCTCGCGGTTGCGCTCGCAGGCGGCACTGAAGGGCTTGCCGACACGCACGGCAGTCACGGCAGTCACGCGCCCATCATCTCGCCGACATAAATGCCCAGTCCGCGGGCAGTAAGGATCAGCGGATCGTCCACCGACAGCGAGCGAGCGCCGATGGTGACTTCGCTGAGCGGCACATCCACCACGCTGCGGTTCTGCCAAGCCACCATGCGGTTGACCTTGCCCTCGGCCACCAGCCGCACGGCATGCACGCCAAAGCTCGAAGCCACCAGCCGGTCGCGCGGGCTGGGCGTGCCGCCGCGCTGCACGTGGCCGAGGATCGTCACCCGCGTTTCGGCACCCGTGAGATCGGTGATTGCCTCCGCCAGGTAATGCCCGATGCCGCCATAACTACCCACCAGACCCGGCCCGCCCTTGTGGCCCGCGCGCACGGCCACGCCCTCCATGGTGCGCACACCTTCGGCAATCACCACCAGGGCATGAGGCCGGTTGTGCGTCAGCACCTCATTGATGCGCGCCGCCACCGCTTGCAGGGTGTAGGGCAACTCCGGGATGAGGATCACATCCGCCCCGCCGGCGATGCCACCATTGAGGGCAATGTGGCCGGTATCGCGGCCCATGGTTTCCAAAATCATCACGCGGTGATGACTCGCGGCAGTGGGTTGCAGGCGGTCGAGCGCATCGACCACCACGTTGATGGCCGTGGCAAATCCCACGGCGTATTCGGTGCCATGCACATCGTTGTCGATGGTCTTCGGCACGCCGACCATGCCGATACCGGCCTCGGCGCACAGCCGCGCACTGATGCGCATCGAGCCATCACCGCCGATGACGATCAGGGCATCGAGGCCAGTCTCGCGCACGCCTTCGGCGAAGTCTGCCGAGCGGTCACGCACGCTGCCGTCGGGCATGCGGAACGCAAAGGGATCGCCCTTGGTCGTGGTGCCGAGCAGGGTGCCGCCTTCACGCAACGCGCGGTCGTCGACGCTGTTCAAGGTCAACTCGCGGGTGCGCAGCGGCCGCTCCATGAGCCCCAGCGTGCCATCGAGAATGCCCACCACCCGCCAGCCGTAGTGGCGGATGGCATGGGTCGTCACTGCGCGGATCACCGCGTTGAGGCCTGCGCAGTCGCCGCCGCTGGTGAGTACGCCGAGGGTCTTGACCATGCTTGGCTCTCCTCGCCCGTGCTACTGGACTTGCAGCCCGATGATGCCTTGGTAGAGGCAGAGCACACCGCACACCAGCAGCAGTACCAGCGTCAGCAGCGCACCCCAGAAACGGCCGAACTTGAAGTGTGTGGTGTACGACAGCGCGATCCCATGCAGTAGCCGCGCGATGACCAGCACGATGCCGAGCGCATGGACGAGATAGAGCGAGAAGCGGCTGAGCTCCAGGAACGCCATCATCAGCAGAATCAGTGGCACGTATTCGGCGAAATTGCCGTGGCCGCGGATGCGGCGCAGCAGCTCGTTGTCGCCGCCATCGCCCAGGCTCACCACCTTGCGCTTCTGGATGACGCGCAGGCTCAAAGCCACGAACCACAGCGCCAGGATGCCGGCATACAGCGGGGTCACGATCATGGGAGATTCCTTTTGGGTACGAGGGATGTCGCGGGCAGGGACAGCAATGATTCGACAAGCTGGCGCAACACCGCGATCAGCGGCAGGGCGCGAGCCGCAGAGTAGGCAAAGGGCGGCGCCTCGTCCATGTAGCAGGCCTGTGCCATCTCCAGTTGCAGGGCATGCACACCCTGCCCGGGCTGGCCGTAGCGACGGGTGATGGTGCCGCCCTTGAAGCGGCCATTGGCGATAAAGCTGAAGCCACCTGCGTTTGACAGCACCTGCTCTGCGGCCTGCTGCACAGTGGGTGCGCAGCTGCGGCCATCGGCTGTGCCAAGGTTGAGATCTGGCAGCCGTCCCTCGAAAAAGCGTGGCACTTCAGTGCGGATGGAATGGCCGTCGAGCAGGATGGCGTAGCCATGCTGCTGCCTGAGGCGCGCGAGTTCGGCGGCCAGCTGCTCGTGGTACGGCTGCCAGTACTGCTCGCGCCGCCGCGCCACTGCCACCGCATCGGGCTCCATCCCCGCGCGATACAGCCGCTCCAGCGCAAAGCTGCGCGTCGGGCACAGCTCGGTGTTGTCGGCCCCCGCATAGAGTGCCGCGCCATCCGGATTGCGGTTGAGGTCGATGACATAGCGCGAATGCGTCGCTGCCAGCAGGCCCACGCCACGTTCAAGCGAAAACTGGTAGAGCAGCGGCACATGCCAGTCGGTGTCCGGCACGGTGAGGGCGGTTGCCGTGTAGCAGTCGCCGAGATCGGGCGGGATGTAAGTGCCGCCATGTGGCACGCTGATGAGCAGCGGTGTGCTGCCGGACGTGAAGGCATAGGTCGGCTCAGTCATGGCAGAGCACGCCGCCCAACACGCGGCCGACACAGGGGTTGGCACCCAGCGCATAGGCCAGCTGCGCGGGGCGGGTGATGTCCCAGACGGCAAAGTCAGCGACGAGGCCCGGCTTGAGACGACCCGCTTCGTGTTCCAGCCCCAGCGCAGCAGCGCCATGGCAGGTCACACCCTGCAAGGCCTCGGCCGGCGTGAGGCGGAACAAGGTGCAGGCCATGTTGAGCATCAACAGCAGCGAGGTGCAGGGCGAGGTGCCGGGGTTGCAGTCGGTTGAGATCGCCATGCGCACGCCCGCCTTGCGCAGCTGCGCGACCGGCGGCAGCTTCTTTTCGCGCAGCATGTAGAAGGCCCCCGGCAGCAGCACCGCCACCGTGCCGGCCTTGGCCATCGCACGGATGGAGGCGGCATTGCTGTATTCGAGATGATCGGCCGAGAGCGCACCGAAGGCTGCCGCGAGTGCGGCCCCACCACCCTGCGTGAGCTGGTCGGCGTGCAGCTTCACCGGCAGGCCGAGTGCCTGCGCGGCCTTGAACACCCGCGCGGTTTGTTCGGGGGTGAAGGCAATACGCTCGCAGAAGGCATCCACCGCATCGGCGAGGTTCCCGGCCACGACGGCAGGCAGCATCTCCTCACAAACCAGCGTGATGTAGTCATCGATGCGGCCCGTATATTCCGGCGGCAATGCGTGTGCGCCAAGAAAAGTGCGAGAGATGCGCACCTTGGCGGCCTCACCGAGCTTCGTCGCCACCCGCAGCATCTTGCATTCGTCGGCGGTGGTCAGCCCGTAGCCGGACTTGATCTCCACCCGCGTCACGCCCTCGGCGACGATACGCTTGAGGCGATGCAGGCTTTGCGCCATCAGCTGCTCATCGCTCGCCGTGCGCGTCGCCCGCACGGTGGAGACGATGCCACCCCCTGCCTTGGCGATCGCCTCGTAGCTCACGCCGTTGAGCCGCTGCTCGAACTCGCCTGCCCGGCTGCCGGCGTGGACCACATGGGTGTGGCAGTCGATCAGCCCCGGCGTCAGCCACAGGCCCTTGCAGTCGTGCTGGCGTGCGGCGCGCCACACCGCTGGCAGTGCAGCGCGTTGACCAACCCAGGCGATGCGGCCATCACGCACCGCTACTGCGCCGTCGGTGATGGTGCCGTAGCCATCGTCGCCGCCATCGAAGGTGGCGAGCTGGGCGTTGAGCCAGACCGCATCACTGGCGTTCATGCGAGCAACCGTTTGAGGGTGGCCCGATACCTTGCCAGGCTCGCAGCGGACTCTGGATGAACGCCCTGTTGTACTCGCCAAACGCCACCGACCATCACATCGCGCACCGGACGGCGAGCGGGGCCGAAGATGGCGGCATCGAGCCAGCCATCACCTTGCTGTTCGGTGAGTGCAGCGTCATCGGTGTTGAGCACCACCCAGTCCGCGCGCTGGCCCACTGCGAGCGTGCCGACGGGTTGCGCGAGCGCCTGCGCGCCGCCCAGTGCCGCGCGGCGATACAGCACGCCGCCGAGCGAGGCGCCGATCTCACGCACCAGCACGTTGCGGCGCTCGCTCTTCAGCCGCTGGCCATACTCAAAGAAGCGCAGCTCCATGAAGGGATCGACGCCGACATGGCTATCACCGCCGATGCCGAAGCGGCCTTCTGCTGCGAGATAGCGTGGCGCGTCGAAGAAGCCATCGCCCAGGTCGCCTTCGGTCGAGGGGCAGAGGCCGGCCACTGCGCCTGAGCGCGCTACACCTTCGGTTTCCTCAGGTGTCATGTGGGTGGCGTGGATGAGCGTCCAGCGCGGGCTCAGGTCTGTCTCACGCAATAGCCATTCCACCGGCCGCAAGCCCGACCAGGCTAGGCTGTCATCGACCTCCTTGCGCTGTTCGGCAGCGTGGATGTGCAGTGGTGCACTGGTGTCCATGCGATTGAGAGCGGCAAGGACTGCGCCAAGTTGCTGTGGCGTGACCGCACGCAGCGAGTGCGGCGCGGCACCCAGGCGCCGGAGCGGCCTACCATGCAGACGTTTGGCGAGCGTCTCCACCAGCTGCTCGAAAGCGTCGATGGAATGAATGAAGCGGCGCTGGCCCGCGACCGGCGGCAGTCCACCGAAATTGGAATGCGCATAGAGCACCGGCAGCAGGGTGAGCCCAATGCCTGCGGTATCGGCAGCGGCCACATGCCGACAGGCCATCTCCGCCGGATCGGCATAGGCCGCACCCTGCGCATCGTGATGCAGGTAGTGGAATTCGGCCACGCTGGTGTAGCCCGCCTCCAGCATCTCGATGTAGAGCCGCGTCGCAATCACCTCGACATCGTCGGGTGTCAGCCTTTCGAGAAAGCGGTACATCTGCTCGCGCCAGCTCCAGAAGCTGTCGCCCGCTGGCCCGCCCTTTTCGGTGAGGCCCGCCATCGCGCGCTGGAAAGCATGCGAGTGCAGGTTGGGCATGCCGGGGATGACCGGGCCGGCGAGCTTCTCGGCTGACGCTGCGGCGACACCGGGGGTCAAGGTGCTGATGAAGCCGCTGGCATCGACTTCGATGCGTACGTCTCGCGCCCAGCCCTGGGCGAGCAGGACATGGGGAGCGTGATAGTCTTTCATGCCGACGAGGGCAGCAGCCCCGGTAGCAGAGGCGTCAGCACGGCCTCAGCGACGAAGGCGATGGCGGCGGCAATGTCAGGCGCGAAATAACGATCCTCACCATAAAACGGCACCCGCTCGCGGATGGCGTTGCGCACTGTCTGCAGGGGCGTGGAGGTGAGCAGTGGCGCATGGAAGTCGATGCCCTGCACCGCCGCCAGCAACTCGATGGCGACGATGCCGCGCGTGTTGGCGGCCATCTCCAGCAGACGCCGCGCGGCGAAGGTCGCCATGCTGACGTGATCTTCCTGATTGGCCGAGGTCGGCAGGCTGTCGACACTCGCAGGATGCGCCAGCGACTTGTTCTCGCTTGCCAGTGCAGCGGCAGTGACGTGGGCCATCATGAAGCCGGAGTTGAGCCCCGGCGATGCGACCAGAAACGGTGGCAGTCCCGACAGTGTGGCGTCGATCAGAAGCGCAATGCGGCGCTCGCTGAGCGCGCCGATTTCGGCAATGGCGAGGGCAAGCGTGTCAGCCGCGAGCGCGACAGGCTCGGCGTGGAAATTGCCGCCGGAAATTACCTCACCCACAGCACCATCGACACCCGCGAACGCCAGCGGATTGTCGGTGACCGCATTGGCCTCGATCACCAGCGTGCGCGCCGTGTTGTGCAAGAGATCAAGGCAGGCACCCATCACCTGCGGCTGGCAGCGCAGCGAGTACGGATCCTGCACACGATCATCATCGACGGCATGCGAGGCGCGGATGGCACTGCCGGCAAGGAGGTCGCGGTAGATGGCGGCGACCGCAATCTGCCCCGGCTGGCCGCGCACGGCGTGGATGCGCGGGTCGAAAGGGGCATCGCTGCCCTTGGCGGCATCTACCGAAAGCGCACCGGCGACGACCGCGGCGGCAAACAAGTCCTCGGCCTCGAACAGCCCACGCAGCGCGAGCGCGGTGGAAGCCTGTGTGCCGTTGAGCAGCGCCAAGCCTTCCTTCGCGGCGAGGCGCAGCGGCTCGATGTCCGCATCTTGTAGTGCCTCGATAGCGGGCAGCACCACGCCGTTGACGCGCACATCGCCCTCGCCCAGCAGCGCCATCGTGAGATGCGCCAACGGTGCGAGATCGCCCGACGCGCCCACCGACCCCTTGCTGGGGATGCAGGGGTGGATGCCCGCGTTGTAGAGCGCCAGCAGCGACTCGATGACCACCGGTCGCACGCCGGAAAAGCCGCGTGCGAGGCTCGCAGCCTTGAGTGCGAGCATCAGCCGCACGGTGGCGTCGTCCATCAGCGCGCCGGTGCCGACGGCGTGCGAGCGCACAAGGTTGAGTTGCAGCTGTTCGAGCTGTACCACCGGGATGTGCGTCTTGGCGAGCTTGCCGAAGCCGGTGTTGATGCCATACGCGGGCGCGCCCTTGGCGACCACGGCCTGCACGGCCTGGGCGGAGGCGAGGATGGCGGGCAGTGCAGCGGGCAGCAATGCGAGCTGGCAATCGCCCGTGATGAGGCGGCGGCAATCGGCGAGCGTCAGCGCACCGGGGTTGATGGCGAATAGAGAGGCCATGGCGGAAGCTCGGAAGAGACTGCCACCAGTGTAGCGGCAGCCCGGCGAGGGCCACCGCTCTGAAACCGCGCCGCTACTGGTGGATGCCGACGCCGCCGTTGGTGGTGCTGGCCTGCACCGTGGCCTGCACGCTGCGGCTGGCGAAATCACTGCTGCGCCGACGCATCGAAGTGCGCGTCTGCTCGCCGACCGCGACGGTGTTCGGCACCTCGATGCTGACGCTGCCGTTGCTGGTACTGCCGGTAAGGTCGTAGCCAGCGCTGCCGGAGCGCAGCTTCACGTCGACCGAACCATTGCCGCCGGAAAACCTCGCGCTGACGTTGCGGGTCACGCTGAGATCGCCCTCCACCAGACCATTGCCGCCGGTCGCCTCCAGGCTCGCGTAGTCGCCCGCGACGCTGACGATGCCGTTGTCGTTGTCGAGCGTGGCGGTGTTCCAGCGTCCATCGAGCGTCACCGCGCCGTTGCTGGTGCTCAAGGCCGCCGTGGTGCCGGAGAGCCCCGCCACCTGCACCGCGCCATTGCTGCTCGACGGCGTCATCGCATACGAGGCCGTGGTCGGCAGCCCGGCGACGAGGCTGGCCTGGCGCTGGATGTCGGTGCTGCTGCCCATGCCCGGCAGCGGGCTGGCGGCCAACGAGCCGAACTGCACGGTGGTATTGAGGCGCAGCGTGCCGGCGGCGAGGCTGTCGGTGTGGTTGACGGTGAGGCTGTCGAGCCCGCGCCTGGCCTCGGACTCGCTCGAAGCGCGCGCCTCCAGCATCACCCGGGTGCCATAGCCGCCACCGCTGTTGGCGCAGGCGGTGACCGCGCCGTTCTGGGTGGCGAGGGTCACGTCAGCGGCCGTTGCCGCGCCGAAATCGTTGGCGATGGTCACCAGCTTCTTGGCCACGAACTGGCTGCCATCGCGGCTGATCTCGACACCGCCGTCGCTGCGCTGCGGCTGGGCATGGGCGGTGGCACTGCCGGCACCGGCGCTGCCGGAGGGCACCGAAGCCCCGCAACCCGAAGGCGTCTGGCCGGCAAAGATGCCATCACCACCTCCACAGGCTGAGAGCAGCAGCACACCTGCCGCTGTCGCCGCCACTGCCATCCACCCGCCCCGGTTGTTCTTCATGTGTTTTCCCATTGATGGTTGCGGGGCATCGGCGCCCCTGTGATCACAACGCGCCACTGCGCGACTTATTCCGAGCCGTTGCGCTTCAGGTCGAACTGGAAGTGCGCCCGCATCTGCACCAGGCGGGCATCGGAGTTCTCGCCCTCGCGCCGCTTGTGGACGTCAAGGGCGTTGAGCGAGACGCGCAGCCAGGGGCTGGGATACCAGTTCAGGCCGATAGCCACGATGCGGCCCTTGCCGCCGGTGAACAAGCCCGAGTCGTCGAAATCCTCGAAGCCGGGGATGTCCTCCAGCGGGTTCTTGTCGAAGCGCACTGCGCCGTAGCGCGCGCTCAACTCCCAGGCCCCGCGCGCGCCCTCGTTCCAGCGCGATGTCGGTGTGATCGGCCCGAACACGCCGTAGCGGGTGCTGTACGGGCGGCGCTCGCCACTGAGCGCCCAGGCGGCCTCGACGTAATAGCCGGTGTAGGTCGATTGTGGCAGCGAGGCATCGAGCCGGATCGCCGCGCGCAGGAACTCGCTCTGCAACAGCACCGGCCCCTGCTGCAGGGCGAACTCGGCCCCCAGCAGGGTGTAGAAATCGTCCACCGGCAGCAGGCCGCTGCCGACTTGGTAGCCCTCGATCAGCACACTTTCGGGGATCGCCACGAAGCGCACGGCCTCCTCGTCGGGCCGGCGCAGGCTGGCACCCAGGCCCAGGTGCAGCAGCGAGCCGACGCGCCGCAGCGGCACGCCGATGAGACGCAGGGTCAGCGCATCCTCCTTGCGCGCGCCCTTGAGGATGTCCTCGTCGCTGCTGGGGCCGATGCCCTTGAAGGCACCGCCGCTCAGCCCCCAGCTGCGACCGGCGCGGTTGAAGCCCAAGCCGACGTTGTAGCCGGGGCCGAGCGCCGAGGCCTGTGGCCGCTCCATCAGCGGGCTGGTGCGCGAGCTTTCCTGCGCTTCGAGGCCGAAGGGTTCGGGAAAGCGGCCGGCCATGAACCAGGTCTTGCCCGGCCGCCAGTCGAGGTAGAGATCGCCCAGCCGCGCGCCGTTGCTGAAATCGCCGCTCACCGAGAACCGCAGCGGCCGGGCCAGCACCACCCGCGCACCGATGCGCGCGCGGCGCAGCTCGGTGCGCTTCTCGGCGTCCTTCGGCGCATCGCTGGTCAGCAGGCCATCGCCCTGCACGGTGCCGCCGATGCGCCAGTCGTAGGCGCTCGGGCTGATCGCGCGCTCGGTGCTCGCTGCCGTGCCGATGCACGGAAGCATCGTGGCGAACAAGGCAAATGTTCCCCTGCCCATGGCTGATTTCACGTCACTCCCCTTCTTTCATTGTTGTCGGTGCCTGCAAAACCCCAAGGGCTAGCGCCAGCGTCGCTCCAGGCGTCGCCGCTCCTCCGCTTTGCCCAGCCGCCGCGCACCGAGGGCGAGGGCGACATCAATCTCACCACCGGCAAGCTGGTAGCCGCCATCGCTCGGTGCCGCGTCCTTGTTCGCCGGCAGCGGCTGCTCCTGCCAGCGGTTGCGGCCCGCGCGACAGGCCAGGCCGCGCTGTGCC
>JAKFXK010000081.1 GCA_021731445.1 Nevskiaceae bacterium | reverse complement strand
GACCCGCTGCCGACGGCGGTGATTCTGTGGACGCGCCTCAGCGACGTGGGCTTCGACACGCCGGTGCAGTGGCAGATCGCCGCCGATGAAGCCTTTTCGCAAGTCATCGCCAGCGGCACCGCGATGGCATTCGCCGCGAATGACTACACGGTCAAGGTCGATGCCACGGGCCTCGCCGCCGACACGCGCTACTTCTACCGTTTCACCAGCAGCGGCGTGACCTCGCCCACCGGCCGCACGCGCACCGCGCCGGTCGCCGCCGTGCCCGCGCTGCGCTTCGCGGTGGTGACCTGCAGCGACATCACCCGCGGCCTCTACAACGCCTATGCGCGCGTCGCCGAACTCGACGATGTTCAGGCGGTGATCCACCTCGGCGACTACATCTACGAAACCGGCCGCATCGACCGCGTGCGCCCGCACGACCCGCCGCGCCGCATCACCACGCTCGCCGACTACCGCCGCCGCTACGCGAGCTACCGCGAGACCGTCGAATTGCAGAGCGTGCACATCGCCCACCCGATGATCTGGGTGTGGGACGACCACGAGACCTGCGACGCCGCCTGGCGCAACGGTGCCGACCCCGCCGACCACGAGCCGGAAACCGACGGCCCCTGGGAAGCGCGCCGCGCCGCCGGTATGCAGGCGGCGGCTGAGTGGCTACCGATCCGCCTGCCGGAACCGGGCCGCTTCGAACGCATCTACCGGCACTTCAGTTTTGGACCGCTCGCCGATCTCACCATGATCGACACCCGCCAGATCGGCCGCAGCCAGCAGATCGAGAACAACGCAGAGCAGGGCTTCACGCAGACCGGTGACTTCGCCGACCCCGCACGCTCCATCCTCGGGCCGGAACAGGAGAGCTGGGTGGCCGAGCAGTTCGCACGCCCTGACCACACTTGGCGGCTGATCGGCAACCAGGTGATCCTCTCGCCGCTGAAGATCGCCGGCGCGCCAAGCGCTACCGGCACCAGTGTGTTCGCCAACAACGACCAGTGGGACGGCTACGAGCCGGCGCGTGATCGCTTTCTCGATGCCGCAGCCGCCGCCAACGTGCAGAACCTCGTGGTGCTCACCGGCGATGTGCACGCCAGCATGGCCTTTGAGATCGCGCGCGACCCCAATAACCCAGCGGGCTATGTGCCGGCGACAGGCAGGGGCAGCGAGGGCGTGGAGTTCGTCACGCCGAGCATTTCCAGCGGCGGCGACCAGGCTAATCCGGCCAGCGAAACCGACGACCCGGAGGCCTTCGTCGAGGCGCTCATCACCGCCGGCAGCGAGGGGCTGCGCGCCAGCAATCCGCACCTGAAGCTTTTCGACGCGAGCAGGAATGGCTATCTGCTGCTGACGGTCACCCCCGATAACCTGCGCGCCGACTTTTGGCTGGTGCCGACCGTGCTTACGCTCACCGACGAGCAGACGCTCAGCTACGCCTTTGATGTCGCCGCCGGCAGCAATACGCTGGTAGAGGACTTGGCGGTACGTGCTGCCGACAATGCCGGTTGATAAGGGATCTCGGAGGTAGATATCATCCAATTTTATGGAGAATTATCTGTATTGTGATAATTTAGTATCACGAAGATAAATTTGGATAAACGCCGGTGAAACACTTCCCAAGAAGCGAGCTTGCGAAGCAACTGGCGCGCGCCGTGCAGGGTAAAGACTTGCTGGGGGACGCGCATAACGGCTTGTTTCTCGCAGCGCCACGTCGCACCGGTAAATCCACCTTCCTGAAAGAGGATCTCAAGCCCGCACTGGAGCGGGAAGGCCTTACGGTGGTGTATGTGGACTTGTGGGCCGACCCGCGCCGCGATCCAGGCGAGCTGATCGCCGATGCCATCGGCCGCGCCCTGCAACCGCATCTGGGATTCATCGCCAAGGCAGCCAAGAAGGCGCACCTCGAAAGCATCAACCTCGCCCATGCGCTGAGCTTTGATACCAGCAAGATCGGCCGCATCGACGGCATCACCTTGCCCGATGCCCTGCGCACTCTGCACGAAGCTGCGAAAACTCCCATCGCGCTCATCATCGACGAAGCTCAACACGCACTGACCAGCGAGGCAGGCGAGGCTGTGATGATCGCACTCAAGTCAGCCCGCGACCAGCTCAATCGCCCCGGTGCCGTCAATCTGGTGCTCATCATGTCGGGCTCCGACCGCGACAAGCTGCTGCGTTTGGTCAACAGCGGTGGTGCGCCTTTCTATGGCTCCGAGATTCGGAAAATGCCGGAACTTGGCCCTGACTTCATCGACAGCATCATCCAGCTGATTGAGGCCCAGCGCCCGGAACTACGGCCTGTGGATAAAGCCCTGCTCGCAGCCGCCTTTCAGAGGTTCGGCAATCGCCCTCAGTTCTTCATGGCCGCGCTGGGCAATGCTTTGAGCCCCTTGTCCGATTTCAAAGGCCGCTTTGAAGCGGCTGTGCTCGCGGCGGCCGAGCGCCGACAGCAGGATGACGAGGCGCAGATGGAATCGGACTATCTAGGCCTCAAGCCGCTGGAACAGGCGGTGCTCTGGCGGTTGCTGGAACAGGCGCAACGCTTCCGCGCTTATGACGCGGAAGCCCGGCGTTTCTATCAAGCCAAAATCGGGAAGCCAGCCTCGGCGCAACAGGCCCAAGCGGCGCTGGAAAGCCTGCGCGCCAAGCAACCCAGCATGGTCTGGAAATCCGCACGCGGCGAATACGCCGTGGATGACGCCGCCATGCACCGCTGGTACCAGCAACGGGTGGAAGCCGGCACCTGGCCACCCCTTGAAGCCGCACGCTAAATCGTGCGCGCGATCAGCTCCTTCATGATCTCGTTGGTGCCACCGTAGATGCGCTGCGCGCGCGCGTCGATCCAGGCGCGGGCGACCGGATACTCCAGCATGTAGCCGTAGCCGCCGTGCAGCTGCACGCACTCGTCTATCACCTTGCACATCAAGTCGCTCGTCCAGTACTTGGCGGTCGCCGCATCGTCGACACCGAGCTTTTTCTTGAGCGTGAGTTCGATGCAGCGGTCGACATATACGCGGGCAATAGCGAGTTCCGCTTTCATCTCCGCCAGCTTGAAGCGGGTGTTCTGGAAGGCACCCACCGGCTTGCCGAACACCTTGCGGCTCTTGGTGTAGTCGATGGTGTGCTTGAGCGCGGCCTCGGCACCCGCGACGCTGGTGATGGCGATCATCAGGCGCTCCCAGGCCAGCTCCTGCATCAGCATCACGAAGCCCATACCCTCTTTCCCACCCAGAAGGTTCTCCTTCGGCACGCGCACTTTGTCGAAGAACAGCTCACAGGTGTCCTGTGCCTTCATGCCCACCTTGTTGAGTGGCTTGCCCTTGCTGAAGCCTTCGCTCGCAGCCTCGACCAGCAGCAACGAAATATCTTTCGCGCCCTCGCCACTGTTGCCGGTCTTGGCGACGACGATGACGAGGTCGCTCAGATAACCGTTGGTGATGAAGATCTTGCTGCCGTTCAACACGTAGTGGTCGCCATCGAGCTGCGCAGTGGTCTTCACCGCCTGCAAGTCGCTGCCGGTGCCCGGCTCGGTCATGGCGATGGCGCCGACCAGCTCGCCGGTCGCCATCCTCGGCAGGTACTTCGCTTTCTGGTCTTTCGTGCCGAAGTTGTTGATGTAGGGCGCGACGATGTCGCTGTGCAGCGAAAAGCCTACGCCGCTGTCGCCCGCATAGCTCTGCTCTTCCATGAGGATCGCCGAGTAGCTGCGATCCACGCCCAGGCCGCCGTATTCCTCCGGCATGGTGATGCAGAGCAGACCCATCTCGCCGGCCTTGTTCCAGAGGCCGCGATCGACATGCTGCTGCGCCTCCCAGGCTTCGCGGTGCGGCACCACTTCCTCCGCAAAGAAGCGCTTCACGGTCTTGCGGAAGTCTTCGTGCTCGGCGGTAAAAATGGTTCTTGGGATCATGCGCAGCACTCCAGAAGGGCGTGGGTCAAACCGAAAAGGGCTTGATCCTACGGGCACTGTAGACCCTACTGTCAATCGGTAATCAAGCGTTCCGACGCGCGTCAGGAGGTGCCGTCCGCCGCCTCCGGCACAAACAGCCGCATGAAGCCGATCAGATCGATCTTTGAGCCCCGCACCGCTTCAAATTCGGTGGCGAGCGTGACGGCAGGCTTGCGAAGCTGGGCCAGCATCTCCTTGAACACCTGCGCTTTCACGCGCACGACGAGATCGGGCTCAGGCGCGAACGCGGCATCTTCGGGCGAGAGCACTTCCGACACGCCACGGCGCAGCAGGTAATGCCATTGCTCGCCGACGTCAGTGAACTCGAAGCGCACGGTCAACACCTTCTCGCCGGCCTTCTCGGTATCGAGATTCACCGCCAAGCCGTCGAAGAAGGTCGATAGCGGCATAGCGGCAAGCATCTCTGGTGTGGGCGACACCGCACGGCTGGGTACCGCGTAATCACCGCTCAGCTCGTGGTAGCTGACCAGGTAGTAATGCCGCGCATTGGGATTGGATTCGGCCTCTCCCAAGGCCTTGAGCGCAGCCAGGCGCGCCTGTTTTGCCGAGGCATTGCCGCTGTTCACACGCAGGGCATGGCTGGTGAGTTCCAGCACCCAGGCGTGCTCGCCGCTATTGGCGGCGGCATCGATGGCCTGATTGAAGCCCGCTTCGCCGCCCGCGAGCTGCATCATGCGTTGCGAGCGCTCCAGCGGCGGCAGCGGTGTAAGCGTGGCGGGGTCGCCGTCGTACCAGCCGAGGTTGCCGGTGAAGATGCTCTTGGCACTCCAGCCAGGGCGACCGTAGAACTCCTGCAAGTACGGCGAAGCGGCGAGGTGCGCGGGCAGCTTGATGCTGGCAGCCACTTCATCCGGCAGCAGACCGCGATTGATGCTGCGCATCGTCTGGTCGTAGACGTAGCGGATGGCGTCGCGGTAGTCGGTAAGCACCCGCGCGATCTCGTCCTTGCCCGCAATGGGCCGGGTGTGGCTGGGCAGCAGAAACTCCGGTGCGAGATGCCGCATTTTGTCGATGCTCGCCGCCCAGCGTTTGGGGTCACGGTAGCCGGTGCCCCGGATGGTGTAGAGGTTGGGAAAGGCCTTGTAGACGTTGTCACCCGGCAGCAGGATCTTGCGATCCGGCAGCCAGACGAAGATCTGGTCGTCGGTCTCGCCCGGTGCGTGGACAAGCGTGAAGCGGATGCCGGCGACCGTGTCGTCGAGCGTGTCGCGGAAAGTCATGGTGGGCCGCGCGATGCCCAGCGTGGTGCCTTCGTGGATGTCCACCCTGGGGCCGATGCCGACGTTGAGCAATTCATCCGGCGTGAGGCCATGCCCGTACATGCGCAGGCTGCGCCGCGTGATGACGGGCTGCAGCTCGCTGGCGATCTTGTCCATGTTTTCAGCCACATCCTCGTGCGCGTAGATCGGCACGTTCACACCCGCAGGCATGAAGGCCGCCGCACCCTGCACATGGTCGGGATGCGAGTGGGTATAGATGATGGCCTTCACCGGCTTGGCCGTGACCTTGGCGAAGGCGGCAGCCACCTCGCGCCCGGCTTCGAGCGACTCGGTGGTATCCACCAGCAGTGCGCCGTCCGTGCCCTCGATGAGGATGGCATTGGCAATGCCGTAGCCGATGGCGACGTGCACACCGGGTGCGGGCGTGAGCACCTCTTTCTTGAACTCGACACCATGGGCTTTCAGGGCTTCGGGCGTGACCACCGCAGCAGGCGGTGCGGCGGGTTTCGAGCAGGCGCTCAAGCCAAGGCACAGCGTGGCCAGCAGGCACAGGGTTTTCATCGTCTCTACTCCAACTGAGTCGGTTTTATGTGTTGTCAGCCGTCATGCAGCGAGCCCAGCCCTCAAGCCCCAGCCGCCGCAGGGTTTCGATATTACGTCGTGGAATATCGTCCACATCGGGGTAGCTCTCCACCGCCTGTTCGATGGAGTCCTCGCGCAGCAGGTGCAGCAGCGGGTAGGGCGAGCGGTTGGTGTGGTTCTCGATGTCGTCCACGCCGGTGCCGGCGAACTGATACTGCGGGTGGAAGCTCGCCACCTGGATCACACCCGTCAGCCCCAGCGCATCGAGTGCTAAATCGGCGGCGTCGAGAAAGTCGTTGTAGTCGAGAAAATCGGTGAGGGCCTGCGGGTGGATCAGCAGCGTGGTTTCACATTCAACGGGATTCGCCGCGTGCAGCTCTTGCAGGGCCACGATCAGGTCATCCAGCAAGGCCTCGCCGCTGGTCGCCGCACTGACCGTGAAGCGCACGCGCTGCTTTACGTACGCGGCCTTGGCGAAGGGGCATAGGTTGAGGCCGATGACGGCGCGCTCCAGCCAGTGTTGCGTGGTTGCGATGACTTCGGTGCTGGTGGGAGATGTGCTCATACAGCAAGCCTAGCAGCCGCTTGATCACTGTCCTTCCCGCCGCGTAGGGATGACAAGCTCATAGAATCCCGCCATGCCCGAACTGCCCGAAGTTGAAACCCTCCGTCGCGGCGTGGAGCCGCATGTGCTGGGCCGCACCATCGCCAAGGTGATCGTGCGCGATGCGCGCCTGCGCTGGCCGGTGCCGGCGCACCTTGCTGCGTTTGCCGAGGGTCAGCGCATCACTGGCACCAGCCGGCGCGGCAAGTATCTGCTGCTGCATCTGGGCGATGGCAACGACAGGATCATCATCCACCTCGGCATGTCGGGCCGGGTGTTCGTACTCGATGCGCAGCATGCACTGCTCAAGCACGACCATCTCGACTTGGTGCTCGACGATGGCCGTCTGCTGCGCTACCACGACCCGCGCCGCTTCGGTGCGGTGCTGCCCTGGCCTGCCAGTGACGGCGAGCATGTGCTGATGCAGACGATGGGGCCGGAGCCATTTTCGGATGTCTTCAGCGGTGACTATCTGTTCGCACGATCGCGCCGCAGGACCACGGCGGTGAAGACCTTCCTGATGGATGGCAGTGTCGTCGTCGGCGCGGGCAACATCTATGCGGCGGAGTCACTGTTCCGCGCTGGCGTTCGCCCCACGCGGCCTGCGGGCAAAGTGACGCGCGCCGAGTACGCGTTGCTGGCTCAGGAAGTGCGCGAGGTGCTGCAAGAAGCCATTACCCAGGGCGGCACCACGTTGCGCGACTTTGCCGGGGCCGATGGTGCGGCGGGGTACTTCCAGCAGGATTTGTTCGTCTATGGCCGCGAGGGCCGCCCCTGTCGCGTCTGCGGTACCACCATTAAATTGCTGCGGCTGGGCAATCGCCAGAGCTGCTATTGCCCGCAGTGCCAGAAGTAGTTGCTTTGCACAACGCCCCTCATTCCGAGCACCGAGAGGAATCTACCCAGCATGGAGTGCGGAGCTTGAGAGGAGAAGATTCCTCAGCGGTGCCCGGAATGACAGGGTTTGGCTGTTTTGTCAGCGCACATCACGTTAGGGTGCACTGACAAAAACGATCCCCTTAAGACCCAATGACCCTGCTCGCCCAACCCCTGAAACTTGCCTGCGGTGCGACCCTGCCCAACCGCATCGCCAAGGTGGCGATGACCGAGGGCCTGTCCGATGCGCGCCTGTTTGCCACCGAGCGGCACAACCGCGTGTATCGGCAGTGGAGCGAGGGCGGTGCCGGCCTGCTCATCACCGGCAACGTGATGATCGACCGTTGGGTGATGGAGCGCCCCGGCAATGTCGCCATCGATCCGGTGGACCGGTTCCGCCCCGGTTACGAGGGCTTCGAGCGACTGAAAGCCTATGCCGCCGCAGGCACTGTGGCCGGCAATCATCTGTGGATGCAGATCAGTCACGCGGGCCGTCAATCGCCCTGGTATGTGGCCAAGCGGCCCCTGGCGCCCAGCGCTGTGCAACTCGACCTGCTGGGCAATTACAAGACGCCGCGCCCGCTGCGCGAAGAGGAAATCCTCGATTTCATCCAGCGATTCGCCAATGTTGCCCGCGTGGCGCGCGAGGCAGGCTTCACCGGCGCGCAGATCCACTCCGCGCATGGCTACTTGCTGTCGAGCTTTCTCTCGCCCGTCACCAATACCCGCAGCGACGACTGGGGCGGCTCGCTGGCAAACCGTGCGCGTTTTCTCATCGAGAGCATCCGCGCCACCCGCAAGGCCGTGGGCGCGGATTTTCCGCTCGCCATCAAGCTCAACTCCGATGACTTCCGTCGTGGTGGCTTCAGTTTCGACGACTGTCTGAAACTCATCGAAATGCTCAATGCCGAAACGCTCGACCTCATCGAGATTTCCGGCGGCACCTACGAGCAGCCCAAGCTCCTGGGGGCCGATGGCCGCAGCGAGGATGCCCTGCCGCTTAAAGCAAGTACGGTGAAACGCGAGGCGTACTTTCTCGAATACGCCCAGGCGATCCGGCAGGTGGCGAAAATGCCCATCCTCATGCCCGGCGGCTTCCGCAGCCGCGCCGGGATGGAAGCTGCCCTGGAGAGTGGCGATGTCGATGTCATCGGCCTGGCCCGTCCGCTCTGCACCATGCCGGACCTGCCGAAGAAACTGCTGGCGGGCAGTATTGAAGAAGCCCCCGCCTTCGAGCGCACGTTTGCCCCCCGAAGCCAGAGATTCACCGCCCGGCTGATCAATCTGCTGGGACAGATGGGCTGGTATTACGCCCACATCGAAGACCTGGGCGATGGCAAACTTCTGAAGCTTGACCGCAGCATAACCGCCGCGTTTTTCCGCTATCTGAAAAACGAGTACGGAACCGCGTGGCGGATGCAGCGGTCGTAAACAGCGCCTGCCCACCGGAAGAGAACTGCCATGAAAAAAGTATTGCTGTTTTTGGTCGCGGCCGTGCTGTGCGCGGGTGCTGTGAATGCCGCCTCCCCCGAACCCACCCTCAAGAAAGGCGAACGCTGCGAACCTGCCACCGGCAGTCGCTTGAGCCGCGCGCCCAATGCGCAAGGTATCTGCGAGCACGACGCTGCGGTTACCCGCAGCTACAGTCAGGAAGAGATCGAGAGAACCGGCCAGATCGATCTTGACGTTGCACTGTCCCGGCTCGACCCGGCATTGGCAGCGCGCGGCGGCTTTGCCGGTGGGACGCGCTGAAAAGATTGTCACGCTCACGTGCTCTGGTTTGGCTGTGTGCTGTGTTGAGGGCGTCGTTTTGGCTTTCGCCGAGTTACTTTCTGTGCGAAGAAAGTAACCAAAGAAAACACCCCCTGATGCGGCAGTGATGCTGTCATTCCCGCGAAGGCGGGAATCCAGAGTGAGTACAGCGAATGCGGTGGCGGTAGATGCGGCTTTTGATTGGCTTTTGACGTCGGGCTCTTGGGAGAGGCCGAGCATCGCAGGGTAGTGCGAAGCGCCACCGTATTCGGGTCGCCTCAAGGCGAAAACGCAATCAAGGCAAACGCTCCGCAAGCAGAGTGCATCGGCGATTGACCAATATCCGCGTGGGCCGATGAAGCCTGCCCACCCTATGTCACTGACGTTGGGCGAGGTCTTGCGGGATCACAGGCGCTTACCTTGTTGTGAGGCGTCGATGAGTTGTGCCAGGCGCTTATCGCGCGTGGTCTGCTGCTTGGCGCTGATGATCCACCACAGCAGTTTCTGGCGATAGCTCGGCGCTTGCGCCACGAAGTAATCCCACGCGGGCTGGTTGCTGCGAAACTGCTTTTCAGCGGCAGATGGCAGCAGGGCCTCAGACGCTTGCTCGTAGGCGTAGGTGCGTGATCTGGCCGCGCTGCGCTTCTCGAATGCGGCCAGGCCTGCGGGCGTCATGCGGCCTTCGGCGGTGAGCATCGCGACCCGCTGGATGTTGACCGCGCTCCAGATCGACGTGGCTTTGCGCGGCGTGAAGCGGATCTGGTAACTCGCCTCGTCGATGCCCTTGCGCACGCCGTCGATCCAGCCGACACAGAGCGCCTCATCCACCGCCTCAGGCCAGGTGATGCTCGGCAGGCCGCTGTCCTGCTTGTAGAAACCCACCAACAGCTCGCGCTCGCTGCCAGCGTGCTTTTTTAGCCAGGCGCAGAAGGCGGCGGCAGTTTTGAAGAAGGTGGGCATGCGGCAGTTTAGAGGCACTGCCGCACGAAAACGCTCAAGCCACCTTCTTGGTTTTCTTAGTCACTGCTTTCTTCGCCACCGCTTTTTTGGCGGGTTTTTTCTCGGTTGCCGGTTTGTCCGTCTTTGCGGTTTTTGCGCCTGCTTTGCCCTTCTTCACCGGCTTCTTGGCCGCCTCAGCCTCAGCCAGATAAGCCTCCGCCTCAAACACGGTGACATCCTCCGGCTCCCGCTTCTTCGGCAAATTCGCCTTGCGAGTGCCATCAAAAATGTAAGCCCCAAAGCGCCCCTTGATGATGCGAATGCCGGTCTCGCCAAAAGTTACGAGAGTTGCCGCATCTAGCGCCGCCGCCTTCTGCTCGATCAGCTCGATCACGCGTGGCAGCTCGATGGTCATCACGTCGTCGTCTTTCTTGAGACTCACGAAGCTCTTGCCATGCCGCGCATACGGCCCGAAACGGCCGACGTTCACCGCCACCTCGTCGCCATTGGGCAGGTGGCCCAACATGCGCGGCAGTTTGAACAGGTCGAGCGCCTCCTGCAGGGTAATGGTGTCGATGCGCTGTGTCGCTTTCAGCGAGGCGAACTTGGGCTTTTCGGCGTCCGGGTTGTCTTTGTCGGCGATGCCGATCTGCACGAAGGGGCCATAGCGACCGAGACGTGCCGAGATCGGCTTGCCGCTGACGGGGTCGGTACCGATCACGCGGGCGTCCTGCACCATGTCCTGCCGTTTCATCTCCATCTTCTCGTCGATCTGGGGCTTGAAGCCCTGCCAGAACTTGGCGAGCAAGGGCACCCACTCGGCTTCGCCCCGTGAGATCGCATCCAGCTCGTCCTCCATGCCAGCGGTGAAGGCATAGTCCACGTACTGCTTGAAGTGGTCGGTGAGAAAGCGATTGACGATCATGCCCACGTCGCTGGGGATGAAGGCCTTGCCATCGAGCCGCACATACTCGCGCGCCTGCAGCACGCTGATGATGCTGGCGTAGGTCGAGGGGCGACCGATGTCGTATTCCTCCAGCGTCTTCACCAGGCTGGCTTCAGTGAAGCGCGGCGGCGGCTGAGTGAAGTGCTGTTCGGGGGTGATGTCGACCAGGCGCACGCTCTCGCCGACTTCGAGCACGGGCAGGCGCTTTTCGTCGTCTTCATCGCTTGGCTCGTCGGTGCCCTGCATGTAGACGGCAATGAAGCCGGGCTCGACCAGCACGCTGCCGTTGGCCCTAAAGCCGTGCGGGCCGGCCTTCAACTCGGCAGTGACCGTGTCGAACACCGCCTGCGCCATCTGGCAGGCGACGGTGCGTTTCCAGATCAGCTCGTAGAGCTTGGCCTGATCCGGCGTGAGGTAGGGAGCGACTTGCACGGGCAGGCGCATCGCACTGGTGGGGCGCACGGCTTCGTGGGCTTCCTGCGCGTTCTTGCTCTTGCTCTTGTAGTAGCGGATCTCTTCCGGCAGGGCTTTCTTGCCGTACTGGGTTTCGATCACGCGGCGGATTTCCTGCAGCGCCTCCTGGGCGAGACTGACGCTGTCAGTACGCATGTAGCTGATGAGGCCAATGGTCTCGCCGCCGATGTCGACACCCTCATACAGCTGCTGCGCCGTGCGCATGGTGCGCTGCGAGGTAAAACCCAGCTTGCGGTTGCTGTCCTGCTGCAAGGTGGAGGTGGTGAAGGGTGGGGCCGGGTTGCGGCGGCGCTGCTTCTTTTCGACGCTGGCCACGTTCAGGACGCCATTGGCGGCCTTGGTGATGCGCTCGACGGCGGCGGCGGAACTGTCACCTTCCTTCAGCGTGAACTGCTCGACCTTCTTGCCATCGAGCTCGACCAGCTTGCTGGTGAACAGCGCGCCGGCCTTGTCGCTGCGGGCTTCGACCGTCCAGTACTCCTGTGGCAGAAAGGCCTTGATCTCTTCTTCGCGCTCACAGATCAGCCTGAGCGCAGGTGACTGCACGCGGCCCGCGCTCAAGCCCGGCTGCACCTTGCGCCAGAGCAGGGGGCTCAGGTTGAAGCCGACGAGGTAGTCCAGCGCGCGGCGCGCCTGCTGGGCATTGACCAGGGGCTGCGCCACATCGCGCGGGTTGGCGATGGCCTCCTGCACCGCACTTTTGGTGATTTCGTGGAACACCACGCGCCGGATCGGCTTGTTCTTGGCAACGCCCTTTTCCTTCAGGATTTCAGACAGATGCCAGCTGATCGCCTCGCCCTCGCGATCAGGGTCAGTCGCCAGATAGACAGCATCGGCGATCTTCACCGCGCGGACGATGGCATTGACGTGCTTCTCGTTTTTCTCGATCAGCTGGTACTTCATCTCGAAGCCGCGAGTGACATCCACCGCGCCATCCTTGGGCACCAGATCACGCACATGGCCGTAGCTGGCGAGGACTTCGAAGTCCTTGCCGAGATACTTCTGGATGGTCTTGGCCTTGGCCGGCGACTCAACGATGACGAGGTTTTTGCTCATTTATTCCGCTACAGACGAAAACGCCCGGAGGGATGACCGGGCGTGAGCTTATAAGCCTCGTCCTGCGCTCAATGCAACCAGCGCACTGTTTCTCAGTGGAGAAACGGCCCCGGCGCGTAGACCATGTCTTCCAGGTGCCAGGCGCCTTCTTCTTCGCCCGGCTGGCTCACCAAAACCAGCAGGCAGACCCACTTCACGCGCTCGAGATCGACGTCGTCCTTGATCGCCAGCAGGCGCTCGATCACCAGCTCGCGCGACTCCGGTGTGAGGATGCCAAGCTGCTCGAGATAGAACAGGAAGCCGCGGCATTCGGTCGAGAGCGTGCTCATCTCCTCCGGCGCGTAGATGCGAATGACACCGGGGGTGCCGAGCTGCGGTGCACCCTGACGCTGTTCTTCGAGGCCGCCCAGCCAGGTGAAGGCGTAATTGATTTCCTCGACGGGGAAACCTGCGGCGGACAGCTCGTCGCGCAGCGTGTCCTGGTACTCGGCGTCGTGAACCTCGGTGTCGTGATAGTTCTCGAACAAGAACATCAGCACATCCAGCACCGTTTCCTTCATGGCCGAACCCCTATCGGTTGTGAGGAACCACTAATTCCGACACTACCTGTAGATCATCCGCGTTGCAAGCGCATGAAACCGCCTCCGGCTGCCGAACCGGCACGGCCATCCAGTTCAAGCATCAGCAGGGCGGTATTGATCTGCTCGGAAGGCAGTCCGGTGGCGGCGATCAGGACATCCACCGATTGCGGGGCGTCGCTGAGTGCGGCGAGCAGTTTCAGGGTCGCGCTGTCGTCTTTGCCGGGTTCGCCAGCGGCGATGGCAACCGGTGCTTGCTCGCGCAGCCAGGCCCCGAGCTTGGGCGCCAGTTCGAGCAGCACGTCATCGACACTTTCGACCAGTTTCGCACCCTCGCGGATCAGCTGGTGGCAGCCCTTGGCCAAGGGGTTGTGGATGCTGCCGGGAATGGCAAACACCTCGCGGCCCTGCTCGAGTGCGCGGCGGGCGGTGATCAGCGAGCCGGATTCGCGCGAGGCCTCGACCACCAGCACGCCCAGCGAAAGTCCCGAAATGATGCGGTTGCGACGCGGAAAGTTCTGCGCCAGCGACTCGGTGCCGGGGGCGAACTCGGAGACCAGCGCGCCGCCGCCGTCCAATATGGCCTGCGCCAAGGCCTTGTGGCGTGCCGGATAGACCCGATCCAGCCCGGTGCCACACACCGCAATGGTGGGTGCCAAGGCATCCAGCGCGCCCTGGTGCGCCGCACCATCCACCCCGGTGGCAAGACCGCTGGTGATGAGCAGCCCGCGCCGCGACAGCTCGGCGGCAAATCCGCGCGCGTTTTCAAGGCCCTGTGGTGTGGCGGCGCGCGCGCCCACCATCGCCAGCTGTGGCTGCGCGAGCAGGGCCACCTCGCCGCGCACGAACAGCGCCAGCGGCGGGGTGGTGATGGCTTTGAGCGCTTCAGGGTAGCGCGGGTCATGCAGGGTGATGAGCTGGCGATCTCTGCCGCCGGCCAGCCATTCGGCATCGGCGGCAAGCGCTGCGTCGCCGGCATCCGGCAACAGCACCTTGGCGCGCTCGACGCCTGCACTGAGCCACTGCGAAGCCGTGGCGGCACAGACCGCCTCGGCACTGCCGAAGCGTTCCAGCAACAACAGTGCCTGCGCATTGCGCAGCCCCCTGGCGCGGATCAGCCGCAGCCAGGGCTGCACCAGGTCTTCAGCGCTGGACAGCGCCCGGTTCCGGCTTTTCGACGTGATCCAGCACGTGGATCTCGCGGTTGGACATCATCACCAGGCCATAGCTGATGGCAGGCATGACCTTGAACACCATCAAGAGGCCTGCGTCCTGCTTGGGCAGGTAGTCGGCCAGGCCGGTGATCGGGTCTTTCACCTTGCGGCTCGCCTGCAGGACACTGAGCACATGGCCGGTTTCCAGCCCGTGCTTGCTGCCACGGTTCATGGCGACGATGTGGTACTGGCCGATCTGCGAGACGCCGTCATACACCGAGATGATCTTGCCGTTGACCGGGTGGGCGGGTGCATGGGGATAGAAGTTGGCGAGGAAGTTGTTGGCCTCAAGCGGCAGCATGCGGTCACCCGCCAGCACTTCGCGGGTGGATTTGGTCATTACCCCCACCGAGGGCGTGCCGTAGCTCTTGATCTCGATCTCGCCCGAGGGAATGGCCTCGTAACCCAGCAGCTCGCCGGTATCGGGATCCTTGTAGGCCGTGCCCTTGCGCACGGTGGAAAACAGCGTGCCCTGGCCCGGCGACAGCCGCTTGACGTACGCCGTCATCAGTGCGGCACCCAGCAGCCGGTCGTCGGCAAAAGCGAGCAGATAGGGCGCAGCATCGAGGGTTGCGAGATCGACCGCGCGCGGGCCGTTGAGAAAGTT
Source organism: Nevskiaceae bacterium (assembly GCA_021731445.1). Taxonomy (GTDB): domain Bacteria; phylum Pseudomonadota; class Gammaproteobacteria; order Nevskiales; family Nevskiaceae; genus Stagnimonas. The sequence goes on along the minus strand of JAKFXK010000081.1, from coordinate 30,565 downwards.
GCGGATGGCATCGATGGGGATGGCCGGCAGGTTGTCACCCAGCGCCGACTCGCGCACCTGCGGGCCCCGCCGTTCGAGATCGAGGTCAGGCCCGACATCGATGGCACGTGCCAGCACGGTGCGGTCCTTGACGTTATAGAGCTCCAGCACGTCGCCGGGGTAGATATGGTGCGGATTGGCCAGCTTGCCATTGACGTACCACAGCTCCGGCCACTGCCAGGGGTCGGCAAGAAACCGGCTGGAAATACCCCAGAGCGTGTCGCCCTTCTTCACCACATAGCGCAACGGTGCGTCATAGCGCAGCGGCGGCGTGCTGACCCGGGTTTCGTCAAGGCGGCGCAGCGGCGCGACATCGCGCGGCGCAGTGTCGCCCATGTCCACGGGCGTGGACACCGGTGAGAAGGTTGGTGCCGATGACGGTGCGGATTGCTGGGCAGGCTGCGTGGCGCAGGCGGCGAGTGCCAAGGCCATCGAGATGGCACATAAACGCAGCGCATGCGGTGCGGCGGCTTTATACTGCGTCATCTTGCGGCTCCCTTAGCAGCTTGTGGCGATTGTGGCATAAGTACCTTGATGGTCAAGCAGTTGCCGCCCATAGTGCAAGTAGTAGCGCAAGTTGTTCCGGACAATCTTCAAAGGCGCGCCCATGGCCCTGCTCACCATCCTTCACGATCCCGATCCACGCCTGCGCATCAAGGCCAAGCCGGTCGCCAGCTTCGATGCCAAGCTGAAGCGGCTGGTCGAAGACCTGTTCGAGACCATGTATGACGCGCCCGGCGTCGGCCTGGCCGCCACCCAGGTTGCCGTGCCGCTGCGCGTGGCAGTAATGGACTGCGGCAGCGACGAGACCGGCCCGCAAAAGCTGGTCATGGTCAATCCGCAAATCCTCGAACCCGCCGACAGGCAGGAAATGGAAGAGGGCTGCCTGTCGGTGCCTGACTACAAGGACAAGGTGCCGCGATTCAACCGGCTGCGCCTCAAGGCGCTGGACGAGCACGGCAAGCCCTATGAGCTAGAAGCCGAAGGCCTGCTCGCCCAGGCCATCCAGCATGAGATCGACCATCTCGACGGCAAGCTCTACATCGACCTGCTCTCATCGCTAAAACGCGAGCGCTACAAGAAAAAACGGGCGAAAGCCGAGAAGCACGCCGCTTGAAGATCGCAATGGGAGTGTTCCCCTGAAAATTGTTTTTGCAGGAACACCTGATTTTTCAGTCGCCGCGCTCAATGCGCTGCACGCCGCAGGCCACGAGATCGTCGGGGTCTACACCCAGCCCGACCGCCCCGCCGGGCGCGGCCAGAAGCTGACCGCCTCGCCGGTGGCCGCGCGTGCTGTCGCACTCGATCTGCCCACCTTCAAGCCCGAATCGTTCAAGAAACAGCCCGAAGCCATCGACGCGCTGCGCGAGCTGGGCGCTGACGTGATGGTCGTCGTCGCCTACGGACTGATCCTGCCGCAGGCGGTGCTCGACATCCCCCGCCACGGCTGCCTCAACATCCACGCCTCGCTGCTGCCGCGCTGGCGCGGTGCGGCCCCCATCCAGCGTGCCATCCTCGCGGGCGATCAAGAGACAGGCACCACCATCATGCAGATGGATGCCGGCCTCGATACCGGTGCGATGCTGCTGCGTGAAGCCCTGCCCATTGGCCTGAAGACCGCCGGCGAGCTGCACGATGCGCTCGCTTTGCAAGGTGCGAGGCTCATCGTGCAGGCGCTATCGCAGCTTGAAGCCGGCATGCTCACCACTACGCCACAACCGGCAGAGGGCAGCACCTACGCGCCCAAGCTCAGCAAGGACGAAGCCCGCATCGACTGGTCGCAATCCGCCGATGAAGTTGTCCGTCGCATCCGCGCCTACAACCCGGTGCCGGTGGCCTGGAGCGAACTCGCGGGCGAGCGCATCAAGTTCACCCGCGCCCAGACCGTGCCCGGCAGCGGCGCACCCGGCACAGTGCTCTCCGCCGGGGCCGATGGCCTGAAGATCGCTGCGGGCGAATGGGCTTTGCGCATCCACGAGTTGCAACGCCCCGGCGGGCGCCTGCTGCCGGCCGCGCAGGTGTGCAAGCACTGGAACATCATCGGACGCTGCTTTGAATAAGCTTGCCGATATCGCCGCCAGCAGCCGCGCCGTGGCGGCACGCGCCGTGTTGCGGGTGTTCGCAGGCAAGAGCTTTGACGATGCCTTTGCCAATGCCGCCTTCGCCGATCCACGCGATCTCGCCTTTGCCAAGACGCTGGCCTACGGCGTGCTGCGCGAGCACAGCGCGCTCAGCTGGTTGCTGACGCGCCTGCTGTCAACGCCCTTGCTGCCCACCAGCGCCGTGCATGCACTGCTGTGCGTCGGCCTCTACCAGCTACGCACGCTCAACACGGCCGCACACGCGGCGGTGAGCGCCACCGTCGATGCCGTCGAGCCGATCGGCGAAGCCAAGGCGCGCGGGCTGGTGAATGCCATCCTGCGCCGCTACCAGCGCGAGTCGGTGAAGCTCGAAGACGAGCTGCCCACCGCACTCGCCACCCGCTATTCGCATCCGGCCTGGCTGATCGAAAAGCTGCATGCGGACTGGGGCAAGCAGACTGTCGAAGTGCTGGCCGCCAACAATACTCAGGCCCCGCTCACCCTGCGCGTCAATACACGGCAATCCACGCGCGAAAACTATCTGGCGCGGCTTGCCGCTGAAGGCATCGCCGCCAGCGCCGTGCCGCATGCACCGGACGCCGTGCGTCTGCACGAAGCCTGCGGTGTCGATGCAATCCCCGGCTTCTCTGCGGGCATGGTCTCGGTGCAGGACGCCAGCGCTCAGCTCGCCGCCCAGCTGCTCGACGTGCAGCACGGAATGCGCGTGCTTGATGCCTGCGCCGCCCCGGGCGGCAAGAGCGCACACCTGCTCGAAATCGCCGATGTCGAACTCACCGCGCTCGACAGCGATGGCGCGCGCCTTGCCCGAGTGCGCGACACCCTGACGCGCCTCGATCTCGACGCCACCCTGATCGAAGCCGATGCCGCGCTGGTGCCCTGGTGGATCGGACGCGTGCAAGGTGGCGGCAACTTCGACCGCATCCTGCTGGATGCCCCGTGCAGCGGCACAGGCGTGATTCGCCGCCATCCCGACATCAAATGGCTGCGGCGTGAGGACGACATCAAGCGCCTCGCAGGCACCCAGCTGAAACTGCTCAAGGCCTTGTGGACGACGCTCGCACCCGGCGGCGTGCTGCTCTATGCGACGTGTTCGATCCTGCGGGCCGAGGGCGAGGAACTGGTGCAGACCTTTCTCGCCGAAAGCGACGATGCCGCCGAGTCGAAAATCCTCGCGGACTGGGGCGAGGCCCGTGCAGTGGGCCGTCGCATTGCCCCGGGTGGCGACTTCGATGGCTTCTATTACGCGCGACTGGCGAAGCGCAGCTAGAGAATCCGCTGCCGCTTGAAATAGATCATCAGCGAAATGCCGACGACGCTGATCGTGGTCAGCGCGAAGGCATAGCCGTAGCGCCAGGAAAGCTCCGGCATGTGCTCGAAGTTCATGCCCCAGATGCCGGTGATCAGAGTCAGCGGAAAGAAGATCGCCGACAGTACGGTGAGCGAGCGCACGACCTCGTTGGTCTGATGCGAGACCGAGGCGAAATGCAGCTGGATGGCGATCTCGATATCGCGCTGCACGGCATCGGCATGGCGCTCGACCCGCTCGATGTGCTCGCGCACGTCATTGAGGCGGATGCGCTGGCTCTCGGTGATCTCGGTGCGCATTTCGCGTTGCCAGGCGTTGAGCGCGTCGTGGTTCTTCTCGCAGAGGATTTCCAGCGCGTGCGCCTGCTTTCTGTAGCGCATCAGTTCGCGCCAGTCCTGGTAGGCGTTCTTGGGGTCCATCAGCGCATCTCCGATGCGCTCCAGCCGGTCTTCCAGTTCGTCGGTGATGGTGAAGTAGCGCTGCACCATGGTGTCGAGCACCACGTGCACGAGACCGAACGGCGTGGAGGGAAAGCGCAGGCGCGTCTCGCAGAACTTGCGCTTGACCACCTCGAAGGAAACGTTTTCGCTCGCCCGCACCGACACCAGCAGATGATCGAACAGAAAGAACGCCGCCGACTTGGTCACGATGAGATTCTGCGAAGACTCGCAGTCTTCCGGGGTGAGGCCCTGGAAGATCAGCACGTCGTAATCCTCGGTGCCATCGAAGCTCGACGGGTGATCGCCGTTGAAGCTGTCGGCTACGAACTCCTCCGCCATCTTGATGCCCGTGAGCCGCTCGACCCACGAGGGCCAGTCGCGCGCGTTCTGGCGCGTGAAGTCCAACCACACGAAGCCCTCGTCGGGCAATTTCTCAACGCTTTCGAGCCGTACTGGCCGCTCGCCCTGACGACTGAACTGGAAGATTTGCATGCCGCGAATTGTGCGCCGCCCAGCGCCCACAAAAAAGCCCGCGTCAGCGGGCTTTTTGAAGCGATGCCACTTAGGCGAGCAAAGACTCGACCGCCTCACGCTCTTCGCGCAGCTCCTTCTCGGTCGCGTCCATCTTGCCGCGGCTGAAGGCGTCAACCGGCAGGCCCTGCACGATCTCATAGCCACCGTCCTTGCAGATACAGGGGTAGCCGTAAACGATACCCGGCTTGATGCCATAGCTGCCGTCCGAGGGCACGCCCATCGACACCCACTTGCCATTGCTGCCCAGCGCCCAGTTGCGCATGTGATCGACGGCTGCCGAAGCGGCCGAAGCGGCCGACGACAGGCCGCGCGCCTTGATGATGGCAGCACCCCGCTGCTGCACGACAGGGATGAAGTCCTTCTCGATCCACTCCTGCGTCACCAGCGACTTGGCGGGCTTGCCGGCGACCGTGGTGTTGGTGATGTCGGGATACTGGGTGGAGCTGTGGTTGCCCCAGATGATCATCTTCTCGATGTCGTTGCCGTGGATGCCGGTCTTGCTGGCGAGCTGGCTCACTGCACGGTTGTGGTCGAGGCGCACCATGGCGTGGAACTGTGAGGGCTTGAGCGACTTGGCAGCGGAGGCGGCGATCAGGGCATTGGTGTTGGCCGGGTTGCCGACCACCAGCACCTTCACATCACGCGAGGCATAGGCGTCGATCGCCTTGCCCTGCGGGCCAAAGATGCCGCCATTGGCCGTGAGCAGATCCTTGCGCTCCATGCCGGGGCCGCGCGGCCGCGCACCGACGAGAAAGGCGTAGTCGGTGCCGTCGAAGGCCTCCTTCATGTCACCCGTGGCAGTGATGCCGTGCACGAGCGGGAAGGCGCAGTCCTCGATTTCCATCACCGTGCCCTTCAGCTTCTCCAGCACTTCCGGCACCGGCACTTCGAGCAGCTGCAGAATCACCGGCTGGTCGGGGCCGAGGAAGGAGCCATCGGCGATGCGGAAGATGAGCGAGTAGGCGATCTGGCCTGCGGCGCCGGTGATGGCAACTTTGACGGGCTTTTTCATGCGGAGTTTTTTCCTGTTGGCTTGGCAAAAAAGTGCGCGAAGTTTAGCGGGTTTGCTGTACTACTAGAGGCAGGAGCCAACAGAAACGCCACTGCGATTCAAAAGCCCGAACCGTTGAACAGCGTCTCCATCGGTTGCTGCAAGCCAATGCCGATGCCCTGAACGTAGTCCACACCCATCTCACGCAGTTTGTCCCGAACCAGAACGTCTTCCACTGACTCGGCGATGGTCTGCTTGCCCAGTGCATGGGCGATTTCGTTGATGGATTTGACGATAGCGATGTGGCCGGGGGCAGACAGGAAATTGCGGACGAAGGCACCGTCGATCTTGACGTAGTCGACGTCGAGCATTTTCAGGTACTGGAACGAAGACAGGCCGCTGCCGAAGTCATCCAGTGAGAACCGGCAGCCCAGTGCGCGCAGCGCCGCGATGAAATGCTGAGCTTGCGGCAGATTGGTAATGGCGGCGGTTTCGGTGATCTCGAAGCAGATTTTTGCGGCCGGCACGCCGCTGCGTTTGAGTTCAGAGACGGCGTAGCCGACGAAGTCTTCCTTGATCAAGGATTGCGCCGATAGATTGATGGTGCAGGTGTCGATCCGCAGCAGGTTGTTGGGCCGTGCAGCCAGCGCCGACAAGGTGCTGCTCAAGACCCACCGATCAACGCTGTTGCCGAGGCTATAACGCTCGACAGCGGGGATGAACTCCTGCGCGCTGATGACCACGCCCGGAGTCTCCACCAGGCGCAGCAGTACCTCGAAATGCAGCCCGTCCATCGGGCCGGATGTCGGCACGATCTGCTGCCCGTACAGCTGAAACAGATTTTCTTCCAGCGCATGGTGGATGCGTGGCACCCAGCCCATTTCGCTGCGCATCCGCTTGAGTCCGGCATCCGACTCCGCGTAGATCTCAACCCCATCGCGCCCGGACTCCTTGGCCTTGTAACAGGCGATGTCGGCAGAGCGCAGGATGCCAGTGACGCCGCCGGACTCGGCATTGATGGCGACCAGCCCGATGCTGGCACCCGCCCAGAGATTTTGACCCTCCCAGATGAAGCGGAAGTCCCTGATCGCCGTCAGCAGGGCATGAGCCAGCCGCTGCGCCTCTTCTGCCGAGCAATGCTCCATCAGCACCGCAAACTCATCGCCGCCGAGCCTGCCGACGACATCGCGCTGGCGCACCGTGCGGCGCATCAACTGAGCGACCTGTTGCAGCATCTGGTCGCCCGCCTGATGGCCAGCGGTGTCGTTGACCACTTTGAACTGATCCAGATCCAAAAACAGCAGCGCATGCACGTCGTTGCTCTCGACGGCGGTGAGCGCGGCGCGTGTCAGCATCTCCTCAAAGCGCCGACGGTTGACCAAGCCGGTCATGGCATCGTGATTGGCGTGGTACGAAACCTCGGCGTAGAGCTTTTTCTCTTCGACGATGTTTTCGCAGGCGATGAACAGGCTGGATTTTCCCGGTGCCAGACTGACGGCACGCGCCGTACCACGTGTCCACAGCAAATCGCCGTTGCGGGTCTTGAGCTGCGCCTCCCAGCGATGTACCTGATCGGCCTCTTGCAGGCAGGCCTGCAGGCGTTCGCTCAAGCTGCTGGCTTCCATCTCGTGCAGCAGGAAATAAGAGCTGCCTTCGAGCGCCTCGGCGGTGTAGCCCAGCTGCTCGGCGCCAAAGCGGTTGACGGACAAGATCACGCCCTCGCTGTCGAGCGTGAAATACATCGAAGGGTTGTCGTCGTAGAGCGCGCGGAAACGCTTGTCGGTGACATGCAGCGCCTGCTCGATCTGCTTGAGCGTGGTGATGTCGGAGAACGTGACCACGACCCCGTTCACCCGCTGATCCAGGGTGCGGTAGGGCATGATCCGGCGGATGAACCAGCGGCTGTCGGTGGTGCGCACTTCACTCTCCTGCGCCGCCAGCGAGAGAACCACGCGCTCTACGCTGGCGCGCAGGTCGTCCACGGCAAAACGGTCCGAAATGTCACTGATCGGCCGCCCGACATCGCTGGCGATCAGGTTGAACAACTGGGTCGTGGCCGGCGTAAAACGCCGGATGCGGCATTGCGGATCGAGAAAGATCGTCGCCATGTCCGTGCCGGCCAGCAGATTGGTGAGATCGTTGTTGGTGGTCTCCACCTCCTCGATCTTGAGCTGCAACTCGCTGTTGACGGTGGAGAGCTCCTCGTTGAGCGATTGCAGTTCTTCCTTTGAGGTTTCCATTTCCTCGTTGCTGGACTGCAACTCCTCGTTCATCGACATCGCTTCTTCGTTGGCGGTTTTCAGCTCTTCGTTGGCGGTTTTCAGCTCTTCGTTGGCCGACTCCAGCTCTTCGATGGTGCCCTGCAAGTCCTGCCGCGTGGCCTTGAGCTCGTGCTCCAGCTGATCGAGCAGCAGCTCATCGCCTCCCTCGGCTGAAACCTCTTTTGACTCCGCTTCTGCGCTGTCAAAAAACGCCAGCAGCAGCTCTTCGCCGCTATTGGCGAGGTGCAGCGGGCGGGCGACAGCGCGCACGGCTTGACGATGACCATCCCGCGAAATATGGGCGGTGAAACTGCTGATGGCGTCGCCCGCCAATACCCGTTCTACCGCGCTGCGCAGCTTGGTGCGTAGCCCCTTGCGCGCCATGCTCAAGAGATCTTGCGTGGGCGCCCCGCCGGGTTGTTCCAGGTACTTGGCGGTGGGCCCAAAAAAGTGCTGCACCTTACATCGGCGATTGATGACGACACAGGCCGGGGCATAGTCGCGCAGCACTTGCGCCTGGGTGATTTCAGCGAGTGTGGCCTGTTGGCTACGCATTTGAATGCGCGTCGCTGGCACGCCCGACAGCCCCATTGCACGCGGCTCGGCCAGCGGCTGATGGTCACGCGGCGTGGCCGAAAACGGATCAAGCCCCAGTCGCTGCGCTCCGATCCGCTGGTAGAGACGCCATTTCTTTGAAACCGGCACGAACAGCTCGTTGGCCTGTCCGATGGTCTCGGAGTTGCCCAGCAGTAGATAGCCGCCCTCTTTCAGCGCGAAATGGAACAGCGCAATCGCGCGCTGCTGCGCTTCCGGTTCCAAATAGATCAGCAGATTACGGCAGCTGATGAGGTCGAGCTTGGAAAACGGAGGGTCCTTGATGAGGTTCTGGGTGGCAAAAACCACCGATTCGCGGATCGGTTTGGCCACGCGGTAGCCGTTGTCCTCCTTGCTGAACCAGCGCCGCAGCCGCTCTGGCGAGACATCGGCGGCAATGTTGTCGGGGTACAGGGCGGCACGCGCGAAGCTCAGCGCGGCCTCGTCAATGTCGGTGGCGAACAATTGCAGGCCGCGATGCTGCTCGGCGGCTTGCAGACGCTCGGTCAACAGCATGGCGATCGAATAGGCTTCTTCCCCGGTGGCGCAGGCGGCGACCCAGACCCGTAGCGGTTCGTCCTCTTGTCACGCAGCAGGCTGGCGATGGCTTGCTGTTCCAGCTGCTGATAGGCCTCCGGCTCGCGGAAAAAACGGGTCGCACCAATCAGCAGATCATCGAACAGCTTGGTGACTTCGGCGGGATGCTTGCGCAGATAGGCGATGTACGCCGGCATCTTCTCCAGATGCAGCAGGCCCATGCGGCGGGCAATGCGGCGCAGGATGGTGCCGGTCTTGTAGGGCCGAAAATCATGACGCGTGCGCGCCCGCAAGATGCCCAAAATGGCGTTCAGATGGGCCGCGCTGTGGGAATCTCCCGTGGACTCATCCAAGCCCAGACGGCCTGCATGGCGCGCATACCGCAGCAGATGCCCCGGCATCTCCTGTGCGGGCAGCACCACATCCGCCGCCCGAGAGCGGATCGCGCCCAGCGGCATGCCGCTGTGCTGTGCGGTTTCCGGCGACTCGGCCAGCGTCACGCCGCCCGCATCCTTGATCGCCGCCAGTCCCAGACTGCCGTCGCTGCCAGTACCCGACAGGATGATGCCGATGGCCTTGTCGCTGAGGTCTTGTGCCAGCGAGCGCATGAAGTGGTCGATGCCGGTGCGTGGCCCGGCACGATCCTGCGCTTCGATCAGCCGCAAATGGCCGCCGCTGATTTCCATCCCCTTGTCTGGCGGGCAGACATAGACATGATCTGGGAGCACCGCCATGCCCTGGCTGGCGGCCATTACCGGCATGGCGGTGTATTTGGCGATCAGCGCCACCATCAAGCTTTGCTTGTTCGGGTCCATGTGCGAAATCAGCACATAGGCCAGCCCGCTATCGACAGGCGCGGCCCGAAAGAACCTCTCGAAAGAAGCCAGCCCGCCGGCGGACGCACCGAGGGCAACGACCCGACAGTGGTGCAGTACGGTGAGCGGCTGAGGGATTGTGGAAGCTGATGGTTTTGAGGGGATTTTTTTGCTGTCGCTCTTTTTCACCGCGATTTGCCCCCTTGAGCACACACATGGGAACTCGGCTTGCATTCCTTAAGAAGCACTTCAAAACACCATACAGCAACCAAGGTAGCCCTCATGCGATGCGTTTGGGGCCAGGCGCAACTGTCCGCAGATACCGCTGCAGCTTGAGGCGCGACTAACGCTAGCCCAGCACTGCCCTCGGTGGCGTGCTGAGTACAGAGCGCATCGACCAATAGCCCAGTCCTGTCACCAGTCCCACGCCTGCCAACAGGCCAGTGGTCCACAGCGTGCCGCTGAACGTGAACGGCAGCTCGAACACCCGCACCGCCAGCAGCCAGGCGACAATCTGTGCGGCGCTGGTGGCGACCAGGCCGGCGATCAGGCCCAGCGTCGCGTACTCGGCCAGCAGGCCCGCACGCAGGGTTGCGGTGCGGGCGCCGAGCGTGCGCAGGATGGCGGTCTCTCTCGCCCGCAGGTGGCGGGTGCCCTCCACCGCCGCCAGCAGTACCAGCAGGCCGGCGACCAGCGCGAACAGGAACACGAACTCCACCGCGCGCACCACACGGTCGACGATGGCGCGCACCTGGCTGAGGGTGGCATCGAGATCGAAGACGGTGACGTTGGGAAAGGTGCGCACCAAGTCGCGCAGTAGCGTCTTGTCACCGGGTGGCAGGTGGAAACTGGTGAGCCATTGCACGCCTGCCGCGTCGTCACCCTTGTCGAGTACGCCCGGCGGGGTGACGAGGAAAAAGTTGGGACGGAAACGATCCCAATGCACCTTGCGGATGCTTTTCACCGTCAGCGTATGCAGGGTGCCGGCGACGTCGATGGTGAGCGTGTCGCCAAGTTTCAGCTTGAGGCGTTCGACGGCGTAATCATCGACCGAGAGCCAGGGCTGGCCACGCGCGGATTCATCCCACCAATCGCCTTCCAGCAGTTCGTTGTCGTCGCCGAAGGTGTCCGTCCAGGACAGATTGAACTCGCGGTTGATCCAGCGCTGGGTCTCTTCGTCCTCGAAGCTCTCGGCCGTCATCGGCCTGCCGTTGAGGGCGGTGAGCCGGCCGCGCGTCATCGGCCAGAGCGTCAGCGGCGCAAACTTCCGCTCGGCAAAAAATGCCTGTAGCGGCTGCACCTGATCGGGCTGGATGTTGATGAGGAACTGGTTCGGCGTGCCGTCCGGCAGCTGCTTCTGCCAGCCATTGAGCAGGTCTTGCCGTACCACGGTGATGAGCAGCAATGCCAGCAGGGCGAGGCCCAGTGCCACCACTTGCGCGACCGTCGCACCTTGGCGTCGCGCAATATTGCCCAAGCCGAATCGCCAGGCCGCACCAACGCGATTCTTCAAGGGTGCGAGCGCGCGCACCGCGAGCCAGGCCAGCAGCGCGAGCACGGCTGCCGCGCCGCCTGCGCCGATCAGCACGGTGAGGGCGAGTTTCGGCGATTCGAGCCAGCCGAGCAGCAGGGCCGAGACCGCGAGCACGGCCGCGAAGGGCGCGGCGCGGCTGGCATCGGGTGCCAAGTCGCGCGCCAATACCCGCAGCGGCGGCGTGCGGCGTGCGGCGAGTACCGGCGGCGCGGCAAATCCGAGCAGCAGGATCAGGCTCAGGCCGCTGGCGGCGAGCAGGGGCGTAAAGCTGGCCGGCGGCAGCACCACCTGCAGCACGCCCCCCAGCAGCTGGCTGATGGCTAATTGCCCGAACCAGGCCAGCACGCAGCCCAGCAACGCAGCAGCGAGGCCCAACAGCAGCAGGTGCAGGCCGAGCGAGCGCAGCAGGAACTGTTGCCGCGCGCCGAGGGTTTTCAGCAGGGCGATTTCATCGTGCAGCGCCTCGCCGTGCTGGCGGGCGGCGAGTGCTACCGCAGCGGCGGCGAGCAGTGCGGCAGCAAGTCCGGCGATGTCGAGAAACTGGCTCGCGCGGTCGAGTGTGCGCTTTACCTCCGGCCGGCCTTCGGCGGGTGTCAGCCATTTGCTGCGGCTGTCGCGTGGCAAGGCCTTGGCGGTGGCGAGCTGCGCGGCCGTACCGGTCAGTTGCAGGGTGTAGCTGGCGCGGCTGCCCACACTCAAAAGGCCGGAAGCCGCGAGGTCATCGAAATGGATGATGACGCGGGGGGCCAAGTCGGTGAAGCCGCCACTGCGGTCGGGTTCGTAGGCGATCAGCGCGGTCGCCTTCAGCGTGAGATTGCCCAGCTGGAAGGTTTGATCGGGTGCCAGTTGCAGATCGGCCAGCAGGCGCGCATCGACCCAGGCCGTACCGCGTGACGGGATGCCTTTCGCAGCCTCCGTCGCACCAAAACTTTCGCGCGCGAGCTTGAGCACGCCACGACGTGGGTAGCCCTCACCGACCGCCTTCACCGACACCAGCGAGGTCAGCTCGCCAGCCGCCGCGACGCTGGCAAAGGTGACGACCGGGCTGATGCCGACGCCGGTGTTCTCCAGCGCCGCGCGTTCGGCAGCTGGCAGCGGGTCGCGGCCTTTCAGCAGTGCATCGCCGCCCAGGGCATCGCCGCTCTGTTGCTCGAGTGCCGAGCGCACGCGCTCGGTGAATAGCCCCACGCTGCCGGTCGCAGCGACGGCCAGCACCAGCGAGGCGAACAGGATGACGAGACGACCCGAGCGCGCGCCGCGCTCGGTGCTGCGCCAGGCATGGCGTGCAGCCTCAAGCATCGAGACGGCCATCCCTCAGACGTAGCACACGGCTGCAGCGGGCGGCCAGTGCCTCATCGTGCGTCACCAGCACCAGCGTGGCATTGCGCTCGTGGTTGAGCGCGAACAACTGCTCGATGATCTTGCCGCCGGTTGCGGTGTCGAGATTGCCGGTCGGTTCGTCCGCGAACAGGATTTTCGGCTCGCCCGCAAACGCGCGGGCCAGTGCCACGCGCTGCTGTTCGCCGCCCGAAAGCTGCTGCGGGTAGTGCGTCAGGCGTGCACCCAGGCCTACCGCTTCGAGTGCGGCGGTCGCCTTGGCGCGGGCATCTTTCTGGCCTGCAAGTTCGCAGGGCAGCATGACGTTCTCCAATGCCGTGAAACCAGTCAACAGCTGGAAGGACTGGAACACGAAACCGACGCGGCCTGCGCGCAGGGCCGCACGTGCGTCCTCATCCTGGTCATGCACGGGCAGGCCATCGAGATGGATCGTTCCCGAAGTTGGCGTGTCCAAACCGGCCAGGAGCGAGAGCAGGGTGGTCTTGCCGGAGCCAGAAGCCCCGACAATGGCGACACTCTCGCCTTGTGCGATGGAAAGCGAGACCCCATCGAGGATGGTGAGCGGTTCGCTGGCGGCAGTCCTCACCGTTTTAGTGAGGTTCACGACTTGGATGACGGATGGCATGAAACTCTTGATGAGGTTTTTTGGGGTCTTGTGGTTATGCGTGGCGTGCTTTGCCGCGCGTGCTGCCGAAGTGCCGACGATCCTGGTGCTGGGCGATTCCCTCTCGGCGGGCTACGGCATCGGTGCCGAGCAGGGCTGGGTATCTCTATTGGCGCGACGGCTGAAAGATCAAGGGTTTCCGCATCGGGTCGTGAATGCCTCGATTTCGGGTGATACCACGGCGGGGGGTCTGAGCCGCCTGCCTGCGGCCTTGGACAAGCACCGGCCCGGCATCGTTCTGATCGAACTCGGTGCCAATGACGGACTGCGCGGGCAGCCGGTGGCGAAGATGAAGGGCAATCTGCAAAAGCTCGTCGCGCTCGCTGCGGCCAAAAAAGCCAAGCCGGTGCTGTTCGAGATGATGATCCCCAGCAATTATGGCGCTGGCTACACGGCGCAGTTCACCCGCGCGTTTGGCGAGGTGGCCCAGGGCAGCAAGGTGCCGCTGGTGCCGTTTTTTCTGCTGCCGATCGCGGCCGACAAGCAATGGTTTCTCGATGACGAGATCCATCCCAATGCTCGCGCGCAGCCTGCGCTGCTGGATGCCATCTGGCCCACGCTCAAGCCGCTGCTGCGATGACAAAGCTGCGCGCGCGGCGGGTGGTTTACAGCGCGCCCAGCGCCCTGACCGTCATCATGTTGAGATACTGGTCTTCCGGCAGATTGCGCGCGCGCTGGTAGCTGTTGAGCGCGCTCATGGTCTGTGGCCCCAACTGGCCGTTGACGGGGCCGGGGTTGTAGCCCTCTCGCAGCAGCGCGCTCTGGACGCGGCGCACATTCTCGGTGGTCATGTTGGTTTCGCACAGCACGCTGCGCCATTCCAGCCGCGCGGGTTCCACCAGCTCGCGCACAGTGGTGGTGCCCAGCTGGGCAGGGATGGCGATGCGGCGCACGCTGCCCGGATCAACCTGGCGGCGCACAGTGCGGGTGGCAAGCTGCTGCGGCACCACTACGCGGCGCACTTCGGCCGGGCGTTCGAGCACGCGGCGGGTGACCTGCGAGTACTGGCCGGGCACCGGCACTTCCACCGTCTGCGCCGGGGTCTTGAGCACACGGCGCGAGATGTTTTTGTAGACGGCTGGCTCCTCGATCAGGCACATGATTTCGCCAGTGGCATGGTCGATGCGTTGGATCGGGCCTTTGCCGGGCTTCCACACCGAGCGTGCAGGCTGTTCGAGAATGCGCTCGGTGACGGTCTCGTAGACCGGCTCGGTGGCGGTGTAGTACGCCGAGGGTGCCGACGTCTCGACGCGCTCGGTCACCATGCGAAAGCTGGCGGGCAGCACTTCCAGCCGCTCGTAGGCCTCATGCGCGATGTATTGCTCGGTCACCGTCTCGTACTGCGGCGGCGTGGTCTCGATGCGCTCGCTGGCCGCGCGCAACTCGTACTCCTGCTGATAGCTGCGGTACCGCTCGGGCAGGCGGACGAGCGCGAAACACTCGCCGGGCAGGGCATCGGGCATGGCGGGGATGACGCCGCTCGATGCTGCAGCGGCAGGGGCGTAGGCCGGGTCTCTGTACGCCACGGGCAGTGGCGGTGGTGGCACGGTTTCAGTGCGTGGCATCACCAGCCTGTCGTCCTGCATGGTGCGGGTGAAGCTGTCGCGTCCGGTGGCGCGGCTGGTCGGCAGAGCACTGGTATAGATGGGTGCCGGGATGGGCTGCTGCGAGGCGGCCACCAGTTGCGCGGTCCGCTGCGCCTGCATCTCGCCCTGGCTCAGGCGCGGGAAGCTGCCACCGCCCGGGCCCGTCTGGGCATGGGCAGCCGTGGCGAGCAGGCTGGCAGCCAAGGCGAGGCGTGTGCGGTTGGTGATCGTCATCGTCGAATCCCTTGCGATGCGGGTTAGCGCAGGGAGTGTAGCCGTCACCGGGGCCGCTCGCAGCAGCTAGTTCGTCTTGTCTAGCCGGGCGTGCTCAGCGGGCCGAGTGGCCCTTGAGTTCGACTTTCACCTTCTGGCCTTCTTCAAGCCCGGCGTAGTACTGGCGCAGGATCGCCAGCACCTCGGGACGCGAGAACTCCACCGGCACCTCCTCGCCTTCGCTCAGCATCTTGCGCAGCTTGGTGCCGGAGATCAGCAGGTGATCCTTGGCCTCGCCCGGACAGGTGCGCGCCGAGGCCATGCCGCCGGTGCGATAGCTCCAGAACGTCCAGTCGATCTTCAGCGGCTTGGTCTCCAGCGCGCCTGCCGGAATCTCGTCGAAGATCTTCTGCGCATCGAACGGCCCGTAGAAATCACCCACGCCCGCATGGTCGCGGCCGACGATCAGGTGCGAGCAGCCGTAGTTCTGCCGGAACAGCGCGTGCAGCAGCGCCTCACGGGGGCCGGCATAGCGCATGTCCAGCGGATAGCCGGACTGCACCACGGTGTCCTTCACGAAATACTGGTCGATCAGCGCACTGATGGCCTTGCTGCGCACGTCGGCCGGGATGTCGCCGGGCTTCAAGTTGCCGAGCAGCGAGTGGATGAGCACGCCATCCATCGTCTCGATGGCGATCTTCACCAGATGCTCGTGCGAGCGGTGCATGGGGTTGCGGGTCTGGAAGGCGGCGACTGTCTTCCAGCCCTTACTTTCGAACAGCGCGCGGCTCTGAAGCGGCGTGTGGTACAGATCACCATACTCGGCGGGAAAGCCTCCGTCGCTAAGCACTTTCACCGGGCCTGCAAGGTTCACTGCACCCTGCTCCATCACCATCTTCACGCCGGGATGCGAGGCGTCGGTGGTCTTGAACACGGTCTGGCATTCGTGCGCCTTGTCGATGCCGTATTTCTCGGTGACGGTCATCGTCGCCAGCACTTCGCCGCGCTCGGCGTCGAACAGCGCTACCTCGCTGCCGAGGGCGATGCTTGCTGCCGTTGCCTCGTCGGTGGAGAGCGTGACCGGGATCGGCCAGAAAAGTCCTTTGTTGGGGCCCTCGGCCAAATGCATGGCGTCGCAGACGCCCTGCCAGTTGGCACGGCCCATGAAACCTGCCAGCGGCGTGAAGCCGCCGATGCCGAGCATGATGAGGTCGCCCGCCTCGCGCGAGCTGATGGCAACGCGTGGCAGCGTGGCCGCGTGCGCCTGTTCGGCAGCGAGTACGGCACCCGTGAGCAGCAGGGGTTTGAGCGGGCCACCACCGTGGGGGCGGACGAGGCTGGACATGGGTGTCGTTGAGGGTTTCGAAGGGGGCGCAATCTTAGCGTCTCGTGCCCTCGAAATCGCTTTGCGAAAGCTTTTCCTGCCGTCGGTCGGTGATTCATGGTGACTTCAGATGGGCCATCCAGACTCAAGGCCATCAACAATGTCCATCACCGCTCAAGGAGTTCGCCATGCTGCACACCGCCCAAGCCAACTGGTCGCCATCTGGCGAAGGTTTTGCCCGTCCCGGTGCCCGCTTGCAGGCCCAGACCCCGGTGATACGGGTATCGGCGCTCAGCAGCGCCGCGCTGGTCGAGCAGCCGGCAGCCAACGAGATGGTGGCGATGACGACGCAGCCTTCGCTCCGCGTGCCTTCTTCGGATGCCCCGCAGGAGGCGATCTACGGCTCCGATATGGTGATCATGGCAATGGGTTTGGTGGGTGCCTGGATGATCCTGGTCGGCATCGCCATGCTGGCGCGCCGCATGCGTCTGATCCGTCTCGAACAGACGCATATCTGACGCATATCTAAAGACTTTTAGCGCAGCAGCATCACCATCCCGACAGTGGCCAGCAACAGGGCGAACCCCCGCCTGAGATGCTGTGCGGGCAGGCGATGCGCCAGTCGCGCCCCGAGGGGAGCGGTCAGCATGCTGAACACGGCCAGTCCAGCAAACGCTGCAAGATTGATGTAGCCCAGATGCAGGCCAGGCAGTTCCGGCACCGCGCTGCCGGTGAGCGCAAAACCCAGCGCGCCACCCCAAGCGATGGGGATGCCTCCCGCCGCTGCCGAGCCTACGGCCTGCACCATCGGCAGCCGCCGCGCGGCAAGATAAGGCACCGACAGCGAGCCACCACCAATGCCCACCAAGGCCGACAAAAGACCAATGATTCCTCCCACGCCCAGGAGTTCCATTGCGGGCGGTGCGGCGGCCATGGCATCACTGTGGCCTTTGGGGTTGCCCCGCAGCATTTGCAGTGCGACCAGCAAGGCCCCGCTACCGATGATCACTTCCAGCGTCCGCCCCTTCAGTCCGTGGGCGACGAAGGCACCCGCCAAGGCGCCCAGCGCAAGGCCGGGGGCAAAGGGCTTCAGCACATCCCAGCGCACTCCGCCGCGTGCCTGGTGCGCGCGCGTGGAGGACAGCGAGATGATGCCGATCACCGCCAGCGAGGTGCCGATCGCAACCTGCATGACCAGCTCGGCCGGCACGCCCTGGCGTGGCAATACGAAGGCGAGCGCGGGCACCATGATCAGCCCGCCGCCGACACCGAACAGTCCCGCCAGCAGCCCCGCCGCCACACCCGTGAGTGCGAAGATGGCAAACGATTGCAGCATCAGTGCATCCAGCATGCGGGGCGCTGCAACTTAAAATCGAGTGAGCGCGAATGCTAAGTGAATTGAGTGCCTCCATGTCCCATCTGCTGCGGTGTCTTGCTGTTCTAGCCTTGCTTGCCCTGCCGAATGGGGCTGTGCTGGCGCAGACCAGCGAGCAGGTGCGTGCAGAGTTCGCAGCCCTCTGGGCCGCACCGACGGCCGATGCGACGACTGACAGCGAAGCGCTGCGCAACTATCCGCTCTATCCCTGGCTGGTGGCCACGCGCCTGCGCATGGCGCTTGCCGATACCGGCGCGGGCGTCGACCCCCAGGGCGTCATGGCGGCGCGGGCCTATCTGGTCGAGGCCGGCGACGTCGTCCATGTCCGCGACCTGCGTCGCGCCCTGCTGGCGGCGCACGCCGCCAGCGCAGACCACGCGGCCTTTCTCGCCGACTGGCGCGAGGTGGTGGCCAACGACCTTCTGCGCTGCCAGCGATTCGACGCCCGTCTCGCGGCCGGCGACACCGCCACGCTGGCGCCGGAGATCGCCGACCGATGGCTCGACGAAGCCCAGCTGCCGGAGGCCTGCGCCGCCAGCTTCGCCTGGCTGAAAACCCAGCCGCAGTACACGCCCGCGCTGGTCGAACGCCGCGTGCGCGCGCGCCTCTTGCAGGGCGACAGCACCCGCGCCAGCTCGCTGCTGCCGCAGCTGGCAGAGCAACGCCAGCGGCGTTATGAGGCCTGGGTGCGCCAGCTCGCCCGGCCCGCTGGCGAGTTCGCCAGCCTCGCCAGGGGCGCACCGCAGTTGCTGGATAGCGAAGGTTTCACCGATAGCTGGGCACGCTGGGCGCGCAAGTCGCCCGGCGAGGCGGCTGACCTGCTCGATGCCGTCGCCGCCACCCAAAAACTTTCGGTCGCGCAGAAACAGGCGCTGCAGCGCGACACCGCGATGGGCATGGCGCTGAGCCGTCGGCCAGAAACCATCGCACTCTACCGGCAGGTGCCAGACCGCCTGCTGGCCGAGCGCGATCACGAGTGGCGTGTGCGCGCCGCACTCTGGGCGGGCGACTGGAACCAGGCGTTCAACTGGCTGACGCAGCTGCCGGAGGCAATGGCCAGCCAGCCGCGCTGGCGCTACTGGAACGCGCGCACGCTCGATGCGCTGGGGCAGAGGGGCGAAGCCTTGCAGCGCCTCAGCACGCTGGCCGCAGAGAACGACAGCTACGGCCTGCTCGCGGCCTGGCGCGCGGGCAAGGGCTGGACGCCGATCAACGAACCGAATCCGGTGACGGTGGAACAGCGCGCCGCACTCGAAGCCACGCCCGCCTTCGTGCGCGCCCGCGAGGCCTGGCTCGCCGGCATCAAGCCCATTGCCTCGCTGGAGTGGGCCGATGCGCTCGAAAGCGTGCCCGCCGCCGCACGGCCTGCACTGGTGCGCGAGGCGGCGGCCATGGGCTGGGCGGAACAGGCCATCGTCACTGCCACCAAACTCGGCATCTTCCGTGACCTCGATGCGCTGTTCCCGCGCCCCTACCCCGAACTGGTGCGCAAGTCCGCCGCCGAGGCCGGCATCGCGCCTGCCTGGGTTTACAGCGTGATGCGCAAGGAGAGCGCCTTCAAGCCGGATGCGGTGTCCAGCGCCGGTGCGGTCGGTCTGTTGCAGATGCTGCCCTCTACCGCTGCCATGACTGCGAAGGCCGCAGGCCAGCCTGCACCGGGAGCCGAGGGGCTGAAAGACCCTGCCCTCAACGTGCCGCTGGGCGCGCTGCACCTGCGCGAAGTGCTCGACAAGTCCGATGGCCGCTGGCAGATGGCGCTCGCCGCCTACAACGCCGGCTTCGGCGCGGCCACGCGCTGGCGTCCGCCGCAGACGATGGATGCCGATGTCTGGATCGAGAACATCCCCTACAACGAAACGCGCACCTATGTGCAGCGCATCCTCTTTCATGTCGGCGTCTATCAGTGGCTGGAAACCGGCAAGCCGGTGCGCGCCGGTAACTGGCTGCCGCCTGTCGAACCCGCACCTGCCACGCCTTGAAGTGATGATGAAAATCCATCTCGTGGGCGGGCGCAGCGGAACAAGGGGGAGTGCCTTGAATGGCACTCCACCCCGCTGCGCGCCCGGCCAGGGATGGCCGGGCTGGTGGTATTTCAAACAGCTGCGACCTCGGCAGGGATGCCTATGAAAATCTATCTGGTAGGGGGCGCAGTAAGAGATGCATTGCTGGGTCTCGACGTGCGCGAGCGCGACTGGGTCGTGACCGGCGCATCGCCTGAAGACATGGTGGCGGCAGGCTTTTTGCCGGTGGGCAAGGATTTTCCGGTGTTCCTGCACCCTAAAACCAAAGAGGAGCACGCCCTCGCCCGCACTGAGCGCAAGAGTGGGCGTGGTTACCACGGCTTCACGTTTCACACCGGCCCTGAGGTGACACTTGAAGATGATTTGCTGCGCCGCGATCTCACCATCAATGCCATCGCGCAGGATGAAAACGGCAAGCTGATCGACCCGCACGGCGGCCAGCGCGACTTGGCTGCGCGCCTGCTGCGGCATGTCTCGCCCAGCTTTGCCGAAGACCCGGTGCGCGTGCTGCGCCTCGCGCGCTTCGCCGCACGCTTCGCCCCCTTGGGCTTCACCGTCGCGCCCGAAACCATGGCGCTGTGCCGCCAGCTGGTCGAGGCCGGTGAAGTCGATGCGCTGGTGCCGGAGCGCATCTGGCAGGAGATGGCGCGGGCCTTGATGCACGACACGCCGAGCGTGTTCTTCAAGGTGTTGCACGCCTGCGGCGCACTGGCGCGCATCGTCCCCGAACTCGCCGCGCTCGACGGCGTGCCGCAGCGCGCCGACTATCACCCGGAGGTCGATAGCCTAGTGCACACCCTCATGTGCGTTGATGTCGGCGCCCGTGAACACTTTCCGCTCGAAGTGCGCTGCGCCGCCCTGCTGCACGATCTCGGCAAGGCGGCGACTCCGATGATGGAATGGCCCAGCCACAAGATGCACGATGCACGCGGCGTGCCGCTGGTAGAGCGCGTCTGCACGCGGTTGAAGATCCCCAACGACTGCCGCGAAATCGCACTGCATCACACACGCGAGCACCTGCTGATCCACATCGTCCGCGAGCTGCGCCCCGCCACCCTGCTGGAACTGCTCGAACGGCTCGATGCCTTTCGCAAGCCCGATCGCCTGGATCGCGTCTGCGAAGCGAGCCTGTGTGATGCGCGCGGGCGACAGCATTTCGAGACGTGCGAATACCCGCAGGTGGACTACCTCAAGGCGGCGCAGAAGCTGGCTGCTGCGGTGCCGGTGAAAGAAGTCATCGCCGAAGGCTTTACCGGTGCGGCGGTGAGTGCGGAGCTGAAGAAACGCCGTGTTGCAGTACTCGATGCGTTCAAGCGAGGGCGGCCGGTACCGAATTGATCGTTCAGCCGCCACCCCCCAACTCTTCGTCCTCGACCGGGTGGATGCGATAGGTGTTACGGCCCTCGACCTTGGCAGCGTAGAGCATCGCATCGGCCCGCTTGACCAGGGTCTCCGGATCGATGGCGGTGGCGCGCAGGTGGCAGGCCACACCGAAGCTGGCGGTGAGCGGCAAGGGTCGGCCATCGACCACGAGCGGCACCTGCATCGTCTGCAACAGCTTGTCACAGATGGCTCCCACATCGCTCAGGTCGCGCAGGCTTTCCATCACCACGGTGAACTCGTCGCCACCCAGCCGCGCGCAATAATCGGTGACGCGCAGGCTCTCCTTGAGCCTCTGCGAAAAGCCCTGGATCAGTGCATCGCCGGTCGTATGGCCATAGGTGTCGTTGATGACCTTGAGGCCGTCGATATCGGCGAACAGAACGGCGAGGCCGCCGGGGCTGACCGTGCGCGAGCGCCGATCCAGCGCGGATTTTAGGGCTTGGCCAAAGCCCTCGCGGTTGCCCAGCCCGGTGAGGCTGTCGGTAAGCGTGAGCGCACGCAGGCGCTCCTCCTCCGCCTTGCGGGCGATCTCGGCATCGTGCAGCGCAGTCACATCGTCCAGCGAGCCGACGTAGCCGGCGACGGTATCGTCGAACTGCACCGGCGCAGCCCGCATCGACACCCACAGCACGCTGCCATCTGGCCTGCGCTGGCGATGTCGGCTGCTGAATTGGCTCTGCCCTGTCACTGCGGCCATCCAGTCCCGCGTAAACTTTGGCAAGTCCTCGGGGTGGATGATCGCTGTCCAAGCCGCACCCATCACGCTCTCGGCGGGCCAGCCGCAGAGCTGCTCGAAGCTGCGGTTGATGTAGGTGATGCTGCCGCCCGAGTCCGTGCGGAACTTGCCTAGCGGCGAGGCGTCCAGCACCGTCTGCAGCTCGGCCTGGCTCTTGCGCTGCGCGATGGCGAGGTCGAAGAAGCGCTCCATCTGATCCTGCAAATCGAGATTCATCTGCTGCAACTGCTGCTCGGTGCGCGCCTTGTCGTTGAGAAAATTGGAGGCGACGGGGATGAGCGGTATGAGCGATGCCGCCGTTGCTACCGAAACGATGGCGGTGATGGCCATCACCACAGCCTCCAGCGCGTAATCAGGTTTCCAGATGTTCATCAGGCTGATGAAGTGGGTCGCTCCGCAGGCGAAGATGAAGGCCCCGAACAGGCCGAACATCCAGTTGAAGCGCAGGCCGCGCTGGCGGCGCATGAACACCAGCAAGGCCAGCGGAATGGCGAGGTAGGAAAGCCCGACCAGCAGGTGGGAGGCGGCGAGCGTCCACACCAGCACCGGATCCCAGGTCAGGCAGACACCGTGCGGGATGCGGCTGACTCCTGAAAACAGTGAGAACCCAGTGCTGCCGTCTGACATATTCGTGCCTCCCTAACGATTATCGCGCCAGTCGCGGGCCTGCCCGCGCCATTGATACTGACACTGCCTGTGAGTCATCGCACAGGTATCGCGGCGCTGGCGACCAAAGGCTGATTCAGCATCTTCGAGTGGGTTGAACTTGCAGCTGCCGAGCGCAAAGAACCCCGCACATGGCGGGGTTCTTTGCGCAAGCTTGCGGCTTGTCAGCTTCGTTCCTCTTCGCGTACGAACGTGGTCTCCTTGAACCACAGGGCATAGAAGATGAACAGCACCGACACCGCCGCCATCAAGGCCGCGAAGAACAGGAAGTACACCGGCCCCACAAGCGAATAGGTGCTGACCTCGGCCCTGCCCGCGTCGAAGCTGCCGCTGCTGCTGATGGGCTTGCGGTAGACCTTGTCCATCAGGCGCACGCGGCCTTGGGTGGCATCGACCTCGCTGACGAGGAAGGTGCCTGCGAGCGGCTCGGTCTTGCCATCAGCCAGCACCACCGAAACGCCAGTCTCGCCGCTGAAGTCGATCTTCTGCCCGGTGACGAAATCGCCTGCGCCCGGCAGCGTCACCCAGGTCTGCTCACCAGCGGCGATGCTGGTTGCGGCCAGCGGCTTGACCATGATGGTGTTGACGGCGGCGGTGAAGGCATTGCCGACGCTGGTCGAGAGCAGGAACAAGGCCATGATGAAGCTCTTCATGTAGAGCGGGGCCTGCTTGTAGCTGTATTCGAGCGCGGTGATCGACACCAGCACCTCGGCGGCGGTGAGCACGGCGTAGGCGGTGATCTGCCACCACATGCTGACCGTGAAGCCACTCTGGATGCGCTGCTCGATCCAGGCCACGATGATGAAGGAGCTGGCCACCACGAAGAAGCCGATGCCGATCTTGCGCAGCGGGGTGACTTCAAACAACTTGCCCAGCAGCGGGTAGATGCCGAAGGTGAAGATCGGCACCAGGATGAGGATGAACAGGCCATTCACCACCTGCACCTGCGCGGGCAGCATCTCGTAGGTGGCGAGGCTCGCAAACATCGGGATGCCATCGAGAAAG
This sequence comes from Nevskiaceae bacterium, assembly GCA_021731445.1. GTDB lineage: Bacteria > Pseudomonadota > Gammaproteobacteria > Nevskiales > Nevskiaceae > Stagnimonas. The sequence continues at coordinate 7,101 of JAKFXK010000081.1, read as the reverse complement.
CCGAACAGGCGCTTGTCCATGAGTGCGCTCTGCGCCTGGATGGTCCAGCTGTTGCCGTTGCTCTGATCCCATAGCGACCAGAAGAAGGCGATGAACAGATACAGCCCCAGCAGCTTGCCGACGATGGTCAGGCCCTCGCCGGTGAGCGAGCGCTCCAGCCAGTTGCGCAGCTCAGGTGGCAGCGCGTTGCGCAAGCCGGTCTTGAGGAAAAGTGCGGCCACACCGGCGAGCGTGCCGAGCAAGGTGAAGGTGGCGACGAGGATGGCGAAGGGCTTCAGCACCGGGCTTTCGCGGCAGGCCATGAACAGCACGCCGGTGAACGCGAGCACCGCGAAAAACACCGCAAAGAACGCCACCAAGGCCATGCCGGGTTTCGCCATTGCGGCTGGCACCACCGCGAACTTCCTGCGGCCCATCCAGAACACCAGCGTGGCCAGCGCCATCATCGCGCCGGGGATGCCAAAAGCGACCTTGGGGCCGAGATCGGGGTCGGCCAGCCACTCCGGGCAGAAGTAGATCGAGATCGACGATCCCGCATTGATGGCGATGTAGAAGTACGAAAACGCGCGCTCGATGAGATGGGCGTTGGCGCTGGTGAACTGGTCGCCGACGTTGGTGGAGACACAGGGCTTGATGCCGCCGGTGCCGAAGGCGACCAGGAACATGCCGAGGATCAGCATGGTCTCGCTCTCGCCACCGAAGGCGATGACGAAGCAGCCGGTCACGTAGACCATCGAGAAGCTGATGATGGTGCGGAACTTGGCGAGGAAGATGTCCGACACCATCGCGCCGAGCAGCGGGAAGAAGTAGGCCCCCGATTTGAACAGCGCCTGCCAGGTTGCCGCCTGTGCATCCCCGAACTTGAGGAAGTCGATCATGTAGGCGACGAGGATGGCGTTGATGCCGTAGAAGCAGAATCGTTCGGCAAACTCGTTGGCGACGATGTACGGCAGGCTCGAAGGCATCTTGTCGCTGCGGGCGACGGTGGCAGTGGTCATGGTTTTGTGGGTCAGGGGTGCTTGGGGCAGACGCTAGCACAGCCTGTGCCGCAGGCTGAATAGCCCCCCTTTCTGTCATTCCTCGCGTTGCTCGGAATGACAGGCGTCTGGGTCAAGCCTCCAGCCAGAACGTCACTGGACCATCGTTGACCAGCGCCACTTGCATATCGGCCCCGAAGCGCCCGGTCTGCACGACAGGCAAGGTGCGCTGCACGGCCTGCAGCAGATGTTCGAAGAGTGCGCGTGCGCGCACCGGCTCGGCTGCCGTCGTGAAGCCCGCGCGCGTGCCGCTGCCGGTATCTGCGGCCAGCGTGAATTGCGGCACCAAAATCAGGCCGCCCGTCACCTCCAGCAGATTGCGATTCATCCGGCCCGCTTCATCGGCGAACACGCGATAGCCCAAGAGGCGAGCGGCCAGTTTATCGGCACTGGCTTCACTGTCCGCGCGCGTGACCCCCACCAGCACGACGAGGCCGTGGTCGATGCGCGCGATCAGCTCGCCCTCCACCCGCACGCTGGCGCACTTCACTCGTTGCAGCAGTCCGATCATCCCAAAATCCTCGTCAGGGTCAGCATCTACAATCCTCGCTGAATACGGAGACCCATGAAAACCCTTGCCTGGATATTGCTGCGCTTTTTTGGCACCTGGCCGTTGCCGTTGCTGCATGGCTTTGCCAGCGTGCTCGGCTGGCTATCGTGGGTCATCCCCAACCGGCGCAAGCGGGTGGCGCTGCGCAATGTGGAGCGCTGCTTCCCCGAAAAATCGCGTGCAGAGCAGCAGGCCATTGCACGGCAGGCCGTCACCGAAGAGCTGAAACTGTTCCTCGAAACCCCGCGCCTCTGGCTGTGCGGCAAGGCCACCATGCGCGGCTATCTCAAGGAAGAAACCAACATCGGTTTATTGGACGCGGCCTTCGCCAAGGGCAAGGGTGTGATCCTGTTGACGCTGCACCAGGGTCAGTTCGAACAACCAGCGATGTGCATGTCGGAGCGATATACCTTTACCGGTCTCTATAAGGAACAGGGCGGCAAGGGCGGTGGTGCGGCGATCGACGAGGCCTCTCTGCAGGGCCGCACCCGTTTCGGCGGCAAGATGATTGCGGTGAAACGCGGCGTGAAAAGCCAGGTGTTGCCGCTGCTCGCAGCCAACGAAGGTGTCTACTTCGTCGCCGATCAGGACCCGCCACACGGCAGCGGCGTGTTCGCGCCCTTCTTCGGCCATCTGGCGCACACACCGGTGCTGGTGCGTACGCTGGCGCAGGCTTCTGAGGCTGAGATTCTGGTGTTTTACGGTGAGCGGCTGCCCTGGGGACAGGGCTACAAATCGCATTACCTCAAACCACCGGCTGCGATCCGTGACCCCGATCCGGTGGTCTCGGCGACGGCACTCAACGCCATCTTCGAGGAGTGCGTGCGCAAGATGCCGCAGCAGTACTGGTGGACTTACCAACGCTTCCGCCGCCAGCCTGAGGGCGCACCTGATTTTTATGCGGGTACTCGCTAAATCCGCTGCCGCTGTGGTAGCCCCGATGCAATCCGGGACATTTGATTGCTGAGAGCGCAATTCCGGATTGCATCCGGGCTACACGGCTAGAATCCAGCCCCGCGACGGAACTCCTGATTGACCTTGCCGGTCGATGCCGTCGTCATTCCACCCAAACAAAAAACCCAAGAGAGAACATGGAGCACGACATCCTGATCGAGGCGCGCGGCTTGACGCGGCGCTACGGCCCCAATGTGGCGGTGCAGGGCATTGACCTCACGCTGCGGCGCGGCGAGATTCTGGGCTTGCTGGGGCCGAACGGCGCGGGCAAGTCCACCACCATGAAGATGCTCACGGGCAATCTCGCGCCGTCTTCCGGCAGTGTGAAGATCAACGGCATCGACATTGCCGCCGAGCCGAAAAAAGCCAAGCAGTCGCTGGGTTATCTGCCGGAGCTGCCCCCGGTGCATCCCGAAGTCACTGTCGATGAATATCTCGATTTCGCAGCCAGCCTGCATGGCGTGCCCAAAGCCACGCGCAAGGCGGCGGTCGCCAAGGCCAAGCAGTCCTGCGGTCTGAACGAGATGAGCCAGCGCCTGATCGGCAATCTTTCAAAAGGTTTCCAGCAGCGCGTGGGCCTCGCACAGGCCATCGTGCATCAGCCGCCGGTGATCATTCTCGACGAGCCGACGGTGGGCCTCGACCCGATCCAGATCCGCGAGATCCGCAGCCTCATCGCTGCGCTCGCGCAGAACCACAGCGTGATCCTGTCCAGCCATATCCTTCCGGAAATCCAGGCCGTGTGCTCGCGGGTGATGATCGTGCACCAGGGCCGCGTGGTGTTCCATGATTCGATGCAGAACGTCACGGCGCACACGGCCTCGCGCATCATCGTGCAGTTCCACCGCCCGCCGGTGACGTTGGGCCTGCCCGGCATCGCCGCTGTGCAGGCACTCGGCGAGGGGCGCTTCATGGTCACGCCGGAAGCCGGCACCGATCTGCGCGAGGCACTGGTGCGGGTGAGCGTGCAGCACGACTGGGGCTTGATCGAACTCAAGACCGAGGGCCGCACGCTGGAGGAAATCTTCGTCTCGCTCACCTCGGGCGACGCATCGCAACTCAAGGAAGCCGCATGAGCGCCCTCACTGCCATTGCCCGCCACGAGGCGCGCCGCTTTTTTGTTTCACCCTTGGCCTGGACGGTGCTCGCCGTCATCCAGTTCATCATGGGCCTCTCGTATTCGCTGCTCCTCACCGAGATGGTCAACAACCCCGGCTCGCTCAACCAGTATTCGGGGGTTTCCGACTACATCGGCGGTGGGCTGTTCGGTTTCTCGGCCGTGCTCCTGCTGCTGGTGATCCCGCTGATGACCATGCGCCTGTTCGCGGAGGACAAGAAGAGCGGCAGCCTCACGCTGCTCACCAGCGCACCTGCCTCGCTGACCGAAATCGTGCTCGGCAAGTTTCTGGGATTGGGTGTGTTCTTCCTCGCCATTCTGGTGCTGATGGCGGCGATGGCGTTCTCGCTGTTCGGCGGCACCGAGCTCGACACGGGCCGTCTGTTCGCGGGCCTTGTGGGGCAGCTCTTACTGATGCTGAGTTTTGGCGCGGCGGGCCTGTTTGTCTCCACGCTGACCAAGGAGCCGGTGATTGCTGCCGTCGGTGGTTTTGGCCTCCTGCTGGTGATCTGGCTGCTCGAAGCGATGGCGCATGGCGGCGGGATGTTCGCAGACCTGTTCCGCCACCTTTCGCTGATCGGCCACTTTGAAAACCTGCGGCGTGGTGTGTTCAACACCGCCGATGTCGCCTACTACCTGCTGTTCATCACGCTCTTTCTCTGGCTCGCCGTGCAGCGGCTCGATGTCGAGCGTTCGTAATCGGCAGACCTTCCTATGAATAAAAAATCACTCCGTTTCCAGCAGGCCGTCTCCGCCCTGCTGTTCCTCGCCGTCATCGGCCTTATCGGCTGGCTCAGCGTGCAGTTCAAGACCGAGTTCGACTGGACGGCCAACCAGCGCAACTCGCTCACCGAGGCCTCGGTAAAGCAGCTCGGCAACCTCAAGGGGCCGGTGAAGGTGCTGGCCTTCGCGCCCGCCGGCCCTGAGAACCGCGCCGACACCGCGCAGTTCTTCAACCGCTACACCTCGGTCAAGAAAGACCTCGTGATCGAGTTCATCGACCCGATCAAGAACCCGACCAAGGTGCGCGAGTTCAATATCCAGCAGGTCGGCGATCTGGTGCTGGAATACGACGGCCGCCGCGAGACCGTGCGCGCGGGTGAGATGAACGAAGCAGCCATCACCCAGGCCTTGCAACGCCTGAGCTTTGCCGAGCAACGCTTCGTCGTGTTCCTGCAAGGACATGGCGAGCGCGGCATGGGCGATGGTGGTGCGGCGGGCTATTCGGCCTTCGAGCAACTGCTCAAGGCGAATGGTTTCGCCTCGCAAGCCCTGAACCTCGGCACCTCGCCGCGCGTGCCGGACAACGCGGCACTGCTGGTGGTCGCAGGCCCGACCAGCGCATTGCAGGCGGGCGAGACCAAGATACTGCTCGACTACCTCGCCGGCGGCGGCAATCTGCTGTGGCTTTCGGACCCCGACTCGCCACCGCCGCCCCCTGAACTTGCGCAGGCGCTCGCTGTGAGCTTTGAAAAAGGCACGGCGATCTTCCCCGAATACGCGGCGATGACGCAGGACCCCAGCCTGTTCCTCACCGCCACCTATCCGCCGACACCGGTGACGCAGAATCTGGCCGAGAACACACTGTTCCCTCTGGCGCGGGCGCTCTCCACAGACCCGACGGCCAAGCCCGATCCGGCCTGGCAGCCGCAGCCCTTCCTGCAATCCACCCAGCAGGCCTGGATCGAGACTGGCCCGCTCGAAGGCGAGATCGGCTTTGAGCCGGAGCAGGGCGACAAGCCTGGCCCACTCACACTCGGCCTCTTGCTGACGCGCAGCCTCAAAGCGCCCGCTGATGCGACGCAGCCGAAGACGCCGGATGATCCGGCGCCAGGTGCACCCAAGAGCGCAGCAGAGCTTCCCGGCAAACCCCAGCGCGCGGCCATCGTCGGCGACTCGGATTTCCTCAGCAATGCCATCCTTGCGCAGGCCGGCAACGGCAAGTTGGGCTTAAACCTGGTGCGCTTTCTCGCCAGCCGCGACGACCAGCTCGACATCACCGTGCCCCAGGCGCGCGACCAGGCCTTGTCGCTCTCGCCGTGGACGGTGCTGGCGTTGCAGATTGGCTTCCTGGTCGTGCTGCCGCTGCTGCTGCTCGCCATCGGCATCGGCCGCTGGCTATCGCGTCGTCGTCGCTGAGCGAGATAGGATTTCAAGGACTGCCAGTGGCAGTCCTTGCCGTCGAGCGAGTGGGGCCGGGGCCCCACTCCACAGATAAGTAAGATTCTCGGAGAGTCCTTACATGAACCGCGCACGTCTCAACCTGCTGCTACTCGTCATCGTGTTCGCCCTGGGCGCGGGCGCGTGGATGGCCTATCAGAAGAAGAACAAGCCCAAGGAACTGCTCACTCCCATCGCCACCGAGGGCGTTACCAAAATCGTCGTCGAGTGGCCAGGCAGCGATGTCATCACGCTCGAAAAGAAGGATGCCGAGTGGTGGCTCACCACCCCCGTGCAGGCACGCGCCGATCGCTTCGAGGCCATCGGCGCGACCAGTCTCGCCAGCACCGAGGTGCAGGCCGCAGTCGAGGGCGATGGCATCAACCTGAAAGAGCTGGGCTTGGAGCCACCCGACCACACCGTGACGCTCAATGAAGTAAAGATCGAGTTCGGCGGCAGCGATGCCCTGCAATCGCGTCGCTACGTGCGCGTCCGCGGCAAGACGATGCTGATCGACGACCCGGCCACCGCCGCACTCGACAAGGACTACGCCGATCTCATCAGCAAGGAGTTGTTCGCGGCCAACGAGGAGCTGGTGAAGATCGAGTTGCCGGATTTCACCTTGACCAAGGCCGCAGATGGCAGCTGGGCGGCACCCGCCGGCACGGCCAATGCCACACCGCAAACCCTGAAAACGCTGGCCGAGGGCTGGAAAAGCGCGAAATCGATGTGGAACGAAGCCGCACCCGGCGAGGCAATGCTGGGCACAAAGGTGCGCATCACCACCAAGGATGGCCGTGTCAGCGACTTTATCGTCGCCTCTCTCGATCCCCAGTTCGCGCTCTATTCGCCGACGCTGAAAATCCGCTATCAGCTCTCGAAATCACTCGTCGACGAGTTGCTCAAGCTCGGCACAACCGCGCCCGTTGCGCCTGCAGCAGCGAGCGTACCCGAGGCCTGATCAGCTCCACGGTGTGGTCAGCACCGCGCCAAGTTCTTAGAATAGGGGCACATCGTTCTTCGCCCGGAGTCTTGCCGTGAGCAGCAACCACAACGAACACAGTGACCACGCCCACGACAAGGAGTTTTTCCGCACCTTCGGCATGGTGCTCGCCGCACTCGGCGGCATTTTCGCGTTCTGTATTTTCGCAGCCGGCCTGATTGTTCCCGAAGCTGGTCCCAGCGAGGCAGAAATAGCGCGGCTCGAAGCCCGCATCAAGCCGGTTGCCACCGTCATCACCGATCCCGCCATGCTGGTGAAAGTGAACAGCTCCGCAGTCAAG